>JAIKYB010000243.1 GCA_024683675.1 Treponema sp.
ACAAAGACAAGCAATTGATTCTTTTTTTAAGGAGTATGAGGTTTTTGTTACAAAAGCTGAAAAAGCTGCTGATTCAGGAAAACTTAGTGATTTAACAAAGCTTTCTCTTGAGGCTGTAAAATTCACAGAAAAAATTGAAGAATTGGAAGATGTAGATGAATGGACTCTCGCAGATTCAAAAAAATATCTTGATCTATCAAACAGATATTCAAAGGCTGCGTTAAAGTTATCAGAATCGTCATCAAATATGCTTGATGACTATTCAAGTCTTTTAGACTCTTACGATTTTTAGATTCTTTATAAAAAGTTAGTAAGCAAGAGGACTGTTCAAAAACAAAGAACAGTCCTTTTTTTAGTTATTCTCACTACTTGAATCTATTGTAACAGAACCCAGGTAAAGAATATTACTTGGATAACTTGTATAAAGGTAATCTACTCCGACAGCTACAGCAAACATTGCTACATACCATTTGTTTGTTTCAGATACAGTTGTGTAATTTACATCTTCATCATCACTTTTAGGAACTGCATCATTATCTCCAGTACGGCCAAAATTAAAAGTTTTTTTCTCAGATATATTTCTTACAGGAACAGTCTTACTTTCTGAATCATATAAATATTCATCATCAGCAAGTATTTTTGCAGAAAACTCTTCCATATCTAAATAATCAGTAAGTCTAATATAAACTCTTTGATTAGTTCCCTTATATGGGATTAAAGGAGATTCTGTAGAATCTTTAACAGCTAAAGGTTTATAAGTATAAGTTGTAATAAGCCTTGTAGAAGCTGTTGTACTGGTATCATCACTGCTTGCTAAAGATTGAAGTGTTGATACCTGACTTGTCATGGTAGAATAGCTGCTATAAATCTTATAATAAACTTCAGTTCCCTGGAATTTAAGGCCACCATCATTCTCAAAGCCTGATTCGTTTGTAAAAAATTCAAAATAACTTTCACCGTAGTTTGAATTATAATTTGGCTCATGATTAGTATCATAAGGCGAAGGCAGCACATAATAAACATCCAGACCGCAACCTGAAGTTAAAAATAAAAGGCATAGTCCAACATAAAGAATGATATTTCTTCTTAATGTTCGATATGCCTTTAACTTCATACTTATAAAACTATGCAGAATAGTAAAGGTTACTCTGCTTTTCCTTCAATCTGCAAAGTAAGCATTCTTGTTTTTGCAAGCTTAGCCCAAGAATCATCAGGATTTGAACCATAAAGATCTGAATAAGCTGTAAATGCTTCTGCATATTTGCCTGCACTTTCAAGAGCACGTCCATAGCTGAAAGCAGCATGTGTTTTCAAAATGAAATCCTTATTATCTGCAGCAAGCTTATAATTAGCAATTGCTTCTTCATTCTGACCAAGTTCTTCATTACATACAGCAAGATTATAATAAGCAATAGGTTCAATGTAAGTTTTTGCAGCCTTAGAAGCTGTAGCCTTCCATGCTTCTGCAGATTCAGCATAATTTTTCTGCTGATAAAGCAAATCTGCTTTTAACATATTAGCACGAGCACCTACAATTCCACCCTTTGAAGTGTATGCTTCAAGCTTTTCTACTGCATCAATACGTCTTGCTGTAAGCTCACTTTCTTCCAAAGAAGCAGAGCTTTCTGTAAGAGTATAAGAAATGTCATCAAGAGCAGTAAGATTTGCAACCTTTGCATTATTGATAACAACTGCAGCAATAATATATCCAACAATAGCACAAAGCAAAATGATTAGACATGTAATAAAAATCTTTTTCTTTGATTCAATAAAGCTGTTCAATTTAGAACTTGCTGTCTGTTTTTCAGTATTTTCAGCCATTTTTTTTACCTCATTTCTATTTTCTGCGGATCTGTAATTCGTTCATCAATCTTATCACATAAGTCCGCTGAATTCCTAGTACTCGGGCAGTTTTAGTCTGGTTCCACCCATTTTCCTCAAGAATCTTTATTAAATACTCCTTCTTAAAAGTATCTAATGCATTCTTTAAGGATTTATCCTGCAAATCTACTTCAGTAACATTTTTTATAGCGGAATCTGCTGCACTAAATCCTAAATCTGAAGATTTAATAACAGGAGGATTTCCTACAATAAATGCCCTCTGTATTGCATTAAAAAGTTCATCTACATTTCCCTGCCAGAAATTATTTTCTAGAGCAGCTAATGCAGAATCTGAGAACTGAGTAAAGCCATAACCTGATTTCTTACAGAAGGCTTCTCTACAGCTCTGTGCAATAGGAATTATATCTTCTTTTCTTTGTCTTAAGGGTATAACATTTAGAACAACCGCATTAAGTCTGTAATATAATTCAGAAGAAAATTCCCCTGCAGCAACCTTGGCATCCAAGGAAGTTTCGGTTGAAGTTATAAGCTTTATTTGAGCATTTTTTTGAGCAAAATCCTTTATAAGTTTTAAAAGCCTTTCCTGAGCTTCAGCAGATAATTGATCTACAAAACTTATAAATAAAGTAACCTTTTGATTATAAGAAGAAAGCTTTTCTACAGTTTCAAAAGATTCCAGAATCTGAAAGTATGTGAAAGCCTTGCAATTTATTTCAAAAAAGTATCCGAAATTTTTAACTGCCTCAAAATGAATATGCTGGGCAATTAATCTTTTTCCAGTTCCCCTTTCTCCAACAAGTAATACAGAAGCATTATTTGAAGAAAGTGTTGGCAACAAGGATTTAATTTCTTTTACAAAGTTACTGTTTCCTACAAAAGGAGCTAAATTCTTACTCATCCAACCTAAATAAAACGCATTGCCTGCCCTTTCAAACATGCAATGCGTTTTTAAGAAAAATAGTATAACAATCTGGTGGAAAACCACCAGAAGTCAATTAGTCATTTTTCTGCGACTTAATCATATCACCAAGAGTGTATGCTCCATCGCTATCATCATTTGCGCTTGACATGTACTGAGAGATTTCATCGCGCTGCTGCTTTCTCTTATACTCACGTACAGAGAATGCAACCTGCTCTTTCTCTACTTTTACATCAACTACAAACACATTGATTTTATCTCCAACCTTATACTTTGCAACTGCTTCCTCAAAAGGAACTTCCTTGTCATCGCTAAGATTAGATTTATTTACAAGTCCTTCAATTCCGTTTGGTGCCTTTACAAAGATACCAAAATCAGTAATTGAAGTAATTTCTCCTTCAAGAGTTGAACCTGGCTTATATTCTTCTGCAAATGCCTTCCAAGGATCGTCAGTAAGCTGCTTCATACCAATCTTGATACGACGAGCTTCTGTATCACATTCAAGGATTACAGCTTCAATTTCCTGATCTACAGAAAGTTCACTACCTGGGTGCTTAACCTTCTTTGTCCAAGAAATGTCATCAGCATGAAGGAATCCATCAATTCCATCTTCAAGTGAAACAAATGCACCAATATTTGTGATTTTTACAACTTTTCCAGAAACTTTCTTTCCTACAGGGTACTTTTCAGCAATTGTATCCCAAGGATTATCTGTAGCCTGTTTGAATCCAAGAGAAACACGACCAGCCTGGATATCATATCCAAGAATCATTGCTTCTACTTCCTGTCCAACAGAAACCATATCAGATGGCTTGTTTACTTTCTTTGTCCAAGAGAACTCAGAAATATGTACAAGACCTTCAATTCCTTCTTCGAGTTCAACAAAAGCTCCAAATTCTGTAAGCTTTGTTACCTTACCCTTTACAATATCATTTACATGATACTTTTCTTCAAAGTGAATCCAAGGATCCTCAGAGAAGTGCTTAAGAGAAAGATTAATTCTCTTTTCTGCTGGGTCAAGGCGGATAACCTTAAGCTCAATTTCCTGTCCTTTCTTTACGAAATCTTTAGGACGAGCTACGTGTCCCCAGCTCATATCATTAATATGAAGAAGACCATCAAATCCACCCAAATCGATGAATGCACCGAAACTTGTGAAAGATTTTACAGTTCCTTTTACAGTGTCACCAATCTGAACTGAATTGAAGAAAGCATCACGCTTTGTGTCAATCTGCTCTTCAAGATATTTGCGGCGGTTAACAACCGGGTTGAGCTTGCTGTCTGAATAAAGACGCTCAATATAGAACTTAGACTTAAGTCCAAGAAGTTCTTCTGGCTTTTCGATTTTTTCTGCATCAGCCTGACTAATAGGAAGGAATGCGGCACGTTCGATTCCTAAATCAACTTCGTATCCGCTCTTCACAAGCTTAGTAATCTTTCCGTCTACTGGAGTCTTATCTTTCCAGGCTGACTGAATCTCTTTCAAATAGCGCTTTGAATCAGCTTTTCTCTTTGAAAGTACAGGTCCGTTAGGATTATGACCTGTCAACAATGACTGAACCTTATCCCCTATCTTTGGCAGTTCATCTGCAAACTCCTCTACAGGGATTAAACCTTCTGACTTATCACCGATATCAACATAAACGTAGTCATCTGTAACCTGAACAACTGTTCCTTCTACCAACTGACCAGCCTGTGGTGCGGCAAAGTCGTATGCGTCTAACTGTGTCTCGAAATTGCTCATGGAGTTCTGAGCTTCTTCCTTTTCCACTTCCATTTCTTCCATTCTGAAACCTTTTAATTATGAAATTTGTTTTAATATTATCTCACAAACATTGTCTATCGTCAAGTTAGAAGTATCAATATATAAGGCATCAGGTGCAATTTTCAAGGCTCCTTCCTTCTTATTTTTATCAATTTCATCCCTTTCTTCTATCGAACGTTTGATTTCTTCCAATGTCATATTACTAACACCCTGGTCAAAGCGTCTTTTAGCTCTAACTTCAGCACTAGCATCCAGATAAACCTTGTATTCCGCATTTGGGAATACAACCGTTGTCATATCTCTTCCTTCACATACAATACTAAGAGATTTAGTGATTTCCCGCATAAGTTCGTTTACATAATGTCTCAAAGGAATTACAGCACTAACCTGAGCGACATTTTTTGCTACCCTGTCGTCATGAAGGTGCTGGGTAATATCACTACCATTTAAAATAAAATGACTGTCCTTAGTATATTCAAGCTTCTGCTGACGACAAAAGTCCACAACCTTTGCTTCATCAGAATAATCAATTCCGGCATCAAGCAGGGCTATAGTAAAACTTCTGTAAAAACCGCCACTATTCAAAAAAGTAATCTTAAGTTTTTCAGCTAAAATTGAAGCTATAGTGCTCTTTCCTGTGCCTGCTGGTCCATCTATTGCAATTATCATATTTACCCCTTTAATAGCCTTATTGTTTACAAAGCTGTAATAAGCCCTGCACTTCTCTTTCTGTAAGATCCCTGAATTGACCGGGTTTTAAATCATCAAGACGAAGATTTCCTATACGAACGCGAACAAGAGATTTTGTTCCTATGTTTTCACTTTCCAAAACAGTTCTGATTTCACGGTTTTTACCTTCAATCAAAACAATTTTTACTTTTCTTGCTTTAAGAATTTCGCATCGCTTACATTTATAGAAGCTTTCGTCTACACGAATACCTTTTTCAAATTTTGCAGGAAAATCCTCTGGAATATCCTGACTAGTTTCTACTATATATTCTTTTTCTAATTGGCTGGAAGGATGAGAAAGGATTTTTGCAAAAGAACCATCATTTGTAAATAAAATCATTCCTTTGCTGTACATATCCAGGCGGCCTACATTATATAAACGTTCTTTGTAGGCATCCTTTAATAAATCTGCAGCAACCTGTCGTCCCTTTTCATCCGAAGAAGAACAGACAAAGCCTGCAGGCTTATTTAACAATACATATCGTTTTTTTTCTTCAAGAAAAACCTGATTTCCATCAACTGTAACAGTATCTTTTTCAGTTACCTTTGTACCTAATGCAGTTACAACATTTCCATTTACAGCAACACGTCCATCTAAAATTATCTGTTCACTGGCACGTCTGCTAGCAACACCGCAATGTGCAAGAAATGCCTGAAGACGTATTTCTTCTTTATCGGGCAAGTTCGAACCTCTCTTGTTCATCTTCATCAAGTTTAGGCAATTCTGCAATAGAATTCAAGCGGAAGAGCTTAAGAAATTCCTTTGTTGTACCAAATAAGGTTGGTCGTCCAGGAGCTTCCTTTTTGCCAACTTCCTTGATGAGATTTCTTTCAACAAGAAGACGAATCATATTATCAACACCAACCCCGCGAATCTGTTCAATTTCGGCACGAGTAATTGGCTGTGAATAGGCAATAATTGCAAGAGTTTCCATAGCAGATTTTGAAAGACGCCCTTCTCTCTTAGAACCATAAAATTCCTTCAAAACCTCCCAGTATTCTTTTTTAGGAGTAAGACACCAGCCTCCGGTAATCATTGAAAGTTCTATGCCACTATCTTCCTGATTATATTTTTCTTTTAAATTATCAAGACATTTAGCAACAACTTCTTCTGATAACTGGGCCTTATTTGAGAGAACTTTTTCGGTCAGAGGTTCACTTTCCAAAAACAAAATGGCCTCTACAAGTGCAGTTTCTTTATTAAAATCCATAAATCTACAAATCCTCTTTTTTAATTACTGGTTAAATCTTCCTCTGAAGGAACATAACCGTCACTATCTTCTCTGCTACAGATTTTTATATCTCCAAAAAGTTTATTCTGAAGAATTCTAATCATTCTAAACTTTACAGCCTCAAGAATTGCCATAAATGCGCAAATTACATCCATTTCATTTCCGGGCCTTGTAAGCAAATCTGTAAACATACATTCTTTTTTATCTTCCAGAAGCTCATTCATGAGGGTAATTTTTTCATTTACCGAAATTTCCTCATACATGTTCAAAATCTTTTCATTTGAATACTGACTCATTATAGATTTGAACATGCTTTGCATTTGCTGCAAAAGCTCCCAGGTATCAACTTCTTCCCACATATTTTCGGAATCATCAAAAGGAAGCACTCTCTGAATCTTTTTGCGTTCAAAATTCCATTCAGAATTGTCTTCCTGATCTTCCATAAGGGAAGTCAGCTTCTTAAATTTCTGGTATTCAATAAGTTTATCTACAAGCTCACGTCGAGGGTCTTCTTCATCGTCGTCATCATAGGCAACCTCGACAGGCAAGAGCATTCTACTTTTTATATAAATTAATTTGGCAGCCCAACTATAAAATTCAGAAAGATCGCCTAAATCTGTCTGTACTGCATAATCTAGATATTCAAGATACTGCTCTGTAATCTGGGCGATTGGAATATCGTAAATATTTACTTTACTTTCACGAATAAGAGCCCAAAGTAAATCTAGAGGTCCTTCAAATTCACCCGCTTTATAAGCATGTTTTGTTGCTACAGTTGTCTGTTCCATTTCCATCCTGGCACCCACCTACTTTTACAATTCCGTCTGCACCGCCCTCTGCGGTAATTTTATCAAGACAGGATATGTATTTTCTTCTTATTAAAACATCGGCAGAATTTGTCAAAATCTCAAGAGCTGGAATAAGAACAAATGCTCTTTCTTGCATTCTAGGATGTGGAATTTGCAGTTGAGGATGATTTATACTTTCATCCCCAAAAAGTTCTATATCAATATCCAGACTTCTAGGCCCAAAACGGATTTCTTTTGAACGGTCGCGGCCATATTTGGCTTCAATTTGATTTATGGTTTTCAAAAAAAGAAAGGGATCCGAATCATCGGCTACATAACCAAGGGCCGCCATATTGTAAAAGTCTTCCTGATCTTCTACATACATTGCCTTAGTTTTGTAGACCGATGAAAATGAAGGGTCAACTAAATGTCTGGTTAATTCCTGCTGAGCACAGGAAAGAATTTCCAAAGGTGTTTTATCATTAAACGCTCTGTTTGAACCTAAACCTAATAAAACACGCTTCATACAATTACATCCTAGAACAAAGCATCGCCTGTTGCAGGCGCATCAGCTGGGGTAGACTTTTCTTCGGATTTAGCTTTCGCTGTCTTTTTCTTATCTACAGCATTTCCAGCCTTATCTTTAAGCACCTGTCCTGGGAAAACAATTTCTCTTACCTTAGCTTCAACATCAGCTGCCAATTCAGGATTGTCTTCAAGGAACTTTACAACATTTTCCTTACCCTGACCAATTTTTTCTTCGCCCATGTTATACCAGGCACCACGTTTATCGATGATACCATGTTTAACAGCGGAATCCAAAAGACTGGCTGCAGAAGAAATACCTTTTCCGAAATAAATATCAAGTTCACACTTTCTGAATGGAGGCGCAACCTTATTCTTAACAATCTTAACTCGAACTCTATTTCCAAGTGCGTCTTCATCACCCTTTCCATCAATTGTTTCAATTCTTCGGATTTCAAGACGAACAGATGAGTAGAATTTCAATGCCTGTCCACCAGTAGTTGTTTCTGGATTACCGAACATAACACCAATTTTCATTCGAATCTGATTAATAAAAATAACAATACAATTTGACTTACCAATAATTGCAGTAAGTTTTCTGAGTGCCTGACTCATCAAACGAGCCTGCATACCCATAACAGCATCACCCATTTCACCTTCAATTTCCTTTTCAGGAGTCAAAGCAGCAACAGAGTCAACTACGATAATATCTACAGCACCACTTCTTACAAGATTTTCTGTGATTTCAAGAGCCTGCTCACCTGTATCAGGTTGGGAAACCCAAAGCTCATCAATATTTACACCAAGATTCTTTGCATAAACAGGATCAAGAGCATGTTCAGCATCAACAAAAGCCGCAACGCCGCCTAACTTCTGAGATTCAGCAATAGCATGCAAAGCCAAAGTAGTTTTTCCGGAACTTTCAGGACCGTACATTTCAATTACACGTCCCTTAGGATAACCACCAATTCCAAGTGCCTCATCAAGCAAAATAGAACCAGAAGGAATAACCTCAATTCCAGCAGCATCGGCCTTATCACCGAGCTTCATAATAGCGCCCTGTCCAAACTGCTTTTCAATTTGTAGACGAGCCGCCTCCAACGCTTTCATTTTTTCCGACATATCCATCGGAGCAGAACCAACATTCGACATATAGCCACCTTCCTCCCATATATAATATGGCCTTAGTTTGTTCATTTTTACCATTTTTTTGGAAAAAAAATTGGAATTTTTACTATTTTTTTACTTTTTGGTAGACAGAACGGCCTTTTAAGTACCATTTTCCGCCTTCATAAGCAATTTGTCCTAGAATCTGTACATAAGAGCTGCCATCAAAATCTCTTGGAGAATCAAAATGAACTGAAACAGAACCGTCATAATTAGACAGAGTTTCATCTCCAACAAGTAAATCGCAGGTAAAGGTTCCATTATCATAAGTAACGGCATTTGAAATTTTTCCGCCCCAATCAACCCAACAGTCTATATAAAGAGGAGTTTCTGCTGTTACATCTGCATAAGAAGGAACATCTGTAATTGTATCAAAATCCGGGATTTCAAGATAGCCTGCAAGTATTCTAGCCTTTTGTTTAATTGCTAAAGAAGCATCAGAATTCAAGATTCTGTTTATTTCAATCTGAGAAGCATTATCCCTATGAAGCTGGAAATATTTAAGAGCATCATTGTACTTTCGGACAATATCCTTATTAGAAAGAATATATTTATAAGTCTGATTTGTTAAATCACTTTCCTTGGCATCAGAACGTTCATCAGATGAAAGCTCTAACTGACTAAGATCTTCTCTATAAGCCGGATATTTTTGACCTCTATGGAATGCAAAGAGAACAACTGCAACTCCCAAAATTGCAGCAATTAGAGGGGCCACAATAAGAGCTACCTTATCCGGATTAAAGCCTAAAGGAGGATAAAACTGTTCTATTCTGCCAGTGTCTACCCAGCGGCAAATTGTATCATAATCACCATGAACTCTTATAAAGGCAAGAGCCGCATCTGCTGTTTTATTTCCAGGATCATTTTCTTTTATTTCAAGATAATACTGAATTGCACGGGCAGAATCCCCTCTTCTAAGAAAAATGGCAGCCTGAGCAAGCAGCAATCTTGTATCCGTCAGTCGGATTCTTCTAGCCATCTGTAAATATGAAGAAGCTGCCCCTATGTCTCCGACATAAAGGCAGGCTATACCGAGAATTAAATAATATTCAAAATTGTCTTCATAAACCTCAGACTTGGATTCAAGACGCTTAATTGCCGTTGCAAAATGACGGCGGCGCATATCATTCCAAGCCAGAGTGATAGCATCTTTTGCCATAAACTATTGTTGCCTCAAAATCGAAAGAATGGCATCCAATTCTGCATTCAACTGGAGTATTTCTTTACGATTAACAGATGAACTATTTTCTTCCAAAGCTGAAATTCTGTCAATCAGATTCTGAACATATTCCAAAGTAAGCTGTTCTTTTGAAAGATTATTTACATTAAAAGGAACATCCCTTCTAACTGCAAATTCATCAATTAAGTCAGGCTTTTTGCTATTTAAGTCAATTTTTTCTTCTATAGGCTGTGGAACAAGCTTTTCTACAACTTCAACAGGCTCTGGTTCAGGTTCAGCAGGCTTTTCCGGAACTTTTCCACCTACATAAAGAGCTCCCTGTGGCACATTACCATCCGCTGCCAGGGCAAGACAGAAAACATAAGAAACAGACTGATTTGGTTTAAGTCTTGCAGAAGGCCAGTTTATTCCAATTGCCGAATTTTTATATGAAAGGACAGTGTCAAAGGTTCTGTAAACAGCCATGTCTGGTTCCCAGGCAGTTTTTTCCATAGTAGCATAATTTGCAAGTGCAACAAGTTCAGGCTGAGAAATATCTGCGCCATCCAAAAGGAGCTGCATAACAGCATTTGAATTGCGTGAATAAATCCATCTCTGATCTTTTACAGAACGGTATAAAACTTCACTCTTTATAGGAGAATTATCCATTCCGTAGAAATGGTAACTGTCAGATTCTCCAAGAATTGTATCAAGCACAGCACGAAGGGCAAAATCATCAGATTTCTGTCCTACATTTTTTACAGTTGCAGTAACTTTTACCATATCAACATCATTCTCAGAATAAGATCTGATGCTTTCAAGTTCAACTACAACTTCTGCAGCTTTAGCAACCTTATAGTATATATTAAATCCGGCCTCATTCTTTGAAACTGAAGTCTGAACATTTTTATCTGACAGCAATCTGTAGCGTTTTTTACCAGCCTTAAGGAAAAATCCGGAAGAAGTGTACTCGTTTACAGTAGAAAGAACAGGAATATATTTATCGTTATCATTAAGAACCAGGAAATTAAAGGTTCCAAGAGTTGGTTTTACACGAAGCTGAACAATTCCATCCTTAAAATTTAATTCTTTTGCAGAAGTATCAACCCAACCAGTGTAATTCTTTTTTTCTTCAGCAATTTCTTCCTCTGCGCTAAGAGGCATAAGACATAAAACAGAGAAAAGGAGCCCTACTGCTCCTAAGATTTTTTTCTTCATAATAAACCCTCCTTCCATTATTCCTGATCTTCAAGAATCTTCTGAGCTTCAAGAGCCTTCTGCTTCAAAAGCTTAATCTGTTCTTTAGTTTCATCATATGGCTCAGCATTTGGAACATCTATGTCATCAGTGTATTTTACTGCATTTGAACTGATATAAGTGTAAGCTTCCTCAGTTTTTACTGCCGAAAGCTGGTGTTCAAGGTCTAAAATCTGACGTTCAAGCTCTTCATTTCTTGAAGTTGCTTCAGCAAGCTTCTGTCGGGTTGTATTTACAGAATCGGAATTATACATTTTAAGCTGCTTTTCATATTCTTCCTTAGCAGAAAGGTATTCTTCACCGGTCTGCTTCAGCAAATAAAGAAGCTTTTCTTCTCTGGCCCGCTGCAAAATTGATTCAATTCTATATTGAGCAGCAGGAGCCTTTGGTGCATCCGGATATTCAGAAACAATTCTTTCAAAAATTGCAGAAGCTTCATCATACTGGTAAGAAGCAAATAAGGCTTCACCAATATAGAACAAGGCAGAAGAATATAAATCACTATTTTCAAATTGATGACAAAAATCACTTAGAGCGATTATGGATTTTTCATATTCTCCCATATTGTAAAGGGCGAAGCCCTTTTGGAAACTAACATTAGAGGTATAAAGAGAATCAGGGAAGCTATCAAGGTAAACATTACAATCATCCAGAGCTGCTTTATAATCTCCATCATAAATTTCCGCAGAGATCAGCATATAATACACATCTGGAGTTAGATTTTCAGGATAGGCAACAGCTTTTTTCAAGAGCATTTTTGCTGAAGACCACTGCCCTTCTGAATAAAAACGACAGCCCTCCACAAATGCAGTGCTTGCAGTTTCTGATGCCCAGCTTCCAAAAGAAAGACATCCTGCAGCTAATAAAATCGCCAGAATTTTCTTCATACTAACTTTCTTCTCCAATAAATCAATTCCACTTCAAACTGCCGTTAAAGAAAGCAGAACCAGAAACAACAACATCGGTTCCAGCTTTAACAACAGAATCCACTGTATTCTGATTCACTCCGCCATCTACAGAAATAAGGTATGAATATCCATTCTCCTCACGTAATTTCTTGAGTTCTAAAACCTTATCTACACAAGACGGAATGAGTTTTTGTCCTCCCCAACCGGGATTGACAGTCATCACCAATATAATATCGGCAGATTTTGCGATTTCCGACAGTGTAGAAATAGGAGTTCCTGGACAAATTGCAACTCCAGCCTTCTTTCCACGCTCATGAATCATCTGAATAAGCCTGTGAGCGTGAGCTGTTGCTTCGATATGGAAGGTAACCCAATCGGCACCAGCATCAATAAAGCTGTTAATCTGATTTTCAGGTTTTTCAACCATAAGGTGAACGTCAAAAGGAAGCTTAGTAAGCTTTCTGATTGAACGAATTACAGGATGTCCATAAGTAATTTCTGGAACAAACTGTCCATCCATTACATCAATATGAACCACAGAACCATTGTTATTTTCAATTTGTCTTACCGCAGCTTCAAGATTAGCAAAATCAGCAGAAAGAAGCGACGGTGCTAAAATAGGAGTTTTCATTTACTATATATAGTAACAAAAAGGCATTTATTAGACAATCAAAAACGTATAAGAAATTTTATTAAAAAAAATGCTTGACATATCATTACTTTCGCTGTATAAATCTTGTCTCATTTTTCCTAAATTTAAACAATCTTTATTGACTAAGTCCCCGAACTTTGTATAAAATCAAAATTAGACATTATGGAAATTCAAACAGAAGCAAAGATGAAGGAAGTCCTGAACTTTTTGCAGCAGGGGAATCCTTTTGAAGCACAAAAGATTATAAGTACTCTTTTTGAATCCGACTTGGACAGCAAAGAACTTATATTCACAAATAAGTGCTGCATTTTCTGGATTGAATCCATAAAGCGTCTCAGAAATACAGAAGACAGCTACGAGCAAAATGAAGGTCTTTTACAGGAATGGAAAACTTTTCAGTCTTATATTTCTAGAGACACAAACACATACGAACCGGCTTTAGATGCTGTTCAACATGGCTTTTTTACAAAGGCTCTGGAAAGATTTACAGAGTTGCTTGAAGAAAAGGAACCATATCAGAGGGCAGAAATCTATAAAAGAGCCGGCATATGCCACAAGAAGCTGGGAAACTTTGATATGGCCCGCTCCTTTCTTATGGAAGCGAACAGTATCTACCCTAACCTTTCTTCTGTTCTGGCAGAACTGGCTGACTGCTGTTCTTTATGTGGAGAAGACAAATACGGAAAGCTGCTTTTTAGAGAGGCTTTCTATATTGACCCGGAGTCAATAGACTTAAGTTTTCTAGATTCAGAGCTTATTAAGTGTCTGATTAAGATTACAAAAGAAAAGAAGCATTCCGGACAGGCATTACAATATTGGATTCCAGTATATGGAGTTCTAAACGGAGTGCTTAATATAAAAAAGGAGCTTATACCACAGGAAGTGGTGAAGCTCAAGAAAGAAATTTATGCGAAAGAAAGCGAATACAAGGATCCTTCATGTAATGCAGAGATTCTGGTTCCTCGCCTTCTGAACTGTTATTTCAGACTTATGGATCATTACACGCTTGTTCATGAGAGTAGTACGAAGTGTAATGAGATATTGTTAAAAATTAAAATTCTAGATTCAACAGTGTATCAGGCATACATCAGTTGATGAGAATTTGTGTTAGCAAACACAGGAGTAAAGAATGGCAGATTTAATTCAGTCCATCCAGGACAAACTTAAGGAAGAGACTTGGACACGTGCAACAATCAGTAACTACACACAGAATGATTTGAAAGAACTTTCAAAAATTGTAGAAGAAGCACGAAATGAAAACTGTGAAACAGAAATTCATGATATTTGTGAAGAGCATCTTTCACATACAAAGGACAGTATTATAGCCCTTTACATCTGTGGAATTCTTGACTTACAGAAAGGCGCTCTTGACAACTCGGCACTTGTAAATCTGGTTGATATCTTCCAGAAAAATCACAAGGAAGCTATTGTTACTTACCTTTGTGAAAGCATTCTTGAAGATGATCCAAACAATAAGTTTGCACTTCGCACCTTAGCAGACGGCTACCTTGCAGAAAATAACGAAAAAGTTTGGGAGCTTTATGCAAAGCTTGTAAAGATTGACTTTGAAGAAGCTGACCTTGCAAAAGCCCTTGCAGAACACTATGACGCAATTGGCGATAAGGAAAATTCAATCAGTTACTACAAAAAAGCAATCCTTCGCTATATCAATCAGAATAACTACAATGCCTGTAAAGAAATCTGGTCTAAGCTTGTACAGACAATCCCAGAAGAATTCGACTTCTTCCAGATGCTGCGTCGCAAGATTTCAAAGACAATGGGTGAAATCAGAACTTCTACCCTCATGAGAGAACTTTACACCTGGTATAAAGACAATAAGAAATGGGATACTGCAATCCTTATTCTTAAACAGAATCTTGAAATTGACCAGAAGGATCCTTGGGAACGTAAAGAAATTACAGAATGTTTCCGTGGAAAATATGCAGAACACAGCCATCTTGAAGACTATATCCGTACATCTAACCTTACTCAGTCTTACAGAAACGTATTCGAAGCTATTAATGACTTTGAAAAACACATTGCTTTTGATAAAAAGAGCTTTGTATTCCATAGAAACTGGGGTGTTGGTATTATCACAAAGCTTGAAAAAGACACTCTTACAATCAACTTTGGAAAGGTTGCCGGCGTACGCGAAATGAAGCTTTCTATGGCAGTTACAGCCCTTAAACCACTTTCAAGAGACCATATCTGGGTTCTTAAAGCTACAAAACAGCCAAAAGAACTTGCTGAAATGATTAAAAAAGATAAGGAATGGGCCCTTGAAACAATCATCAAGAGTCATGACAACAACTGTGACTTTAAGAAAATTAAAGCAGAGCTGGTTCCAAGTATTCTTACTCCAGGTGAATGGACTTCATGGAACAGTGCAGCAAAGAAGATTCTTGAATCTAATTCTAAATTTGGCGTAAATCCAAATGATATTTCTATGTACACCGTACGCGATGGAAATATCAGTATTGAAGAAAAGCTTTCTAACGAATTTAAGGCACAGAAGCAGTTCTTTGCACGTGCTGACATTCTTATGAAGTTCTTTGAAAGTGATGAAACAGACAAGTCAAGCGAACTTTTTGCAGAAATGTTTGCTTACTTTACAGGCTTCCTCAAGAGCATCAACCGTGTAGACGAGCATGTTCTTGCTTCTTACCTTATTGTTAAATACATCAGCGGAGTAGACAAGCAGTTTACAACTCCTGTTCATGAAACTTTCGCAGAAATCTACAAAAAAATTGAAAATCCTCGTGATATTTATACAAAGCTCAAGGATTCAAAGAATACACACCTTCGTGCAGACTTCCTCTTAGACATCAAAATGCTTCCAGACTGGAATAAGCAGTACATTTTGCTCTTCCCTACAGTTCTTGATATGAAGCTTTTGAACGACCTTATTGAAAAGGGCTTTGTTGCAGATATTCAGGATTTGGTACGTGAAAGCTTTGAAAAGTACAAGGATTACCGTGAAACAGCAATCTTCTTCTTCCGTGACTGCCAGGATGAAGATTGGTTCAAGGAAGCTGGAGTTTCTTACGAAAAGCAGTTGATTGCACTTATCAATATTATTGAATTGACCTTCCGTGAAATCAACAACCACGTAAATACAACAGAAAATAAGAAAATCAATAAGAATGCAACTGAACTTCTCTTCAAGAATGATGCAATCTTTAATTTCATGTTTGAAAACGGAGAAGCCTGCGTAAAGAAGATGTATACACTCATCGACGATATTGCAGACATTGATCCTTCATACAAGCAGCTTGCCCGTAACAAGATTCTTGAGAAATATCCTGAATTCAAGTTCCGTGTATCTGAAGAAAAGGCAACTCAGCCTAAGGGTATGATTGTTACTGCTAAGAAGCTTGAAGAAAAGAGGGCAGAAGCAGAAAAGATTCAGAATGTTGACCTGCCGGCAAATGCAAAGGATGTTGCAGACGCTCGTGCAAAGGGAGACTTGAAGGAAAACGCAGAATACAAGGCAGCCCGCGAACAGCAGCACTACCTGCAGCTTACACTTGCAAAGCTTCAGGAAGAACTTTCACGCGCAGTTGTATTCGATCCAACAACAAGTACAACAGCAGTTGTTTCATTCGCAACAGAAGTTACACTTGTAAACCTTGATTCTGGAAAAGATGAAACATACACAATTCTTGGTCCATGGGAATCTGACCCAGATAACAACATTATTTCTTATATGTCTCCATTCGGAAATGCCATTATGGATAAGAAGGTTGGCGCTCAGGTATCATTTACAATCAATGATCACAAGTACAACTATGAAATTAAGAATATAAAGAAAGCCAAGAACTAACACTTAGCAAAAGAGGTTGTCTTGCGACAACCTCTTTTTTTTTAGTCTTTAAGTTTTAAGGTAAATTATGAGCGAAAAATTGATTGAACTAATACCTGATGTCTTTTACATACCAAATTCCACAAATGTAGGACTTATTGCTGTAAAGGATAATGGAAGTCCCCTCCTCTATCTTATAGATTCCGGCCCAAGTGAGCTGGAGGGAGAATATGTACTTGATGTACTTAATGAATATTACGGGGATTATAAGCTTAGGGCTATCATTTCAACTCACGGGCATCCAGACCACACTGGTGGACATAAATTCATAAAAGATAGTACAGGCTGTGAAATCTGGATTTCAAAAAAAGAAAGAGCCTTTGTAGAAAACCAAAACCTTCACGGCTCTGTTTTATGGGGTGCTTATCCTCCAAAAGAATTGCGAACTCTTTTTTTTAACCCGGAATCTGTTGATGCAGACCGTATTATTGATGAAAAAGATATAATTGCCCTGGAAGATGGACGCAAACTTTCTTTTATAAACTTTGAAGGTCACAGTCCTCAGAGCATAGGTATTATAATAGAAAACCCTGACGGTCAAAAAGTTTTATTTTCAGGAGACGCAATTTTTCCAAGAAAAGAACTTGGTCAGCATTGGATTTCTTTAATTACAAATCCACTGCTCTTTATGTCTTCTTTGGATAAATTAGAAGAATTAGAAGATATTAAATACTTTGTTCCAGGACACGGAGATATTATTTCTGATGATTTAGCTGAAAACATAGAAATGAATAAAATTGCTGTTCTTTCTACAAAACAGTGTATTCTAAATGCCCTGAAAAAAAATCAGAAGAAAACAACAGAAGAGCTTGTAAAATATGTTGCAGACTATCACGGCTTATGTATGAAAATCCCGCAATATGCACTTATTACAAGCACAGTAAAATCATATCTGTCTGAATTACAAAACGAAAGACAGATTCAGATGATTATAGAAGATAATATTCTTTATTATTGCTTAAAATAATTAGTAATTTGCACGAACTCTAGCAGATTCGTCCCAGTTTTCCATTAAGGCAACTCCGCTTGAAGTTCCTATTCTACTGGCACCGGCTTCAAGCATGGTAATTGCAGTCCTTACAGAACGGATTCCACCAGAAGCCTTTACACCAAGAGCGTCTCCTACGGTTTTTCTCATAAGCTTTACATGATATTCACTGGCACCATTTGGCAGAGAATTACCGTCCAGACTCTTGGGATTTGCAAAGCCTGTTGAAGTTTTTACAAAGTCTGCGCCGGCCTTTATAGCGCACTGGCATGAAGTTATAACTTCTGTATCAGATAAAAGGCAGGTTTCAAGAATTACTTTTACAAGAATGTCTTTTCCCAACTTTTGTCCTTCACTTTTACAAGCCGATACAACTGCGGCAATATCTGCACCTAACTCAGAAAAACGACCATCTTTAGCAGCCCCTATATCCAAAACCATGTCAATTTCATCAGCGCCATTATTTATGGCATTGCTGGCCTCAAAAACCTTTACTGCTGTAGTGGAAGCACCAAGAGGGAATCCAATAACAGTGCAAACTTTAACAGGAGTATCGGCTAGCTTTGAAGCGGCCAGGCCTACATAAACAGGGTTTACACAAACAGAGGCAAAGCCGTAAGAAAGGGCCTCCTGACATAACTGGGAAATCTGTTTTACAGTAGCATTTGGAGCTAGTAAGGTATGGTCTATATACGATGCAAATTTTGTTTTAGTCATAGTCTTAATATTATAAAATGTATACTATTTTTTTTCAAATATTTCTTGCGAAATAAAGACTTATAATATATATTTAAGATAGTTTGAATTTTGATTTTATAGGAGCAATAAAATGGCATTCAAAATTAATGATCAGTGTGTAAACTGTGGAACTTGCGAGCCAGATTGTCCAGTTGGAGCAATCTCTGAACAGAATGACAAGCGCGTAATTGATGCTGAAAAATGCATTAGCTGCGGAACTTGTGCTGCAGAGTGCCCTGCAGAAGCAATCTCAGAAGAGTAAGCTTTTACTTATGCAAAAAACAGGTTCCTTTTAACAAAGGAACCTGTTTTTTTTTGTAATAATTAATGAAAATGAAGTATAAGTTTTTCTTATTAACAGTTTTTATTTTTTTATCCTCTCAAATTATTGCTCAAAGCCAGGACACAAGTATTCTTCTAAATAAAGAAACTCTTCCGGTAATAGAAAGTTTAAAGCCGTCAAGAAGTAACCTTCTTTATAAACAATACAGTCAAATGATAGAAGAAAATAATATGGCTATTAAAGCAGGCCAGGAACCTGACTATCTTTTCTTTCAATATAAAAATACAGAAAACTTTTCCTTCCAGGCACTTGCTTCCCGCTGCTGTATAAGACAGGAAACGCTGGCTACATTAAACAAAATAGAAAATGCCCAGGAAGATATAAATGGCAAAACCTTAATTCTTCCTACAGTAGACGGGCTTTTTATAGCGGTAGATAAGGGAATAAACTCTATCGAAGTACTTTTACAGGAAAATTACGCCGGCCAAACCTTAACAAAAAATGTTATATGGTATAAAATTGATGATAGAGATTATGTTTTTCTTCCAGGAGGAAAACTAAAGGGTACAGAAAGATATTACTTTCTGGATTCAGCATTAAGACTGCCTTTAGAGACTGGAACATTCTGGGTTTCTTCAGAATTTGGAAAAAGAAAGAATCCATTTTCTGGCCAAATGAAAGACCATAATGGAATAGATTTAGCGGCAGAAGAAGGCACTCCTGTTTATGCAATTAAAGACGGAGCTGTTTTTTCAAGTGTTGAAAATGACCCTACTTTCGGGAACTATCTGATTCTTACCCATGATTTAGGAAAAATGACAAGCGTGTATGCTCATCTTTCAAAAATCTGTGTAGAACAATATCAAAATGTACGCAAGGGCGATTTAATTGGTTATGTGGGACAAACAGGGATGGCCACAGGTCCTCATCTGCATTTTGAAATCAGACAGGGTAGCAAAGCGGAAAATCCGCGGAACAAATTAAATTTTGAGTAAAATGAAAAAAGCGAATAAAAACTCTTGTATCAGACATGCGATTCTTACTCTTGCTTTTATGGCCATCTCATCTACTCTTAATGCAGAATCATTTAGAGTAAGTAAAGTTCACATAGCCTCTGTAAGTCAAGAAACTGGCTCTGAAGCTTCTGTAAAGCTTGGAATAAACGATGCTCTTTCTATTCAGCTTCCTGAAGATAAAATCTTTATTGAAGGGCTTGAATTAAAATTTGAGATTCCTGAAGCAGTTGCTTATTGGATGGATTCTGTTGCCTGTTCTGTTTATGCAAATATTAAGCCAAAACCAACTGAAAGCCAGATTGATTATTCGGGAACCCGTTCCTATGTAAGCACTCTGCCAGGAAAGCTTTCCTGGGTATTACAGGTTCCTCTAAGTAAAGAAAACACTATTAAATCAAATAATTACACAACAAAGGTAGATACAGTTCTTACTCCAGAAGAAAATGTACTTTTTGTAAGACTTCAACCTGTAATGAAAGGTGTTCCGGAAGAAACTCTAAACTCAAAAATTCCTATTACAGTAAAACCAATTCTTGCAAACAAGGGTTTATTAAAGCTGGACATTAAATCACCAGAAAATGAAAAGGCTGAATGTTCTGTTTTTATTGATGATAAAATTGCAAATCTTAAAAACGGAAAGATAATGCTTGAAACAGGCATTCATAACATCTCAATTATTTCTGAAAAATATAGAAATGAATTAAGAACAGTAAGAATAGACCAGGCAAAACAGACTGAACTTTCTGTTGAAATGAAAAGCATTGAGCCTACCCTTCTTGTAACTGCTCCAGATGGAACAAAAATACTTTTGGATGGAGAAGAATTTAATAATCCGGGAACAGAAGTCGTAATTACAGAAGGAGAACATAAGCTAAGCTTTTCTATCGGGGACTATGAACTGGTTCGAACTATAAGTGCAACAAAGGGAAAAACCTACAAAGCATCCTTTTCACTGGATTTAGAAGTTACTGAAGAATAGTAAAATTTTCTTTTTTAAATTAAAGAAATCGGGGGTGGCGGTCGATAATATAAATATCGGGGGCATTTTCCCCTCCCACCCATGCTCCCGATTGCCTGATGGGCATGGCGCGGACTCGTTCCGCGCCTTTTTTTTCCCTTTTATTTTAACCTCTCAAAGCAAACATAAAAAACACAATAAAAGTCTTTAATTGAAACAATGCATTACATTCGTTATAATAAGAAGAATATGACAAAGGTAAAAAAATCGGGCGTTGTATTTCTGTTGCTGCTTTTCCTCAGTTCCATTTTAATAGGAATGAGTTTCGGCTGGCTGATTTCAGAAACCGTAAATATAAAAAATTCAGAGTATATAACAGAATTTGATACTGCACTTCCAACAAAGCTTTTGGATATAAACGGCGAAGTTATTACAGAATTTGCCTCGGATGAAAAGCGCGAAATTATTGCTTATCAAGATTTACCTCAAAAGATGATTGATGCCCTTATCACTCGAGAAGACCGTGTTTTCTTTTCACATAATGGTTTTAACCTAAAAGCTATTATGCGTGGTGTTGTTGGTATTTTAACAGGACGTTCCCTTGGTGGTGGTTCTACCCTAACCCAGCAGATTGCGGGAACCCTTTACTGCGACCGAACAGATAAATCTATTACCAGAAAATTAAAGGAATTGTGGTGGGCTGTTCAAATGGAACGCCGTTATTCCAAAAATGAAATTCTTGAGCTTTATTTAAATAAGATTTACTTTGGTGGCGGAACCTACGGTGTAAATGCGGCCTCTAAATACTACTTTGGACATGGAGCTACAGAAATTACACCAGCGGAAGCAGCAATTCTTGTAATACAGCTTTCTAACCCGGCTTTTTATAATCCTTTTGACCATCCAAACCGAGCCATGGACCGTCAGCAAAATGTACTTACAGCCATGGTTGATGCAGGCTTTTTAACAAAAGAAGAAGCAGACCAGTCCTTTGAAGATTATTGGGCTACCTTTGATTATACAAGAACCTCAACTTCTGCATATCTTATGAGAGATGACAAGGCTCCTTGGTTTAGTGAATATGTAAGACGTGAATTAGGTGATATGATTTACGGTTCTGATGATATTTACACTTCTGGCTTTACAGTAAACACAAGTCTTAATCTTGCTCATCAGCAGATTGCTCAGAATGTAATGGAAAAATGGATTGAAACTGCAAATATCAGATATCAAAATGAACACAGCTCTAAAGCAGACCTGGCCTATAATATTTATGTTCCTATGACTGAGCTTCTTGCACTTTTATTCGATATTCCAAGTCTTAAAGTTAGTGAACAGAGAGCAGAATTTGTTGCAAATGCCACTTATATAAACAGTATAAATCCTGTACTGGATGTTGTTTCCCTTATGTGCGGAACAGATAAGCTTAAGGTAAACATTGTAAACAGAGCATCTGCCATTTCTAAACAGGCAAACGAAAAAAACACGATTGAAGGAACTATGGTTTCTCTTGATCATGAAAACGGCTATATTGATGCCCTTGTAGGTGGAAGTAAGTTTGACTCAGACAATCAGTTTATTAGAGCGACTCAGGCAAAAATACAGCCTGGTTCTACCTTTAAGCCTTTGTATTATTCTGCCGCAATTGATTCCAGACGCTTTACTCCAACAACTCAGATTTCAGATACTCCAGTTGTATTCCATACAGCAGACGGCAAACCTTATATTCCATTAAACTTCCGTGGAGAATGGGAAGGAAATGTTTCCCTCTGGTATGCTCTGACACGTTCTATGAATGTACCTTCTCTTAAGGTTTTGGACGGCATTGGTTTTGAAGCTGCAATTGACAGAGCGGTTGATCTTCTGGGTATTCCTAAAAATGAAATTGACTCCAGAGGTTTTGTACCTGGATATCCAATTGGACTTGGTGTTTGTTCTGTTCGTCCTATTGAAATGGCAAGAGCCTATGCAATTTTTGCAAATGGTGGAAAGGAAATTACACCTATAGCAATCCGTACAGTAGAAGATAAAAACGGAAACGTTATGTTGAATCCAGAGCTTGATATTAGAAAGGCTCAGGCCGCTAAGGGAAATGATATTCAGGTTATTTCTGAGCAGACAGCCTTTGTAATGACAAAATTACTGGAGCAGACTGTAAATCATGGTGGTACTCTTGCTGCTCAGGAATGGCACTTCCACTATCGTGATGAAAATGGAAATCGTTACATTATGCCAGCGGGTGGTAAAACCGGTACAACACAGAACTGGGCTGATGCCTGGACCTGCGGTATTACACCTTACTATGCAGCTGCCTTCTGGTTCGGCTTTGATAAGCCAGGACAGTCACTTGGTACAAGAATTACAGGAGCTACCCTTGCTGGTTTTGCCTGGGGTGAATATTTTGACAAGATTCATGCAGACTTACCACTAAAGAATTGGAAAAAGCCATTAGATGGAGTAATAGAGCTTTCTGTATGTGCTGAAACAGGTATGATTCCAACTGAAGGCTGTGGAGACCATCTTACAACCCAATGGTATCTAGAAGGTACACAGCCTACAGAAATCTGCCCTGTACATTCCGGCAGTGCAACCTCTACTCTCCTCATTTATCGTCTTCAAAAAGAAATGTATAAATCAGGACAGAGATTCAATATGACTGTAGATACAAGTCCTTTAACCTTTAATCTTGATTTCTCTGCGAGCCCTTCAGCTTCTTCTTATGATGATAAAGATGATGATTTTGAACAGATTAAACTTGAAAATCCAGAGGATTACGATTATAACTATTTAATGGAATAGGAGAGTTATGTTAGTCCAAATCAAAGACATAAAAATTAAAAGAAGAGTTCGCAAGGATTTAGGAAATCTTGAAGACCTTAAAGACAGTCTTAAGCTTTATGGCCTTATGAATCCTATTACTTTGAACAGAAAATATGAGCTGATTGCAGGAGAAAGAAGACTTCAGGCCGCAATGCAATTGGGTTGGACTAGCATTAATGCAAATATAATCGATAACATTTCAGAAATTGAACAACTTGAAATGGAACTTGAAGAAAATAATCAAAGAAAAGAATTCACAGAAACAGAACTCATGGAAGGCTATAAAAGACTTCAACGCCTTAAAAATCCTAATATATTTTACAGAATCTATTTATTTTTTAAGCATCTATTTGAAAAAATTGTTGATTTCTTTTCAGATCGCTCAAAAGGGAAAAAATGAAGCATTTAAAACGAAGCATCGCAAGTCTTGTTATATTCTGCACTATATTTATTTCATCTTATGCTACAGGCGCTGGTGCACAACTTGGTATTTTTCCGGCAGCAATTATAAATCAAGATATCTGTAAGGCTGATACCTTTGAAGTAAATGCCACGGGTACAGTCAGATGCTCCAGCATTCCTTTGGTATTTGGCCTGGGGCTTACCTTCGGTTCTGTAGCTTCAAATGAAGAATTAGGACTTTCTGCTTTTGCAGACTGGTGGATTATTGATTCACAGATAAAAAACACCTGGAATATCTATTCTGGCTTTGGAGTTTCAGCAGGCCTTAAGCTTGATTTTAACAATTCCTTTTACCTGACTACCGGACCTAGATTTTTTCTTGGAACAAATCTTCTTTTTCTTGACCACTTCATTGAAGTATATGCTCAGCAGAACCTAGTTCCCAGCCTTTGTATGACTATGGGTAGTTCTGACAAGCTTTTCAGACTTTATCTTCCTTTTGAGGCTGGACTGCGATTACACTTTTAATAAAGGAAATTGCGGCCTTACTTTCTTCTTGTAAATGCCAGGGACTATTCAAAACCAGCATTCCACTGCCATAGAGTCTTGGTAAGTCTTTTTCCTCTTTTCCATAAACACATAATCTTAAATCAGATATTTCTATATGAGGATTCTGCTTACCTGCAAAAGATGTAATTTCATTTATCATTCCTTCTATATCTGACTCTCTGTGAGCTAAAAGTGGATACCAGAGCATTATTATGCCATTACTCCATTTTTTGTGAACTGCAGTAATTGTTTTAGCCGCATCAATATAATCAGCATTTTCTTCATAACTTGGGTCAATTAAGACAGCCCCCCTCTTTGTTGCAGGAGGAGTAAGGGCCTTTAGCATTTCCCAGCCATTTCTATTATGAATCTCTATTTTAGGAGAGCCCTGCTGCATTTTTATATTTTTTTTGAGGTTTTCAATTTCCTGGGGATGAAGTTCTGAAAGCAGCAAAAAGTCCTGAGAACGCATTAATTTCTTTTCAACTTCAGGAGAACCCGGATATAGATTTTTTTTAGTATAGTTCTGAATAAAATTTATATAATCCTTAAAAATCTGACTTTGAGATGAAAAATCACTGTTATTTAAAAGCTGAACAATTCCTTTTCCAGCCTCGCTGGTTTTTAAGCTGCGACCATCCAGTAAATCATAAAGTCCGCTTCCGCTATGGGTGTCATAAAAGGTATAGGCTTTTTCTTTTTTATTAAGAGACTGTAAAACCTGAAAAAGAACAAAATGTTTTAAAATATCGGCATGGTTGCCTGCGTGAAAAACGTGCTGATAAGAAAGCATAGGCTTATACTAGCATAATTATTGAGAAAAAAGAAGAGAAGTTTTATAATCCTAAAATATACCGGCTGAAAAATTCCGGAAGGACTTGAGATGCTTATAAAAATTGAAAACGCTCTTTTTAGCGCAGAAATAGACACAAAAGGTGCTGAACTTCAGAATTTTATCCGCAAAAGTGATAAAAAAGACATTATCTGGCATGGTGATAAAAGTGTATGGGGAAATCACGCACCAATCCTCTTTCCTTTTGTTGCACGCTGTTTGGGCGGATATTTTATGATTGACGGAAAAAAATGCGAATATTCCAGAAACCATGGTTTTGCAAGAGATCTGGAACATAAGCTGATTTCTAACACTGAAGACTCTGCTATTTTTGAATTAAGCGAAAGTAAGGATACAGATTATCGTTTTCCTTATGCTTTTTGCCTTAGAACAGAATACAAGCTTACAGAAAAAGGCCTGGAATGGAAAATTACAGTAAAGAACACTGACCAGAAGGATTTCTATTTTGGTGTTGGAACCCACGCTGCCTTTGATTTGAATGGAGGAGCTGCAGAAGATTTCCTTGTAGAATTTGAAAAACATGAAGGCCTATGCGCTGTTGAATGCAATCCTGACGGATATTTAGCTGCAGGAGCTGATGCAAAGAGCCTGATTACAAAAGAATATGGAGAAAAGGAAAAGGGCTTTATTCCTGTTACAGACGCAGGCTTTGGTAACGGCCACTTATTTACAAATTTCACTTCCAGCTGGGTTGGACTTAGAAACAAAAAGGACGGCTCAATTGTAAAGATTTCTACAGAAGGCTTCCCATACTGCATGATTTGGCAGAACACCTCTGGAAAGCCTCAGTTTGTTTGTATTGAACCATGGCATGGACTTCCGGATTCTGAAAAGACAGACCATATTTGGGAAAATAAAATAGGAATGAACCTCTTAAAGGCCGGACAAAGCTTTGTAAGCAGACAAGATATTACAGTAGAATAAAGAAAAAGGGGTGCCCTTCAAAATGAATGACACCCTTTTTCTTATTTACTAAAAATCAACTTTCCATTTTCGGAGCGAACCTTTACAGTATCGCCATCCATAATAGAAGCACTTAAAAGCTCCCGGGCCAAAGTATTTTCAACATAATTTTGAATTGCCCTCTTTACCGGACGAGCTCCCATTGAAGGGTCATAGCCCTTTTCACACAGGAAATCCAAAGCAGTATTGTCAAAATCTAGTTTTATTTTTCGGTCTGCAAGTCTTTTTTCTACCCTTTCAAGCTGAAGCTTTATAATCGAAGAAATATGTTCTTTTCCTAATTGCTGGAACATAACAATTTCATCAATTCGGTTTAAGAATTCAGGCCGGAAGGTTTGACGTAAAAGAAGATTTAATTTTTCCTTTACTTCACTTATTCCCTGTTGACTTTGTTCTGCTTCAAGAATTAAATCACTACCAAGATTGCTAGTCATAATGATTATTGTATTCTTAAAGTCAACTACCCTTCCCTGACCATCTGTAAGTCTTCCATCATCAAGCACCTGAAGAAGTACATTAAAAACATCAGGATGAGCCTTTTCAACTTCATCAAAAAGAATTACAGAATAAGGACGTCTGCGCACAGCTTCTGTAAGCTGTCCCCCTTCATCATAACCTACATATCCAGGAGGTGCTCCAATAAGTCTGGTGACACTAAACTTTTCCATATACTCGCTCATATCAATACGAGTCAAAGCCTTTTCATCATTAAAGAGGAAATCCGCAAGAGTTTTGGCCAGTTCAGTTTTACCAACTCCTGTAGGACCTATAAACATAAAGCTTCCAAGAGGCCTGTTAGGGTCATTCAAACCACTGCGATTACGTCTTATTGCATCACTGACAACTGTAACTGCTTCGTCCTGACCAACAACTCTTTTATGCAGAACATTTTCCAGCTCAAGATATTTCTGCTTTTCCCCTGCCATCATCTTTGAAAGAGGAATTCCATTCCAGCTTGAAACAACCTTTGCTATATCCTCCTCTGTAACAGACTGTCTTAAAAGAGAATCTCTTCCATCTTCCTTCTTTTCTTTTTCAGCAGCTAAAGCGGCATCTAGTTCTTTTTGCATTGAAGGAATGATGCTGTACTTAAACTCTGCAGCCTTTTCCAGATTTCCTTCTCTGGTATATTTTTCTTCTTCAAAGCGGGCCTGCTCTAAGTTTTCCTTCAATTTTCTGGACTTATCAATACTTTCCTTTTCATTCTGCCACTGAAGCTTCATGGCATCCCGTTTAGAGGTTATTTCTGATAATTCCTTTTCAAGCTTATCAAGACGTTCCTTGCTGGCTGCATCGCTTTCCTTGCTTAAAGACTGCTTTTCAATCTGCAGCTGAAGCATCTTTCTTTCTACCTGATCCAGTTCTGTAGGCTGACTTTCAATTTCCATCTTAAGGCGGCTAGCAGCTTCATCAACTAAATCTATAGCCTTATCCGGCAGAAAACGGCTTGTAATATACCTGTTTGAAAGAGTGGCAGCTGCTACCAGAGCTTCATCTTCAATTCTAACTCCATGGTGTATTTCATACTTTTCACGAAGCCCTCTTAAAATTGCAATAGTATCTTCTACACTTGGCTCTGCACAGTAAACCTGCTGAAAACGTCTTTCCAGAGCAGCATCTTTTTCAATATATTTTCTATATTCATCAAGTGTTGTAGCACCAATAGCACGAAGCTCTCCACGGGCAAGAGCTGGTTTTAAGAGGTTGCTGGCATCCATGCTGCCTTCGCTGGCACCTGCCCCCACAAGAGTATGAAGCTCGTCTATAAAGAGAATTATCTGTCCTTCACTCTTACTTACTTCTGTTATAAGGGCCTTTAATCTTTCTTCAAATTCACCACGGAATTTGGCACCGGCAACAAGACTTCCAAGGTCTAGAGCGAGAAGTCTTTTATTTTTAAGAGATTCAGGTACATCACCACTTGCTATTCGGCGGGCGAGTCCTTCTACTATTGCAGTTTTTCCAACCCCAGGTTCACCAATTATAACCGGATTATTTTTAGTACGGCGGCACAATACCTGCATTACCCTACGAATTTCTTCATCTCGTCCAATTACAGGATCAATTTTATCCATACGGGCCGCAGCAGTTAAATCTCGGCAGTATTTTTCAAGTGCACGGCTTTTTGCTTCAGGATCATTAGAATCTACAGTTTGGTTTCCTCTAACTGATTTTAATGCCTCTAAAACAGCCTTATGATTAATGCCACTTTTTTTCAAAAGCTCTGCAGTACGGTCATCTGCTTCTGTCATTGCAAGCAGAATATGTTCTGTCGAAAGATACTGATCATGCAGGGCTGACATTTCATTTTCTGCCTTTGCAAGAACCTTTTGCATAGCAGATGAAAAATATAGCTGAGCTGCCCCAGAAACCTTAGGATTAGAAAGGATAATATCTTTAACCTTATTTATAAGCTGGCCGGCAGGAATGCCAATTCTTTCAACAAGGGGAGCAATAAGTCCATCCTGCTGTTCTAGCAGAGCCTGTAAAACATGTTCTGTTCCAATTTCTGAATTATCGTTCTTATTTGCGATTGAGGAAGCCTCTTGTATAGCTTCCTGAGTTTTTATTGTAAAGTTTTCGTAATTCATATTACCACCTCACATAATCAAAGATAGTAATATTTTACGAAATAGACAAATTTTTATTTTAGAATTGTCCCTGTTCTATATGACCAAATTCACAAACAACTTTTACAAGATTTGCATGTTCAATCTGTTCAAGGGTACTTCCAACCCTTTTATAAAGCTTTACCTCGCCGGTTCCTGTACCACCTTCCAGAAGATTCATGATTCTTCTGGAATTATCAGGAAGCTCTATAGAACGATTAAAGAGTTCTCTGATTTTACAGTAAACATCTATATCAATTACCCAGATTTTATTGTGTAAACTTACAGACCAGTGTAAAAGATTTTCATCAATATCTTCAGCTTCTGGCATCTGAATACAATCCCAAACCGCAGAATAGGATTTCTGCCGGCTGTCTGCTGCAAAGATAATTTCTACATCTTCAAATTTGCCAAGAAAAGATACCTTTTCATTAAAGCTACCCTTAATAGCAAAAGAAGAATTAAAGAGTGTTTTTCCTGTAATTTCACTTGTAAGATTTTCTGCAGTGATGTGGAACCAAGGTTCAGGCATTGTTTTACCCCAGAACCTTTCTATATAACCACAGCATTTTCTTGGATCTACTATATAATCAACACCATCAAAATTAAGCTTTCCGGTAAATACAGTTTTTAAGCCAAAAGGAAACCAGCGCATTTCCGGGCTCTTATAACCTTCTTTATATTCGTTATCAATTTCGTAATTAAGCTCCCAGGTTACACTTCCGCTGTCACACAAATATTCCGGATGTTCAGCAACTTCTTCTTTAGAAAGATTCAAAAAGCCTGAAATACGATTTTCTGAAAAGAATTTGTTTCCAATCTGGATTTCAAAAGGCTTTGAATGAAAATTCATTTCTCTTACAGAAAAATAAGAACAGATTTGCTTTGCCCTTCCGCCAATTTTACCAACACGAATTGCACAATAAGAAGGAAGCTTTAACTCTTCTGTTTCAAGATTATGGGCTGATTGGGTTCCTGCAAGAGCGTATTGTAAATCTTCTGCAGTGATAGAAACTCTAGACTTATAACTTAAATATGGCTCAGAAGGATTTAACCATGGATTCAGCATCTCAAGCTCAATGAAAAACATCTGTTCTGAGCCTGAAATTGAATTTATTCCGTAAAAGAAAAATCTCCAATAATTTATTCCAAATTTTCGTCTTTTTCCGGTAAAACCAAAGCGGAGATCTTTTATTTTCTTATTATTCTTTGTCATTTTATAAAGCCTTATACAGATTTATTTTCGGCAAATAATAAGAAAACCTTAATAATTCACTTTGTATAAAAAAAAGACGCCTTAACAGGCGTCCTTTATAACTTACTTAAAAAGCTTGTCAATTGTTTTTGTTACATCCTTTTGCTCTTCAGGAAAGTTATCATTAAGATACTCAAAACACTGAACTGCTGATCTCTGCGCATGTTCATACCAAATCTCGTAGAGTTCTAGTTTAAGTTCAGACCCTGGGAAGGGAGCCCCCTGAACATCAGAAACCAAGTCACGAAGCATCTGAATACACTGTTTTGTTTTCTTATCCATATTTTTCGTCCTTTTTATATAACCCTCTTTTTTAAGACTGTTTTTACTATTATAAAGGAAGATTTATAATATTTCCAGAAAAACTTTTAGATTTATCACAGAAAACTGCACTTTTATATTCTTTTTCTACATTCTCTGCAATTCTCTTAGCAGCAGCCTTTACATCTTCCTCTTTAATTGAAAGTATGTTGTCTACTCTCTTCTGTCGCAATTCAGATGGATTTGCAAATAAAAGCCCTTCAAAGCTTCTTGCAGCCTTATCTCTTGGAGAACTTGGCTGTATTAAATCAGAATAACTTGTTACGACTGTACGCTCAACATCTTCTGAAGGGATTCCACTTTTAGCAAGTTCTTTCATGGAATCTGCAAAAACCTTAATTGAACGTTCAGGTGTTGGATCCCTATAGGTTGTAAAATAAACTGAATTTTGAATGGAATCAATCCACATTCCAGCCCCGTATGCACCACCTGTTGTACGAAGCTTATCCCAGAAGGTATGAGTAGAAACCCAGTTTGCAAATATTCCTTCTGCTGTAGATTCTTTTGTAAGATATGTTGAAGCTGAAGAAGTAGCTGCAGCATAACCAGTTTGAGAATCAACCTTAATAAGCTGAGGCAAATTGTTTTCTATAGCTTCCTTTTGGTAGATTAACTTCTGATATTCTTCAAGCGGATATTTTATTCCAGGAAGCAACTTAGTTATTTTTGCAGACTTGGCAAAATCCTTTAGCATTGGAAGAAGTTTATCTAAAGAAGCTTTATCAGCTGTTATATGGATAATACCACCAGAAGCAAGACAAGAATCATAAATACGCTTCAACTCTTTTAAATTTTCAGCAGCAGAATGCTTTTTATAATCAAGGGCAAAAATCAGCTGGGAAATACCCCACATAATTTCATTCAGGGCATGATTTTCTTTTTTCATACAATTAGTACGTCTTAAAGAATATTCACGTCCAGAAGAAATAAAGGATGCTTTTTTATCAGCCTCCATTTCACCAAGCAAATTTTCAAAGCGTTTTTCGTCATCAAAGCTCATGCTTGTAATGATTTTTGCAAGCAAGTCTAAGCTTTCTTTAGACATGGAAGTAAGTGCCTTACAGCTTATGCCAAGCCACTTGCGGCCAATTATATTTAAGTCCTTGTATTTTTCAGCAATTTCTTTACAGGCTTCACAATCACTGACAACACCAGTGCTTACCCTGCCCCATACATCCCCCATCACACAAGAGGATTCTGTAATACATTGATCCCAGTCTTTGCCATCCCAACCCATATTTGTAATTGCACCAGAGAGGAAAGGAATATAGCGGTAATCAGAAGGAGCAAGACGATCAAATGGGAACATTACATCAATATAAAAAATTCCATTTGTTGCTTCTTCATTTATAAATAAAGGAACCTTTGAACCGTCAAAACCTTCTACAAAATCTATTTTTGTATTTGTTATTTCTACCTTTGGGTCCAGTTCTGCAAGCTTTACAGTTGGCATACATTCAGTTTCTTCCGGACTTTCTACATGCTGCTGGTAGGCATGAAGCTTATCCAAATCCTTCTTTAGTTTGTCCTTGTCGGCAGCAGCATCCAGTTTTTTAATAAGCTGGGCTTCAGCTTCATTACGCTTCTGAAGGAATTCTGCTGAAGGTTCTGCTACATACTTTATTACAACATCCTTATCTAAGAAATATTTTTTAATAAGTTTTCGTGGTAAGTCTTTATCTGCACGTAAACGTTCCTTAAATTCTTCAAAAGATGTAATTGGAGTAAGCTGATCTGAACAAGTCTTTCCGTAATTCCAACCCTTAAGAACCTTTTCCATGATTACAAGAGAATATGGTCCCCAATAGCGGGTTACTTCTCGCAGATTAAAGTCTATTCCCATTACAGCAGAATCAACATCTTCCTGTGAAATTCCTTCATCATAAATTTCCTGAATAGACTTAGTGATAAGCTGATAAACCTTTTCTTCATCACCTTTTTTTACACCACTAAGACCATAACAGAAAAATTCTTCCTGAAGCTGTCCGAAATTGTTCCAGAGAGGGCTTAAGTCATCACCAAGGCCGCTTTCCTTAAGCTTATATGAAAGAGGTGCACTATCATTTCCGCAGAGAACTTCAGAAAGGAAGTATTTTTCTATATTAGAAGAGCCGGAATACCAGTTCATTGTGACAATAAGACCTGTGCTTCCAGTTTCAGGAGCCAACTGTCTGATTTCGCAGGATTCCCTTCGATTTTTAAGCTGCTGAAGCTCCTGAACCTCTTTTTTTACCAGAGGAAGCTTTGAAGTATAGTTTTCAATATCTTTATTACAATTATATTTCCTTTCTATACGAGACATGAAACGTTCGTTTAAGAAATCAATCTGATCTGAGGTTGGTATATTTCCATGCAAATAAAGAAGACAGTTATCCGGGCTATAAAATTTCTGATGGAAGTCTAAAAACTCCTGGTAAGTAAGACTTGGGATTACCTCTGGGTCTCCACCAGAATCATAAGCAACAAAAGAGTTAGGGAACATTGAACTTATTTGACGGTCTACAGCTACATCGCGGAAAGCTGAATAGTTTCCCTTCATTTCATTATAAACAACCCCCTGGATGCTGGTTTTACCATTTTCATCCATTTCCAGTCGGTGTCCTTCCTGTATAAAGGTTTCATAATCCAGCTTTGGAAAAAATACAGCATCGGCATATACGTCCATCATATTAAAATAATCAGCACGTACAACCGATGCTCCAGGATATACTGTTTTATCCGGATAAGTCATTGCATTTAAGAAAGAACTAAGGCTTGTACTCGCAAGTGTTATAAAAGGCTCTTTAAGGGGATACTTTTCCGAACCACAAAGAACGGAATGTTCCATTATATGTGCACAGCCTTTAGAATCTTTAGCGAAGGTTCTGAAGGCAAATGCAAAGGTGTTTTCCCTGTCATCATTTACAACATGATACAACTCAAGTCCTGTGCGTTTATGACGCATAAAAACACCCTTGGACTTATAGTCTTTCAAATCATCAATTGCAATTAATACAAAGCCGCCATATTCTTTACCAATGTTTTCCTCATCCAGGAAATCGAACATAATAACCTCACTCAGATGGTAAAGTTATAATATTACCCTTTACCACCGGTCCCCTAAGACCTTACACATTTGAAGAATTGGAAGTCACCAGGTATAAGCCTTGTATGGAATACAGATTCTTCTTCTGAGGCATTAAATTCTATTTTTCTTGTATATAGAGGCTTAATCTCCGCAGGTCGCCATTTTGAAGGCTCTTTGGGTGCTGGAATAAACTCCAGAGCATAAGCTCCCTTTACATGAATATTAAAATCTACCGGTGCACAACCATCATTAGTATAACAATAAAGGCCGAAAGTGTCATTATCATAAGTAAAGAGAGAAACTCCATATCCGCTGTCTATCCAAACCTTGCCATCCAAAAGCTCGTAACGAATATTAGTCAGAACTTCTGCCGGCAAATCGCGGATTTTAGAAGGCATATCAGGAAGATTTATTACTTCAAATATCCCCTGACCATAAGTATCGAACATTATTATGCTTTCGTGATATTCTCCGTGGCCTGCATTACTTTTAGACCAGGTAGAATTATTACGATGCTCCAGCAATGGGAAGCTTATAGGTTCAGCAGATTTAATATAGTTTCTGCCATACAAGCCGGAAACAGTTACCTGAAATTCATCAGCATCTAAACGTCGGTCTGTGTAGCGAATTGAAGTATATTCTGACAAAGGAGGATTAAAGCTGCCTGCTTCAGAAGCCTTTTGAGCTCCGATTACAAAGCCCGCAGTCGCAATTACAGAACCACCATCCAGCATAAAGTCCCTGATTTTTTCAGAAATATCCTTATCCTCTAAAGAAGAAGCGGTCACTAAAACTTTATCTGCAGTTTTTTTACCATTTTCCAAAGGGAAATATGGGCTAGGTTCCATTGGAACTCCAACCATACCAAGGAAATCTTCAAGATGATCTTCTCCCTGAGAATTAAAAGGAATATAAACCTTTGTTCCGCAAGGATTTCCACACTTATCTAAAACTTCATCAATTTTTTCATACTGGAAGCCAAGAGGAGTTGCCCTCTTATTATTATAAATGGCACTCCAGCAGAACATCATAATTTCTTTTGATTTAGAAAAGGCTGTAAGATATGCCTGTTCAAGGTAAGTATCAATTCTGTCACATTCAAATGGGTCAAACCAGCCTCCTCCATTACGATTTGGAGAGGCATTTTCCATATAACGAGGAAGAGAATAACTTAGATAGCGTGGAAGATGCTGGTCCTGCTGAGCTCCATGACGGGTTTCTGTTCCTGTGTAAATACCATCAAAGATATCCTTCTGCTCTTCAGGATTGTAGCCTGTTTCATGGTAACTTTCTCTCCAGTTTGGATATTTTATGATGATTTTTATCTTAGGATTTACAGCCTTTGCAGGTTTTATTATGAGATTTTCAGAAACCTCTTTCATTTTTGACAGGCGGAATTCCTTCCAGCTGCGGTTCCCCTTTTCGCGACGGCAGTCTTCGCACATACACTGGGTAAAAAAGAAATCATCAATAATAAATTCGTCAAAAAGACCTGCTGTATATTCGCTAACCTCTTTAAGACGAGCTCTCATTGGCTCATTACAATAACAGAAGGTATCAAAAAGGCGATGACGTTTTTTGTCTGACTCGTTTAAGTCTGGAGTAACGGTAGTAATACCACCTGAAACTTCAATTCCATATTCTGAAAGTACCTTTTTAATCATCTTTATCTGCTTTTCTGATGCAAAGCTTCCGCGGTAAGTCTCCAGATAAACCTTATCAATTCCTACATACTTTTGAAGCCAGTCAGCCTCTTTGCGAAGTTCTTCTTCGCTTACTCTTTCTGCCCACTGGGCTACACAATAGGTTACTGATTTAAAATTTCTAAACAAAGACATAGTTTTCCTCACTGATTTAAGTATACCTTTACTTATTACTTTTTCAGTAAGGAATATCTTTTTGAATTGAATAAATCTCTAATTTTTTTAATTAAATATATTGTTCGTCGTTACGATTTTTTACGTAAAGCGAGCCCTGCTCATAAGCCTGACGCAATTTTGCCATAAAAGTGCTTGTAATAGCTTCGCAGTCAGAACGGCGCATTGGTTTTAAAATATCTTCCTGTTCCCGAACCTCTGCTCTACGTCCGGCAGAAATATTTGAAAGGATTTTTTCACGAAAGTCTTCTGGTTTTGCTGCTATCAGATAGGCAATTTCACTTTCTTTCATTTCTGCAAGTCGCTTTTGCAGATACTGATCATCAGCATTTACAACATCATCAAGAGTAAAGAGTCTGCTTTTAAGATCCTTACCAAGATCCGGATCATCATCAGATAGATAAGAGAGAATATCTTTTTCAGCAGATGAATCCATTTTTTTAAGAATCTGAGCAAGAGCATTTCTTCCATCTATATTTTCAGAATCATCAATTTCTAAATGCAGAGATTTTTCATGAATTGCCTGATCTATTCGGCGGATTATATCAGGAGAAACAGCTTCCATTTTTGCAAGTCTTAATACAACTTCCTTTTTTTCATCTGCAGCCATTGAATTAATAATACCTGCCGCTTTTTTGGGGTCCAGATGAGATAAAACAATGGATTGAACGCCTACATTTTCTCCCTTTATAAGCTGGTAAATTCTATCATTTTCCATATCCTCAAGATAACGGAAAGGGACTTCTCCCTGCAAAGGCATGGATTTCTTTATAAGTTCTTCTGCACGGGCTTTACCATAGGCCTTTTCAAGCATTTCACGGGCGGTTTCTACTCCACCTTCGGTTTTAGCCTGCTTAACAAGAGCATTGAACTCTTCTAATATAACAGCTTCTTCTTCCTTGCTGACACTTCTTATTGAAGCAATTTCAGGAATAATTTTTTCAATCTGCTTTTCGCTTAAATGTGGTAAAACTTTTGCAGCTTCATCTTCTCCAATAATAAGAAGAAATTTTGCTACACGGCGATATACAGAATCTTTACCATCTGCCTGAGACTGACCTTCCGGAACTTTTATGAGTCCGCCGCTTTTTAAGAAATCCGTTGCATTATTAAGTCGTCTTTTACTTTCTGCAATTGAGGCTGCCGCCTGCATTTTTTCTTCTGTTTTCTTTTGCATTTTTGCAAGAGTTACAGATTGTGGCTGAGTATTTATAGTTTGAGCATTTTCTTTAACAGGCTCAGAAGTTACAGTTTCCTTTGTAAAATGCTGAAGGCCTGAAGTCCAGTCAGCACTTGTATTTTTTTGATTTTTTGATTCACTATTTTCTTTTTTATCATTTGAAGCAGCATTTTTCATATAAGCAGCTGCACGGAAATCTTTTACATCCATACTTTAATAATAACAAAGTTTCGTGGAAAAGTCTTGTAAAAATGCTCCGCACTGCTCGCTCTTCGCAAAAAACGCTCCGCACTGCTCGCCTTTTTTGCGCGGGGGCTCCGGTTCGAATCCTGTCGGCGGCTTGCGTGAAATACCCCTAAAAAAAAGACTTCCTGCTCTTTACAGGAAGTCCTTTATGCTGGGCCGACAGGATTCGGCGCGACGGTCGCCAACCTCCTGTTGGCTCCCTCTGCGCCGCCTCCGCGCCCTGTCGCTCGCATCCTTGCTCGCTTTTCAAAAAAATTGCTCCGCACTGCTCGCAATTTTTTTGCGGGCGCTCCGGTTCGAATCCTGCCGGCTTCTTCCTTCAAATGCCGTTAAAACAAAAAACTCTCCGCGTTTTACGGAGAGCTCTTTTTTATCTGGGCCGACAGGATTCGAACCTGTGGAATGCGGGCACCAAAAGCCCGTGTCTTACCGCTTGACGACGGCCCAATTTATCATTAGAAGTTGTTAGTCTTCTGAGCTACCAACTTCAACGTGACCAGCTTCATACTCAGCCAGGATTTTGTCTTGAATTTCATTTCTGAATTCAGGACTTATTGGATGAGCAACATCTTTATATTCACCGTTTGCTGTTTTTCTACTTGGCATAGCGATGAACAAGCCAGTTTTTCCTTCAATAATCTTCACATTGTGAACAACGAAGCAATCATCAAAAGTAACAGTTACATAAGCGCGTAATTTTCCTTCGTCCTCTACTTTTCTAATACGCAATTCAGTTATCTGCATTTTTTTTCCACCTTATTAACTAAATACAACTCTAGACAGTCTGTACAAGTTTAGAATCAAAAACACCAGCAAGCTTTCTTTGAACTTCTTCAGCCTGCTGCTGCAATGTAAATACACCATAAACTGTGGATCCAGACCCCGACATTTCAGCAAAAGGGGCCCCGTTCTGCTTTAGTAGATCCAATGCATCACGGACTTTTGGATAAGTCTCCGTAATAACCGGTGTAAAGGTATTTACAAAGTTCCACTCCTCTACAGACCTGTTGTAAACAGATTCTAAGTTAGAAAAAGCAGTCCCTGTTACCATTTTTCTTGCAGCAAGATAGTCATCTACAAGAGAATAAGCTTCCTTTGTAGAAGAACTAACATTTGGAAAAACCAGCAACAAAAACAAATCATGCCGAGGTTTTATCCTTCTTACAATTTCACCACGCCCAGAAACAACAGCACAAGCCTTTCCTTCCTCATCAGAATGCATGAAGAAGAAAACATCACTTCCAGTTTTAGAAGCAATGTAATCGAACTGGCTTTCAGAAAGCAACACATCGCATGATTTTTCAAGCACTCGTACTAATGCAGCGGCATCCGAAGAACCACCACCAAGGCCTCCCCCAGAGGGGATTCCCTTTACAAGCTCCACATCAACTCCTGGAACAGAGCAATTTGAAACTTCTACAAATGCTTTATAAGCTTTTACTAAAGTATTATCTTCAGGCAAGGACATTGAATTGCAAGTCACTCTGCATTCATTAGTTGGCAGAAGAGCTACATTCAACTGATCATATAAATCGACTGTCTGAAATATACTTTCTATATTATGAAATCCATCTTGGCGCTTTGGCAAAACTTTTAATCCGAAATTAACTTTTGCATAGGCTTTGACTGAAAAATCATAATTCATCTTATTTTTCTTATTATATCTATTTTTTGATTCTTGTCAAACCACTTACTAAAATATAACAAATTCATAACAAATATTTTTAACAAAAAATAAAAAATAAAATTATACTTCTGACTAGTTGACAATTCATGCTCTCTGATTTACATTTTAGAAAAAGTACAAATATTGAGGTATTTATGTCTGCTGATTCCGATTTCGAAGAGATGACTATGTCTTTTTCCTATGATGATGATTTCGATGACTTTGATGAAGATTTCGACGATGATTTTGACGACTACGAAGAAGACGACGAAGCATTGGACGAATTTGATGATGAAGAAGACCTTTACTTTGACGATGTCTTTAAAGAAGAAGATGTAGATGAACCCTACGATGACGTTGAAGAAGAAGATGGCTACGGAAGCTATAGAAGCGGCTTCGACGACGAAGAATAATTAAGCACAAAAAAATGCCGGATTTAAATCCGGCATTAAATTTTTCCCCAATTTACTCTAGTGGAATAAGACGGCCTGCATGCCATAATTTTTCCAAATCATAGAAATTACGTGCAGATTCTGACATAAGATGAACCACAACAGAACCTAAATCAATAAGATTCCAGTCATCTCCATCAGGACTCTTTTTATTTGTAAGATGGATTTCCATATCATTATTCTTGATATAATCCTTAATCTGTTTATACAAGCCCTGCCAATGCACAGAACTGTTTACAGTTACAATTACAAAATAATCAGTCCAGCTGTTAAGTCCACTGATATCAAGAAGAACAACATCATTTCCCTTTCCGTCAATCATAAGCTTTGCAATTTCTATTGCCTTTTCTTCTGTTGTTTTCATAAAGTGCTCCTTTTATCGAACATATCGACCATCAAAATCCTTTCCAAGGATAATAGTAAAGTCTACATTTGCTTCAGATGATGATTCCGCAGCTTCTTCTTCAGGCTCCGGATCTCTAATATTTGTACAATGGATAAACTCACCAACCAGCTTTGCTACAGTTTCATTTCCAATATGATTTATAATCACGGTCTCTTCATAATCATTACGACTTGCATTAACCGGGCTAAGTACATCATAGCTGGCATTCTGGAAGAGAATTGCTGTATTTCTGGCAAGGCCCTGCACTGTAGTTCCATTTTGAATCTCTATAACATATACACGACTGGTCATAGAATCTGCTGTAGAATTCAAGATTGCTACATTCTGACGTACTGCTTCCTTAATAAATTCACCATTATTATCAGGGAAGAGTAATAACTGATCATCAACACGACGCAAAGAACCTGTAATTGTCTGACGCAGAATTGACTCCGAATCAACATCCGCAATCAGTTTTATAAGCGTTTTTTCCTCTTCCTTAGTAAGATTTGAAGTAACACAATCAGAATAAATCTTAAAGTTATCATCATTAAGGAAGATTTCGTACTTCTTATCATGAATACCGCTTAAGAATGCCGCCATACAATTCTGATATCTTTCCTGTACATCATACTCAGTTTCTTCAGGAAGTCTATAACGCAAATAAACCGCAATTTTATCACCATCAAGATTGATAGCTCCAGATGGAAGAAGCCAGCGCTCCCCTTCTTCAGAAACACAATCTACCGGCTCAGAAATAAAGACTCTCATACCACCAAGATAATCTGATATTTTAATAAAATCGTCAAAATCAAGAATGATATAAAATGGAACCTTTATTCCTAATAATTTTTCAACTTCTGTTTTATATGCTTCAACTCCCGCTTCTGAATAAACCCTTTTTAGCATATCTACTCGGTTTAAAGACTGCCAGATAGCACCTGTATAACCTGGAAGATTAATAAGGGCAGCCTTATAGGATTCCGGATAATAAATCATTACGCTGGAAAAAAGAACTTCGGAGTCTTCATCTTCTATAATAAAGAGCGTTTTAACATTGGAATCTCTTGTGACAACTTCATTTACAGTATTTGTCTTTAGGGCAAGAGAAAAAACAAGTACAAGGATAGCTGCTAAAGCAAGAATAAAAGCTATGAACAATATACCTTTCTGTTCATTTCTAATTTTTTTCTTCATTTTTTACTGCCCACCTTGTTTTTATAATATTCCAGAAGCTTAAGAGTATCAGGATAAAGAGTATACCCCTTTTTAGTAACATACTCATAATTTTCATAAAAGACTGTAGAAAACATATCTTCCAATGAAAGTTTATATAAAGCTTCCCTATATTCATCTGTTGACTGAGGACGACCAGGTTCTATTTTATCTGCTATAAAGAGACATTTTCCCAGATCGGATAATCCAATTTTTGCAGAGGTATGATACGCAACTGCCTCCAGAATTTCCTTGTCCTTAATGCCAAATTTTTCATTCATCAATACAGAAGCGGCCCTTCCATGTAATAAAGATGGATTTTTTAGTTCAAAATCCATAATAGGATCTCCATCCTTTTGGGCAAGAGCTATCTGCTGTTCAGCTGGAAAATCCTTACACATATCATGTCCAATACCAGAAAGATAACCTTTTGTTTCATCTAAAGAATAAAGACGGCATAATCTGGCTGTCATTTCAGCAACTCTGACAGAATGCTCAAAGCGTGATTTTTTTACATTTGCTTTTGTAAATTCACGAATGTCATCAATAAGTGCAAGATAGTCCATAAGATTTTTAATCCCTTTTAAATATACTCAAAATAGGCAGTTAAAACAAGTTAGCTTTAGGATTCACTACCAGGATACTGTATATCTTCCATATCATCCTCATCCATAATGGCTCGGGATGCAAGAAAATCACTTCCAAAGCTTTTTGCTTCTGCTCCCTGATTTTCTGTTTTACTTTCCTGACTATTTACCAGCTTCATAATTTCCTGACGGGCTTCCTTCATTCCTCGACCAGCCATTACAGAAACAGGAATTACACTTGTTTCAGGCTCTTCTGCACGGATTTTTTCTGCAAGCTCTACGGCATGTTCATAAGCGCCTTCAAGGTCAATCTTATTACATAAAACAAGTCTAGGCTTTTCCATAAGCTCGTCAGAATACTTTTCCAGCTCACTACAAAGTGTAGAATAAGCAGTAAGGTAATTTTCATCTGAACAGTCAATCATAAAAATAAGGCAGGAGGTTCTTGTTATATGCTTAAGGAAGGTATCTCCAAGGCCAAGTCCTTCTGAAGCTCCTTCAATAATTCCAGGAATATCAGCAATAATGATATCACTGTCATCATCTACACGAAGAACTCCAAGGTTTGGAATAATTGTCGTAAATGGATATGGAGCAATTTTTGGTCTTGCATTAGTAAAGAAGGTAAGCAGAGAAGATTTTCCTGCATTTGGGAAGCCTACAAGACCAGCATCAGCCATAATAGACAGTTCAAGCATAAGCTTACGGGTTTCACCAGGCTGCCCCGGATTAGCATGACGAGGAGCCTGATTTGTTGAGGTCTTAAAATGTACGTTACCCCAACCACCGTTTCCTCCTGTAAGGAAAGTAAAGCTTTCATCACCACTTGCGGTAGAAAAATCATAAATAATTTCACCAGTTTCGGCATCTCTGATAGTAGTTCCAGGTGGAACCGGAATTACACAATCTTCACCGTCTGCACCAAAGCGATTCCAGCCTTGACCATCACCACCGTTTTTAGCCTTAAAAAAATGTCTGTGACGCAGCTTTGCCAGGGTACGCATATTACGCTTTACAGTAAAGATTACATCTCCACCCTTTCCACCGTCACCGCCGTTTGGTCCACCATGAGGAATATACTTTTCTCTGCGGAAGGCTACACAACCATTTCCACCGTTACCAGAGCGAACTTCAATAGTTGCTTCGTCTGCAAAACCAATCATAAAAAACTCCAAAAAAAATACCCGGCTGATTTACGTCACGCCGGGCACTTCATTAAATAAATACTGAAACTTATTTAGCTGCTTCTACAGAAATGTATTTGTGATTCATACGTTCGCTGTAAACAACTTTTCCGTCAGCAGTTGCGAACAAGCTGTCATCTCCGGCTTTCATTACATTTTCACCAGGATAGAATTTTGTTCCACGCTGTCTAACAAGAATTGAACCTGCAGTAACAGTTTCACCAGCATATTTTTTTATACCCAGATTTTTTGGATTTGAATCGCGGCCGTTTTTTGCACCGCTTCCACCTCTAGTTCTTCCCATAGTAGTCTCCTATATAAAGATTAAAGCAATTATGCAAGTGTGATAGAATCAACACGAACTTTTGTATACTGCTGTCTGTGTCCGATTACACGATGATAATCTTTCTTTGACTTGTACTTGAATACAAGTACCTTCTTGTCTTTGAAAGTCTCTTCAACCACTACAGTTACTTTAGCACCCTTAACATAAGGAGTACCAACACTGATTTTATCTCCATCACTTACTAAAAGAACTGTGTCGATGTCGATTTTTGTGCCGTTTTCAGCATCAAGCTTATCTACAGTAAGGACAAGGTCTTTTTCTGCTTTATACTGCTTGCCCTTGAATTCAATTGTAGCGTACATACAATACCTCTTATAATTTATAAGCGCCCTGAGCAGTGGAAAAAAGGAAACGTAATCCAATCTGCAGAAGACTGATGCCAGACCCGACTAGAAGTGTAAAACGGGGATTAAACACCAATAATCCTAAAGTCTAAACACGTATCAAAGAATATATCAGAAAGGGGATTTTTATGCAATAGGAGAACATAAGAGAATATAAAGAAAGGGCAGACTAAAATCAGCCTGCCCTTCTATGCTTTCTAAAGACTAACGCTTAAACACGCTCTACAGGATAAGCTTTTGCATCTTTTCCCATGTAAGCAACAATCTTAGAGCCGTCTTTAATCATATCTACAGGAATAAAGGCAGCATCAATGCGTTTTCCATCTACTTCGATGTATTCAACACCCTTACATACATGCTGTGGGTTCTTTACTTCGATGTGGAGGTTCATCTTGCGCCAGCGGCGTTCTACAGTGTAGCCGTCCCAATCATGTTTGATACATGGATCGATTAAGAGACCTTCGTACTGTGGTTTAATACCAAGCATGTACTGAGTGATTGCGTAGTATGACCAGGTACCTGCACCAGAAAGCCAGGAAGTTCTTGTATTTCCAGGGCGTTTAGAGAAGGTAGAGTAAGTTGTCTGTCCTACTACATAAGGTTCACTCTGGCGGATTTCTGCCTTGTCGTTATATGCAGCTGGAATAGAAGCCTTACAATATTCGTAAGCACGGTCT
>JAIKYB010000039.1 GCA_024683675.1 Treponema sp.
TCAGAACAGGGGACCACATCAGAACAGGGTACCACATCAGAACAGGGTGCCACATCAGAACAGGGGTCCTCTTCCTCTGAAAATGCCGCCCAGGCCCAGGTAAATGAAGAGCAGGCCAGGCTGGAAGCAGAAGCCAGGGAGGCCGAAAACGCCCTAACGAAAATCACAAAAAGCTATATAGAGCGGCAGGATAAAATCAAATCGCTTCAAACGATGCTTACAAAAGGGCGTAAGGTTAAATCCATCACAGGTAAAGATGTATATATTAAAATTTGCAGTGAGGAAAGAAAGGCTGTAAATAATTACATAGATTTTCAGAAGTCTCTGCTTGCTCAAACTTATAGTGAAGTTTCCATGCAGGCAGATATAACGACAGCGGCTTATAATACCCTGGGAGCATATTATGCATCTATGGAAACTTCTGGAGATCCGGTTTCCGTAAGCAGCGGAGAATATATTCTTGATTATGACGATTATGTAGCCCAGGATTTTCTGGATAAGTTTACAGTTTCAAGAAAACTCACTTCTAAGTCTTATACAGAATCCTTTGGTTATGGCTGGTCTTCGTCTCTGGATTCAAGAATCTTGCGTTCAACTTCCTTTTCTTTTGACTATGAAATTGAAAGCTTAAGAGAGCTTATAAAGATTTGTGAAGAGCAAATTGCCTTATGTGATGACTATATCAATAAGTATCCGAATCATCCTGACGAGGAAATTGAAAATGCAAAAGAACTGTCCTTAGCACAAAAAGAGGCCTATGAGGAGCGCTTAGCAGAGATTTCTGAACTTGAAGAAGCTAATAAAAAATTAATAGAAAGAAACCATTACGCAGATTACGGACGTTTTTCATCCAGAGAAAGTTCTTTTGGCAGCGATTCCTTCATTATTTATATAGAAGAGGATGGTAATGAACTTCCCCTTCAATTTGAGAACGGGGTTTGGACACCTCTAAGTCAAATTGCAATCTGTCGAATTAAGGCTTATAGTCTGGATTCAAATGGAAATATTTCTAATAGTAAGATGGCTGAGGGTGGCTATCTAATTGAAAAAAAGGATGGCAAAAAAAGATATTTTTCAAAATACGGGATTTTGGAAAAGGAAGTTGATAGAAAGGGTAATAAAACTATTTATGAAAGTACAAATGGACGGATTACTTCAATTACCTTAAAAACAGGCGAAAAAATAACAGTGGGCAGAAATTCATCCGGTTATATTACAATGCTTTCGGGGCCTGTTTCCGGTAAGGGGCTTTATTCTTATTCAGGTTCATATCTGCAGTCCTTTACAGATAGTGATGGAGTAAAAATCTCTTATACTTATGATGGAACTTCTCTCAGCTCTATAAAAAAAGCTGATAATACTTCTGTGGAAATCACTTATGAGACAAATAATGGCCGGAAGATTGTCAGCAGTGTTAAGGATGAAAATGGACATGAAGAATTCTTTTCCTTTGATTTTAGCGCTGGAACTATGAGGAGAACTTCTCCTGCTGGAAGGACGGAACTTTATCGTTTTGATTCTAAGGGAAATCTTTTATATGCACGTGATGCCTATGGTTCAATCACGGAATTTGATAAAGATTCTTCAGGTATAATTATTTCAGTTAAAAAGGATGGAAAAAGTAAATTCTACAATTACGACAATTTTTTACGTCCTGTAGAGGTTTCTGATTCTGAAGGGGGAGTAAATCGTTATGAATATAATGCCTTCAATCAGATTACAAAAGCTGTAGATGCTGATGGTTTTTCTAATACTTATAATTATGATTCCAAGGGGAATCTTCTCAGCTCATATTTCTGTGGTCATTTATGTGGAACTTACTGGTATTATCCCAACGGTCTTTTAAAAGGCTTTTCCGAAAATGGTCTGACTGTAGAACTTGAATATAATTCTTATGGAAGTGTTTGTAAAAAGACAGAAAGAGACAGTTCCGGAAAGGTTCGATGCTGGCTCTGGCGCTATGATTCAAAAAATCGGCCCGTTTATTTTAAGGATCCTATGGGGAGTGAAACAAGTATTTCCTATGGGGATAGAAGCGAAACTATAACAGAGGGAAATAAAAAGAAGCTTGTAAAGAAATATGATTTAAGAAATAGACTTATCAGTTCAAGTGAAAGCTCTCTGCTGGATAACACTACTTACACAAAAAGTATCCTTTATGATGGCCGCAATAATATAAGGAAAGTATTTCTGAACGGAAAACTCTTTGCGGAATACTATTATAACCCGGATAATCAGCTTAAGGCTTATGATATCTGGAACCTGCCATCAGAAAATAAGGTAAAGCATCAGGCTATCCGTACAGATTATACCTATGATAATCAGGGAAGAATAACTAAAGAAAGCAGGTCCTGTATATCAGATTCTGCTTCAAATGCCCGCGCCTCTCTAAAGGAAATGTCCTTAGTAATCCGAGAGGTTCGTTATGAAGGCTCAAGAGCCTCTTTAAAAATCTATGAAAGCTTTGGTTCTATGAATCCCTATGTGAAGAGCTATGATAATGAAGGTCGCCTGATAAAAAAGCATTCTCCAGACGGTTACGAAAAGTCATACGCTTATTCCAAGGCTGGCAGGCTTAAATCTATAAATGATACTAATCATAATGTCTGGACTTATGTCTATAAGAGCGATGGCAGCCTGTCAATGCAGCATAAAAATGCTGCTGGTTATTCAAGTATTTATGAATATTTTCCTTCTGGACTTCTGGAAAAAAAGAAGGATTCTTCCGGGACAATTGAAGCCTATAGCTATGACGCCTGGGGAAATCTGCTTGCTCTTCGGGGAAGAAAATATTTAGCATCTTACACTTATGATAAGGCTGACCGGGAGCTTTCCTGTCAGTTGACAAATCTCCAGGGGAAAAGCGAATATTCCTACACAATTGAATATGATGATGAAGGTTGCCTTGAAATAAAAAAGCATAATAGTTCTGTTTTTTCTTCTATCAAAAGGGATGTCTGGAATCGCATAATCGAAGAAAGTGATGTCAGAGGTCATTATAACTATTTCTATGATGTAGTGGGAAACTGCATAAAGTCTTTGGATGACTATGGAAATCAGAAAACTTATGAATATGCTCCTTACGGTTTAACTGCGGCTGAATTTAATGGAAATCTGCTTGCGACAGAAATGCTTTATGATCCTTCTGGCCGTCTTCTGGAAAAAAAGACAAATAATAGGCTGCTTGCTTCAAAAACTTATGATAATTCAGGCCACTTAATTGAAGAAGTTAATTCTTACGGGGCAAAAAAATCCTTTTCTTATGATAATTATGGAAACTACAAGGGCTTTTATTCTTATGATAATGGAGAGTCTATTATTTCCAAACAGACTGGCACTTCTTTTTCCCGGATTGATGCAAATGGAAGTCAGTACAAGTATTCCTTAAATCCGGATGGCTCAATTGCTTCTGAAAGAAATCCTTTAGGTAAGCTTGCTGAATATAAATATGACTCAAAGGGTCGTATAATTCAAAAAAAGAACTTCTCTGGTAGACTTGATAATTATACTTATGATGATTCTAAAGGAAGTGTAAGCATAACTTTTGGAAATGGGGAGTATGCCTGTCTTACTTATAATTCGCTTGCTAAGATTACCGGCATAAAAAATCAGAATTGTGATATTGAATATATTTATGATGATTTCGGTAATCTGCTTACACAAGAAGATAAATTAAATGGAATAAATCTTAATTATTCTTATGATAATTTTGGCAGGTGTATCCGTAAAGAAGGTCCGAACTTTTCTATAAATTACACTTATGATAATAATTCTAGAGTCACAAGGGTAGAGGATACTAGTTCCGGGGTCTGGATTTCCTTCCTTTATGATTCAGCCTCAAGAATTTCCCGTATTCTTTATTCTTCCGGAATGGTTAGAGATTACGGCTATAATTCCTTTGGAGAAAACTCCTATATAGTTACAAGGGATAGAAAGGGACTTATTATTGCAGCTGATTTTATTGTTTATGATTCCAAGGGCAGGGTAGAAGCTCTTTGTGATAAGAATGGTAAATGCAGTCTTTTTTCCTATGACCAGGATGGCCGACTTATTAGCTCTAAATACCCTTATTCGGAGGAGCTTTTTAATTTTTACAGGGAAGAGGCTGAAAATTGCGGCTTATATGTAAAGACTTCTATTGAGGCTGAAATAGAAAATAGCAGGATTCCTTCAAATGTTCTCACCACACTTCAGTCTCTCTTAGATAAATCGGGCTCTTCTTCCAAGATAAGCTTGAGCCCCCTGCAAAAGCTTTGGCAGGAAGACTACTCTTATAGTAAAAACGGCTCTTTAATTTCACTTTCAAATGCCCTCTGCACAATCCGCTACGAATACGACAGCATGAACCGCCTCTTAAAAAAGACCGCTGATAATACAGACAGCGGGGGCATTAGTTTTATCTGGAACGATGATGGGTGCCTTCAGCAGCTTGTGGGGCAGACCCAGCAGATTTCCTTTTCTTACAGCGCCCAGGCCCGTCCGACAAGAATCGAATATCAGGACAAGGCCACCTCATCCCGCCATGTTTACGAATATAAATATGACAGCCTGGGCCGTCGCTCTTCCTTCTGCAAGGATGGAGGTGACCTGCATGCCCTTATTTACGATGGTCTTTCCAGCAGCCTTATATGCGACGAGCTTCTTATGAAAAATGGAGCTCTTGCTTCTAGTTTTTATTCTTATAACGAGGCTCTTGATCAGGAAGACTACCGTACTATTACAAATTCTTCCTATAGCGAATATGGTTCTGTCCGCACTGTTCAGTCTTCGTCGGACTCTTTATCTCAAAGTCAACGTCCTTACCACATGCTGGGGCTGGGCGGCGAGCTTTATGTGCTAATTTACCATGATGGGGCAAGGGGCTCTTATGCAGAAGCGTCATTTATAGTAAATAATTTCCGGGGCAGACAGCTTGCTTGTACAGATGAGCTGACGGATGGAAGCAAGGCGTCCTCTTATGACGTCTGGGGAAACTGCATTTCATCTGATTGCAGGCCTCTGGATTTTAAGGAAATTGGATACAGGGACTATAATCCCTTTATGAAATCCTTTACCAGTAAAGATCCGGCAGAAATTGGAGGCAACCTTTTTGCTTACTGTGCCTGTGATCCACTGAATTATTTTGATTCCAAGGGATTTGCAAAAACTTCATATACAAATTCTCAGAATGCTCAATATGCAGGGGCTATTTTGCAGTTTACAAAGTTTGACGGCATAGCTTATCTTGACGGCGATTTGGCCAGGAGCATGGGAATTTATCTTGTATACGACTGTGCGGATACTTCAACTTGTATTGATTATCTGGTTTGTAAAGCGACAGGTTTACCAATTACCTCTGATTTAACTAAGAATTTTGGTGAACTGTATGAGCAGGGTTTAATTACGGATTCAAAATGGGCGACTTCTTCTGCCATGTTTAATGCAGAAAATGGAGCTACACAGGTAAGAGAGGGCTATGACAGGGACTATTTAAGAGTTACCGCCTCGACAAAAAGTGAAGCTCGTACTAACGAGCTTAACAAAAAAGCAACCGTAGAGGCTTACTTACGAGATCCTAATTCTATTACTCCGGGAACTTGTCTGGTCTGGAGAAATTCAGATACACCTACAGCAAAAAGCCCAGAAAGCTGTGGTCATGTAGCGACAGTTCTTTCCCGTCAATATGATGAAAATGGAAATGTTGCGGGCTTTGTTTTTATTCAGGGGCATACAGGAGGTAGTAAAACAGAATTATGTTTTATGAGTACAAACGATTTAGTCGCAGGTGACAAGCTTGACTGGTATATGGGGGCTTTTTCAGGAATTTATGAAACAGAAAATTCTGGAAAAGAAAAATCAGCAAATGCAGAAAAGGCAGAAAAAGCTGTGGAATGTCCTTCAAATCCTTCTGCCACTGCAAGCACTTCTTCTGTTACAACAAGTGGAAAAAGTGGGTGCGGAAAATAGTATATATGTTACAATAATAAATGGAGGTTCCATGAAACGTTTTTTAACAGGTCTTTTTATTTCTTTTATTTTTATTTTGTCTGCCAATGCTCAGATTCAGTGGCAGCAGCTAAGTCCAATGCAGGAGCTTAGTCATGAAGAATATCTTTCGCTTTTTACAGACAATTACGAGCACTTAAAAGGTGCCCTTTACGAAATGTCTTTTAAAAGAGTGATCGTTTGCTATATGGATGAAGAACCGGAATACGACATTCCTAAAGCAAAGAATGCAGGTCCCCGTATGCTGGTCTGCCTGGAAATGAATTCCGACGAAAATCCTATGTTTTTTAAGGCTGTGTGTGTAGACTGCTATCAGGAAAATCCTGCTGCAGAAATACATACAAACAGGTTTGGCTTTTGTATGCAGGTTCTGGATTCTAAAGGAAAAAATCAACTTCTTTATACAGGAATCCTTGTCGACGATATCGGCTTTTATCCTCTGGGAAATATAGTTGTGGGAACTGGAGCTTATGAAAACTCCTTTGACTGCAATATAAAGGAAGCTCCCTTTTATTTCTGGGATAAAACTTCTAAAAAGGCAATGTGCTTTTATTCAAATGGGGCAGTGCTTACTAAAACCAATATAAAAGTTGAAAATCCTATGTTTGGCTTTTCTGCTTCATCCAGAGATCAGGAATACAGAGAGCTGTTTTTTATGGATATAGATTCCCAGACTGGAATGACAAAAAGTGGAAAGGTTTGGCTTTGTTCTGGGACTAAGTTTCAACAGGTAAAGGAATAAAAAAAAGGTTCTGGTTTGCACTTCGTTTTAAGTGCGGACCAGAACCTTTTTATTTAGAATAGAGAAAAACTATTCATCAAGACATTTGTCTAAGTCAGCTTCAATCTGCTTGCGGTCAAGGTGACGGCCAATTACTACAAGCTTAATCATTCTGTCGCCAACTTCTTCATCCCAATCCTTTTGCATTTCAGGCTCTTGTGCAAGTACACGCTTTTGCTCTGCAGGTGGACAAGATGCAAGCCAGTTTCCTGAGTAACCAGCCTGAATCTGGCGGCCACTTGTTTCAAGTACGTAAGCCATGTCATCTTCATCACTGAACCAGATTACACCCTTAGAACGGATGATATTTCTTGGCCATTTTGATGCGTATTCATCAAGCTTCTGGCGGTTAAATGGTTTTCGGCGGTAGTATACAAAGGAGCCGATTCCGTATTCGTCTTCGCTTTCTCCTTCGTGTTTATGTTCGTGATGATGGTGGTGTCCATGTCCGTGACCATGCTCATCCTCGTCGTCGTGACCATGTCCGTGATGGTGACCGTGCTCATCCTCATCGTCATCATCGTGTCCATGACCGTGACCGTGTCCATGGCCGTGCTCATCTTCGTCATCGTGTCCATGTCCATGATGGTGTTCATGTTCATCCTCGTCATCATCGTCGTCATCGTCTTCGTGAGCATCATGCTCTTCCAAGGCCTTTACCCAACCAGCAGAGGCGTAAACTGTTTCAAAATCGAAGCGGTCTGTTCCCATGATATCTTCTACTGGAACTTCGCAGCGAGTTGTTTCAATAACCTTTACAGAAGGCTGAATCTTATTGATAACGGCGCGAACCATATTCATCTGCTCGTCACTTACAAGGTCTCTCTTGTTTATGATGAGTGTAGAACAGAATTCAATCTGCTGAATAAGAAGTGATTCAATATCCTCTTCATCAATATCTTTTTTAAGAAGAGCTTTTCCTTCATCAAACTCTTCAACAAGGCGGCTGGCATCTACTACGCCAACAACATTGTCAAGTTTTCCTACTTCAATCTGTTCGATAGCCTGTGCAATTGGCATTGGCTCACAAACTCCAGAAGCCTCAATCATGATATAATCAAATTTGCCAGTCTTCATAAGATCTTCAATCTGATTAACCATGTCTGATTTTAAAGTACAACAGATACAACCATTTGTAAGTGGAACAATAGAGCTTGAATCTGTGATTTGAGCTTCCTTGGAAATAAGACGTTCATCAACGTTTACTTCACCAATATCATTTACAATAACAGCAACTTTATAGCCCTTCTGATTTGTAAGGACTCTATTTAAAAGTGTAGTTTTTCCGGCGCCAAGATAGCCGCAGAGCAGTGTGATTGGAATTCTTTTCTTTGCCATGATAATCCTTCTTAATAATTATTTTTTCATTTATAATATAGTGAATTTTTTCTAACAAGTATAGATTTTTTTTTTAGTATAAGGTAGAACAAAGCAATGAAAAGGATTATTACAGTTCAGGATATTTCTTGTCTGGGAAAGTGCTCTCTGACAGTTGCGCTTCCTATTATTTCAGCCATGGGCGTGGAAACCTGTGTTATACCAACTGCAGTTCTTTCGACTCATACTGCTTTTAAAGATTTTACCTTCCGTGATCTTACTTCTGATATAAGTCCAATTTGTCAGCAGTGGAAAAAAGAAGCTTTTCATTTTGATGCAATTTATACCGGCTATCTTGGCTCTTTTGAGCAGCTGGAGCTTATGAAAAAGCTTTTTGCAGATTTTGCAGAAAATGATACTAGTATAATTGTTGATCCTTGTATGGCTGACAATGGAAAGCTTTACACAGGCTTTACTCAGGATTTTGCTTTTGCTATGGCTGATTTATGCTCTCATGCCCATGTTATTGTCCCAAATCTTACAGAAGCCTGCTGTATGCTGGGGCTGGAATATAAGGCCTTTGGTTATAGTAAAGAATATATTGAAGATATACTTACAAGATTAGCCGCACTTGGTGCCAAAAAGGTTATTCTCAAGGGCATTCGTTTTGATGATAAAAAAATAGGAATTGCCATGTATGATTCAGCCAGTAAAAAAACTGACTGGTATTTTCACAAGCTTTTACCCCAGGTTTTTCATGGTACCGGTGATATTTTTGCCAGTGTTTTGACTGGTTCTATTGTAAGGGGCCTGGAATTAAAAGAAGCCTGCCAGTTAGCGGCAGACTTCGTAGTTGAGTCAATTTCCAAAACTCTTTCTCATGCTGATTACAACTGGTATGGAGTTGATTTTGAAGCTGCAATTCCATACCTGGTTAATCATCTAAAGTAAGCTTTTATTTAGCTCCGTTTTTGTAGCTGGCTTTGATAGCCTCTACAAAGAGCTTGTTCTGATCATTTCTTTCTTCAATTGAGAAGAGTGGACGTCCGTCTTCTGTTGAAACTCTCCAGATATGCATTGGATTTGAAGTATAAGCAGGACTATCAGGATTGTTTATATACCAGTCCAATACCGCAATAAAGCAAAGGGTATATTTCAAGAGATTTGCGTTTGTTGCAGTTGTTGTTGCGGTTTTGTTCTGGGCTCCCAAAAGTACATCCAGACGCTTTGAAACCTCATTTGGAATATCAAATTTGTAATGCACCCAAGGATTTTCAATTAAATTACAGTTTCCTCTTGTTTTTGCATTTGCATCACATTCGTTTATAACCAGAGTAAGGAACTTTCTTGCATAATCAGTTCTATGGAAGAGAGGTCTGAACTTACTTTCATCAGCTGGATGCTCAAGAATAAGCTGTTCAAATTTGAAGTTAGGCAGGAAGTGATACATTGTCTGCCAGAGCAAAGAGGTTATAGTTCTCTTTCCTGCATGAGACTGTTCATAGTCAGACTGAGCATAAATAGAATTAACAAGATCCAGAAGTGGTTCACAATAAAGGCGTTCAAAGGTGTCTTCACGGTAGGCAGACCAGTCATCCATTATCGCATGAATACTTTCTGCTCCTTTTTTAGGTTCTTCCGTTTCCTTAAATACAATATTGCGGCAGCCCTGGAAGCAGTTTTCTATAACATGCTGCAAAACCATTACTACCTGCAGAGGATTATCAGGTGAAAGAAGGTTAAAGCCTTCATCAAATTTAAAGAGAGGCTGGAAGTAAGGATACATATCAGGATGTTCATCCAGCTTGTCAAAACCAGCTTCTGGGAACATCTGATTCAAAAGCTTCAAGCCTGTTTCAACTGTTGAATCCTTTAAGCCCTTTTGTGGAGGGGCTGCCTTCTTTGGTTTTTCTTCGGCATTAGGCTCCTTTGGCTTTTCTGGCAGCAGTAAATCGAATTTGTGAAGATCAACAAACTTAAGGATTTCTCCTGCCTTAGTATTAAAGAAGGATGGATATGGTTCGTAAGAATCACAGCACATTCTCATAAGAAGAGGATAAAGCTTTTTGATTATTTCAGTATCAAGATAAAGCCATTCTGTGATTGCCTGTTTTGCGTAAGTTGAAAGCTTGTCCTGAGGAGCATCTGGGTAGGCTGCCATATCAGAATAGATTTCCTTAATCAGCTTAGGAATCTTATTATTTCCATAATAATAGAGGGTAATGAGTGACTTATAAATTGAGCGTACTAAAGGAATAAGGTCAGCTACAATAAGGCTTTGCACATTCTGAAGCTCAAAGTATTCTGCCTTTATTCCCTGCATTGTCCAGCCTGCTACCATTCTTAAAAACTTAAACTTTGTTTCAGTGCCGGTAGCAATCTTAGTTTTATAGGTTGCCGGAGAAATCTGAATAAAGGTTTTAATTACAGTGATAAAGGATTCCATATGCTCTATCATCTGTTTTAAGGAATATTGATAGAATTCTGGAAGAATTTTTTCTGTTCCATTTTTTTGCCAGGAACGTACAAAATTAAATACTCCGTAATTTGGCTTAATTTTATATTCAACTGACATCATTAATTTATCAATTGCGGCAGCTGTTTTTTTACTGACTGATGGCAGATCTTCTCGTCTGCGTCTTTTTGGACCAGAAGCAGAAAGTCCTGATGAAGCTGATCCTGAAGAGGAAGAACCTCCTGCTCCTGAGCCAGAAGCTGCCGAGCCTCCAGAAGCAGGGCTTCTTACAATGCGCCCTGTTTTGCTTGGAGCTGCTCCTGATGGTGAAGAAGATGAGCGTTCATACATTACCTGACCGCCCAGTTTTTTTGCCATAGCAGCGGCATCTTTATCGCTAATGTCGCCTATATTCTTTCTTGTTTTGTCCAGGGTTCCTGGAGCCCAGTCTGCTGTTTTGTTGATTTCATCATTCATATTATAACCTCAGCAAATTTCTATAGATGATTCCCGGTAATCCCTTCAGTGTGATTTTCTCTCCTTCACTAGTAAGGAGTACACCGTCAAAACGACCGAAAATATTGTCATAACTAGTTCTCAAAGCAACAAGATTTAATGATTTTGAAGTTCTGGAAAGAGGAGTGAAGGTTAAATCTATCATGCTTTCTGTATCCTGAATAATCCAGTTTTTATCCAGCCCAAAAGGATGAGTTATATAAACAGGAGGCAGGGCTGTCGCTTTACCGTCTACAAAGAGAGTGTTGTCATTATAAGTATCAGAATCGGCTGCATCCATATTTGAGGTTTTTATAAAAAAGGCCAGTTTTTTTCCATTAACATTGCCAAGTCCATAAGTTAGAGTGGATTTTGAATGCAGCTTAAAATATGCCCTGTTAAGGTTCATCATAGCAATGCCTTCTGAATCTTCAACACTTTCTTTATTCAAGGCAATATACCCTTTTACAGACATAGATGTAATCCAGGTCGCAGAGCAGCGAGAAGATGTTGGAGAAGGGCACACATTAAGAACATCGCAATGCATATCATCAGTTAGGGGAGAATAAAAATATCCTTCTGCGTTTGGTCTTACACTGTCTCCTTTTACCTTAAAGGTCAGGGCATGATGCTGATGCTTTCTTCCCCAGGAAATCTTTAAGAAGCGGGCTTTTCGATAGCTGGCACAGATTCCTCTTGTTGTAAGAGTTGGAACAAAACGACGACGGGGAGGCATAACTGTGTGGTAAATATATTTCTTACCACTTTCTTTATTCCAAAAAACGAATTCTGCAAGACCAATTGCCTTGAAATCTATAAATGAAGCCTTACCTATAAAGTTTTCAGTTGAAAAAACATAGTTTAATCGGCTCTTTATACGAAGATTTGAAAGAAAGGCCGGAACCGGGATACCGGCATAGGGAGCGAACATTCCCTTTATATCTATTTTTGATGGAAGGCCATTAAATGTACCAAAGGCAGCTTTTCCATTATTGATAAGCTTTTCAGGCACTTCCTTGAATTCGCGGATATACATTCTTCTATTATACTTCAATATATTGGATTTTGGAAGTAGTGTTTTTTTTTGCCTTATTAAATGATAGGGCTTATAATTTATTTAAGATATTTTTCTACAGGAGGGCATTTATGTCTGTTAAATGTTATTCTCATGGTGCTGCACAGGAAGTTACCGGATCAAACCATATTTTTGAAATTGATGGAAGAATGTTTATGGTCGATTGCGGTGCTTTTCAGGGAAAGCGTAAGGAATCTGATGAAAAAAACCGTAATTTTGATGTTGATCATGAAAGGGTAGAATCTGTAATTCTTACACATGGCCATTTGGATCACTGTGGTTTACTGCCTTTGCTTGCAAAAAGGGGCTATAAGGGAAATATTTACGCAACCCCGGCAACCCGAGATATTGCTAATCTTGTAATGATGGATAGTGCCCGTATTCAGGCAAGAGACGCTGAATTCTTGGGTAAACAGGCAAGAAAAAAGGGTGAAAAGTTTTCCTGGAAGCCTTTATATGATGAAAATGACTGTGTAGCTGCTGCAAATCAGATTGTTTCTTTGTCTTACAACAGAAAAATGTATATAGCTCCAGATGTACAGCTGGAATTTTTTGATGC
>JAIKYB010000093.1 GCA_024683675.1 Treponema sp.
ATAGCCAATCCCGCTATGGTAGAAGCCAGCATCAGCCTTTGATATTCTTCCTTCGAAAGCTCCCTGTCAGAAAGCAGGGCCTCCTTACTTTTTGCCCAGAGGGAAAGTCCGTATTCCGAGAACATTTTATTAAATTCGTTAGTCTTACTGTTCAAAAAACTTTCAATCAGGTGGGCAAGGGCGTCTACCGCAGTGTTTACAATTAAGGTCTTCTTTGCTCCGGCAAGATATTTCCCGTCTACAAGGGCAAGCGCCGGGAAGATTTTATAAGGAATACTCTTTTTTACCCCCATCTGGTGATTTGTAAGTACCGAAACGGCTGTCGCTTCAGACCCAGTTCCGCAGGTTGTTGGAACTGCAATTACTGGAAGGCAAGCTAAATCCTTTTTCTGATAAAGAACTTCTTCATTTTCTTTTGGATTTGCAATTAAAAGGGCAATTGCCTTTGATGCATCCATAGGGGAGCCGCCACCAATTCCAATTACAAAATCAGCCTGAAAATCCTTTCCCATTTTAGCAGCCTTAGCCACAGTTTCTACAGAAGGATTTTCTTCTACTTCGCTAAAAATCTGATATTCAATTTGATTTGCTTTAAGGGCTTCAATTACATCATCCAGAGAGCCATTTGCTTTTGCAGAATGAGCACCGGTTACAATTAATGCCCGCTTTCCAAAGCAGGCAAAATCATTTTTATGAGCTAATACACAATTGTCTTCAAGGTAAATATTTGTGGGGATATAAAAATTCATATCCCCATAATAGCAGATTTCCTTTTAGTTGGATATTACCTTAGGCCAGGCTGCATATTCACCACAAATAATTGGTGCTTTAAGCTTTTCTGCAAAGGCCATAAGATTTTCAAAAACCGCCTCAAGAAGCTTAGGATTTTTTTCTTCATCCCAATAAGGAGTTTCTCCCTTGTTTGAACCGTCCTTGTTTTGCGGCCAGCAGAAACTTTGCGGATCATAGTTATGGAATTCAAAAATCAGGTGATTTTCTACTGAATCCGAAGGCATATTAAATTGCTCCATAGCAAGCTTACTGCTTTTTCCGGCAGGTCCCATAACTACAAGGTTTCTTTCCTTATTTTTACCACCGCTTGCACGAACTGTATCCACAAAAAGCTGATTCCATTTATCGCACCATAAAGATGCCTGTGGAGTGGGGTCAGCCCAGGAGGCATTTTCATCCAGAATTTCGTTCATGCCTGCAAGCAGAAGCTTATCATCATAATCAGCAAAAGTTTCTGCCAGTTGACTGTAAATTGCACGGAAGCGATCTGAATACTGAAGATAAGAGCTTTCGCAGGCACGAATCCAGCCTCTTGCTCCTGAATCGTGGTGTATATTTATTATACAGTACATGCCTTCTGCAAGAACATAATCAGCAACTTCCTTTACACGAGCCATCCATTCAGGGGACACTTTGTTATTTTCATCAAGGTGGCCTGCCCAGGTAACAGGAAGTCTTACAGAAGAAAAGCCAAGTTCCTTTACATAGTGAATCATTTCTGCTGTTGTTTTTGGCATGTGCCAGCAGCTTTCAGTTTCAAGCCCGGTAAGGTTCACCGTCTCTTCCCACTCTTTTTTTTCTTCATTAAAAAGGCAGAAGGATTTGTTAGCATCAAAGGTGTTCCCAAGATTCCAGCCTGCTTTCATATTATTTACTGCAGTCTTTGCGGATTCAAAACCCTCTTCTTTTATTATTTTTTTATCAGAATAAGAGTCCATAATCGCTTTTATAACCTTTGGGAAAGTCTGCTTTTCTTCTCTTTTAATTAAAAAGTTGGTATCCCACCAAAAGCTTGCAATATCATTTTTTGCACAAAGCTGATTAAAGCACTTTGCGTGTTTTGCCATTTCATCATCATTAAATTTAATCTGCGGATTTTCGTTCATTTTATCCTCCGGGTATCTGCAGTTTCTAAAACTTCTATTATATCTTCGCATAATTGGGATGATAAAAAAATAATATATCTTTTCATTAGTAGAATGATTCTACAGATTTTGTCTAAAAGCCATCTAATTGCTATAATCAGATTATCTATGGAATTAGATTATGTAATTTTAAAATCCCGCCGCCGGACAATGAGTATTCATGTTGGGGATGATAAAAAGATTATTGTAAAAGCCCCAATTGGCACTCCTACATCTTATGCCGAAGCCTTTATGAAGGAAAAGAAGGATTGGATTCTAAAACAACTTACTAAGCTTGAAAATCAGAAGGCTCTTGCAGAGGAAATGGGGCCGCTAAGCCCAGAGGATATAAAAGAACTTAAAAAAAAGGCAAGAATCATAATTCCCCAGAGAGTAGAATACTACTCAAAAATTGCCGGAATCTCTTACAAGCGCATTTCAATTCGTCTTCAGAAGTCACGTTGGGGCTCTTGTTCTGCTGAAGGTAATTTGAACTTTAACTGTCTGCTTGCTTTAATGCCTCAGGAAATTCTGGACAGTGTTGTGGTCCATGAATTGTGTCATCGTCAT
>JAIKYB010000139.1 GCA_024683675.1 Treponema sp.
GTTATCTATTCAACTTCCACTGTTTATGGGCAGAACACCTTTGCTGATTTGACAGTAACAGGAATCCTAAAATCAAACTCATTTGTAAATACTATGCAGGCCTATGCAGATATTGAAGATGTAAATCAGATTGTTGAAATGCCGGAAGGCGGTTATTCCATGTTCTCTATTTATCTGCGGGATAAAAATAAGCAGACTCAGGCTGCCATTGCAATAGAAAACAGAATCCGCCAGGATAGCGAAAAGAACCCTGAAATAAATGTAACAAACCGCATGGAAGCTATGAAAACAAACCCTACTAATATTGGAAGGGGTATTGAAAAACAGATTGATGTACGCAAGCCTGAAAATGAATGGAAGGGGGTAAAGTATGGAGTTGAAACCTTGTACGATGAAATCCCTCAGATTAAGACGGTTTTAAATATTGTTCACATAATAACAACTGTAATTCTTATTGTGATTCTTCTTATTGTTATGGTTGGCGTTTCTAATACTTACCGTATGGTTTTGTATGAACGTATTCGTGAAATTGGAACAATGAGGGCCCTGGGAATGACAGGCAAAGACACCCGCAGGGTTTTCACAAATGAGGCTGTAATCTTGTGTATAATCGGAGCTCTTGCAGGACTTATTTTTGCAGGTCTTGTCATGTTTATTGTGCATTGTATTCCAATTACCAATGAATCCTTGACCTTCTTCCTTCAAAAGGGCCATTTTACATTTAAATTATCGCTTCTTTCTATTGCGATTCAGTATATTATTCTGATTATACTTACAACTATTGCTGTTCGGGGAAGTGCAAAGCAGGCTGCCAGAATGAATCCTGCAGAAGCTCTTAGAACTGTAAAATAAAGATTATATGGAGATTTTTATGAAGAAATTAATATCGATTATTTCCGCAGTAACAATTATTGCAAGTGCTGCTTTTGCCCAGGTTTCCGCTGAAGATGCAGAAAAAGCCTACAAAATCATGGAATCAACAGATGATGTCCTTGCCTATCACGGAGACTATTCTGCAACAATTTCCCTTGTAATAGAAAAGCCTGGAAAACCAAAGGAAAACGTACAGTACAAGATTTTTGAACGTACCGACAAGGACCTTATGACTATAGTTCAGCTTTTCCCCGAGGCAGACAAGGGAGTTGGTTACCTTCGTGACGGTGACAACATCTGGTCTTATGACCCAATCAGCCGTAAGTTTTCTCATACTTCTATAAAAGAAGCCCTGGCTGATTCAGATGTAAAGCTTGATGATGTTGAACAGAATGATAACCGCTGGCGTGAAAATTATGAAGTTACCGGCTATGAAATTGGTAAGCTTGGAAAGTTTGATGTAGATATAATCACCTTGACTGCAAAAACAACAGAGCCTTCTTATGTAAAGTCAAAATATTATATCCGCCGAGATATTCCTCTTGTACTTAAAGAAGAAGATTTTTCTGGTTCTGACCGTCTTATGCGTACAATTCTTATTCCAAAATATGCAAAGGTTCCTGCAGGTTATGTTTCAACTCAGGCAATTTTGCGTGATGAGTTAAACAAGGGAGAACAGACCCAGCAGATAATTTCAGACCTTACTTTTGATGCTCTGCCGGATAAGATTTTTACAAAGGCTTATCTTGAAGGATTAAACTAGTTTATTGTTTTAGGTGTTTTTATGAAGAAAATTGTTTTTTTTATTCTTGCTACAGGCCTTTTTGCAGGCTCCGGACTTTTTGCTCAAAGTGATGACGAGCTTTTTGGTGGAGATGATGATTTCTTTTTTGAGGATGATGGCATAGAAGATGTTGCTGATGTAAGTGCTAAAAGTGATTTAAGCAAGGGTCTGCTTTTTGAAAACGGCTCAATTAAAATCGGTGGAAATTTCAATATGGGGCTTTCGACTCTTACCACTCTTTATGCAGATGATGATGAAGATTTTGGTCAGCATTTTAAGGATACTCTGTTAACTCCTTCTGCCTCTGCCTATCTTACTGTAGATGCCCGTCCAAGTCAGACTCTCAGAATGTACAGCAAGTTTGGAATTGCCTATCCTTACCAGCTGCAAGCTCTTTCTTATGCAAGCGAAAATTCATATACAAATCCTTATACCGGAGAAGAAGTTGCTTACACGACTGTAAATACAAGCGTTTCAGACTGGCTCAGTTTAAAGGAACTTTTTACAGATTTTTCTATTGCAGACAGAGCCTTTTTCCGCTTTGGGCTTCATACTGTAACCTGGGGAACCGGTTACTTCTTTAGCCCGGTTTCAGATATTATAAATACTTCTTCAATTAATCCTGAAGATTTAGATGCTCAGGTAAATGGAAGTCTTAATCTTCGTACACAGATTACCTTTCCGGATAGTCAGAACTGCTTATGGTTATATGTAATTCCTTCAACTGATTTTGTAAACAATACAACCTTTGACTCTTATGCCCGGGATACTGCCCTTGCCGGCAAGTTTGACCTTGTTCTTGGAGGCTGGGAATTTGGACTTGGAGGCTTCTGGAAATATCAGGATGCACCTAAGGCAATGCTTACTGCTTCTGGTAGTCTTAAGAGCTTCAGCCTTTTTGGTGAATTTGTTTACAGTTATGGAGCTGCTTCAGAGTGGGCTTCAAATACTGACTGGGATGATAAAACAAGCATAATTCAGGCAACTGCAGGCTTTAGCCGTTATTGGAAGGACCAGAATATTTTACTGGCCGCCCAGTATTATTATGATGGAAATAATGTTGATAATTATATAGATGGAGTTATTCAATTGAATGGGATGTCAATTCCATATTCAATTCCTAGACTGACTTATGGCCATAACATTGCCACAATTGTAAATTTTGGCCGTGTATTTGGTAGAAGTGATATAACTGCAGCTTTATTCGGAATGGTTAATTTTGGGAAAGAAGATTTACCAAGCAACTTGCAGACTTATTTAAGTGCGGCAGGAATCAGCAGCAGCTTCATTAATACAATGACCCTTTCTGCTCTGCTTTATTATTCACCAATCAATGAACTTAAGTTTGGTCTTGGACCTTATGTCACTTTCGAAGATTTTGAAAGTGCACCGAACGTTGCCTTAAAGCTTTCAGCAACGCTCGGCGGTGGTAAGTTCTAAACTCTAAAGGCCTTACAGCTATGAGGTGGCAGTGTAATTTTTACGCTGTCACCCAGGTCCTTATGTTCCCACAAATCACGGATGACAGGCTTTCCTTCTGCTACGCTTTTTGCATTAAAGGTTAGAGGCTGATCTTCATCTGTTATATTAAAGAAGGCGTAATAAGCATGATTCTGTCCGTCTTCTCCAAGTCCAATAAAATTATACCAGCCGACAATTTTTTCTCCACTTAATGATGGTGAAAGCTGTCTTGCCTGATTAGGACACTTGTCCATGGCAATAATTTCTTCATTTGTAAGCAAAGAGAGGCTAAAGTCATCAAGCTGAGGAAGATCTGTTCCTATCATAAGAGGAGCCCGGAAAATACTCCATAGAGTAATCATTGTGCGGCTTTCTTCCTCTGTGAACTTACACATCCAGCCCTTGTTATTCTTGTCTGTAAGGTCTCCCCAGCCATAACCAAGGACATTCATTGGCAGCATATCGCAGTCTGGCCAATTGCCGTTACCTGTGTGCTTCTGCCAAACCTCGCAGCGCTCGAACATTGCCTTCAAAAGCTTCCAGTCATCCCAGAAGTCATCTGTGATACGCCACATATTTGCGTAGTTTTCATAGTGGTGGGCCTTTTCAATTACAGCAGGTCCAGGACTGAGTGAAAGCACCATTGGACGTCCACAGTCTTCAATTGCATTTGCAATCAGTTCAATTTCTTTTTCTGCTGAATATGGATTTGCAGGGTACATATTTGTGTTGCAAATATCATCAACCTTTACGAAGTCTACTCCCCACTGGGCATAAAGCTCAAAAACAGAGTCATAATAGTCCTGGGCGTAAGGCTTGCTGGCGTCAACTCCATACATATCAGGGTTCCAGCGGCTCAAAGAATAAGGATTTGCTATCATATCTGCAGTTACTTTGCTTCCGTCCTGGCTTTTGATTGCCATATGGTCGTGGGCTGCAAAACGGGGAATACCTCTCATAATGTGGATTCCGAATTTCAGACCCAAGGAGTGAATATAATCAGCTAGTGGCTTAAAGCCCTTTCCTCCCTTACTGCTTGGAAAGCGGTTTTCTGCCGGAATCTGGCGTGAATATTCATCTACACAAAAGCGGCTGAAAGGAATGTACTGAATCCCTTCTTTATTGCGTTTTCCAGCATCAGGATCAGACCACTGAATATCAATTACTACATATTCCCAGCCATACTGCTTAAGATTTTTTGCCATGTATTCGGCGTTAGCCCGAACCTGCTCTTCATTTACAGTAGTGTTATAGTAGTCATAACTATTCCAGCCCATTGGTGGTACTGGCGCTACTGCATTCTTGTCATAATAGTCCATGTTAGTTCCTTATTTCCATCGCCCGATTGCACAGGCGGCTGTTTTATGACGGGCCCTGAACTGCACAAAGCAGCCGCATTCGGCACATGTCATTCCGCCTATAAGTCTACTGCATTTCTGGCAGATTTCAAGCCGTTGCCTGTAAATTTCCTGACTTACGCTATCCTCTGTTAAAGGCTCCTGAGCCGCCATTTCTTCAAGCAGCTCAGGAGTCATATCCATAGAGGAAAGATAAGCTTTAGTTTCACATTCCGGACAGATTCTATCCATTTTTATGCGTTTAAGGTAACTGTGACAACGCTCATTGCAGGCACTGTCATCTGAACTTCCTTATCACCTGTAATCTGAACAGGAAGATTTTCTTCCTTCAAATTATCTGGAACATCAAAGGTGTTACAGCTGCGCATTGTTGTTGCGGCAAGAATAGTTCCCTTTGCTTCCTTAATTTTTCCCTTAAGGCCTGCAAGAGAAATAGTCATCTGCTTAGAGCCTGTAAGTTCAGCGTTTGTGAAGCTTATTGTGTAGCAGCCATCCTTGTGAGAAGCTGATGCTGTAACTGCATCAACACGTGCGTCATCAGGACCAATCTGGTTTGTAGCAACACGGGAAGCAAGGAGAGTAGCATCCATGTGTGGCTTATACATGTGGAATACATACCAGGTTGGAGTCTTAACCATCTTTGTTCCTTCTGTAAGAACAGGTGACTGAAGTACATTTACAGCCTGAGCAATATTTGCTACACGAACACGGTCTGAGTGATTATTGAAGATATTAAAATGGATTCCGGCAACAATAGCGTCACGGATTGTGCTCTGCTGGTAGAGGAAGCCAGGATTTGTTCCAGGTTCAACAGCATGCCACATACCCCATTCATCAACAACAAGAGCAATCCTCTTATCTGGGTCATATTTTGTCATAATTTCATCATGACGACGAACAAGAGTTTCCATAAAGCCAGAATTTTTAAGAGCAAGATACCAGCCTTTTTCATCAAAGTTTGTAGCTGTGTGTTTGTGATCCCAATCTGGTTCAACTGTATAATGATGGAGGGAAAGTCCATCCATAAG
>JAIKYB010000148.1 GCA_024683675.1 Treponema sp.
GGCAATAATATGCAGCAGCAGAATAAATGGAGAAGCAGGGTAGCGCTTAAACATTTGCCCATAAGCAAGGCAGGTGTTCTTTAGAGCAGAGTTTTTCCTTTCTTTTTGATTTTGATTGTTTTTCATTTTAACCTCTCGCCCTCATCCTAGCAGACTTCTAAAGGCCTTTTGATAAAGGTGCACCAAATGCAAAAATTAGTACACGAAATGCAAGGAGGGGAAAGCCTTCCCCTGTCTCCAGCCCGCAAGCGGTCTTCCGCCACCCCTTCTAACGGGGGTAATCAACAAGTTGCTTGCCCCCGTAACGCCCCCAAGTAAACTTCCCGTGAGTTTTCGAAGAAAACTCAGTAGTGAGCGAAGCGAACGTATAGCGCCCCCCTTTACAGTGGCAGCATTACCTCAGTCGCAAAAATGCCCGGTTCATTTTTACGGTTTACATAGCCCTGATATTTTTCTGCAATTTTGTCTATGCGGTGAAGGCCAAAGCCGTGGTCTCCCTGCTTGGAAGTAATCAGTTCGCTAAGCTTTTTTCGGCGTTTTTGACTTGTGGAATTTGAAACAGAAATATAAAGCTGGCTCTTAAAAAGACCAATATAAACTCGGATAAATCGCTTTTCAGCATTTTCAATTTTTTCACAGGCCTCAATAGCATTATCCATCAGATTTCCAACAATAGCACATAGGTGAACATCAGTAATTTTAAGCTGGTCAGGAACCTTGGCCGTGCAGTTTACTTCAATATTATTTTTGCGAGCAATAGAAACCTTGCTGCTAAGAATTGCATCAAGACCAACATTCCCGGTACGAATGGCAATATCAATAGAGTCCAAATCCTCTTCCAGATTGTCCAGATATTCAGAAAGCTCTTCTTTTTTACCCATAGAAAGCAGGGCCTTTATAGACTGAATGTGATTATGATAATCATGACGCCAGGCCCTCATAGTCTGGTAAATGTTTTGAACTTCATCCCTCTGTTTTTTAAGAACCGAGTCCTGAAAATCTTCCAGCTTTTTCTGGTATTTGTGGCGGAGAATGAGGATGGTGGTCAGGATTGCAGTGAGAATAAGAAGAAGCAGGAGGATGATGTACTTTATTAAATCAGTCATAGGTAAATTATTGTTGAAAATGTTTGGGGGGTCAAGGAGTATTCTTTCTGAAATACCCTATAAACGCCTGATTCAAATCCTTATACAAACCCCTGGCAACAGGCAGGGTCTGGCCGTTATCTAAAATACATTCGCTGCGGGTGATTTTGGAGATTCTGGCAAGGTTTACTAAAAGGCCTCGGCGCAGGCAGAAAAACTGGCTGACTTTATCAGGCTGAGTTTGGCAAAGGCTCTGGCTTACCTGGGAAAAGGATGCCTTCCACTGGCGGTCGAAATTTTCAGTTTTTAAGAAAACGTAGTGGCCCTGGGCTTCAAGGTAAAGAATCTGGTCAAAGGAAATTTTTTCTATATCAGAGCCTTGGTTTAGAACAAAATAATTCTGGGATTCTTTTTTGCTTTCCTGGTAGAGGGAATCTAGCAGGGGGAAGAGGACTTCTTTTTTTATTGGTTTTAAAATATAGCGGACGGCTCCAACCTCGTAGCCTTCAATGGCGTAATCTGGAATGCCGGTAATAAAGATGATGGAGGATTTGCAGGAATTCTGACGGAGTTTTTTTGCAAGCTCCATTCCGTTCATATTCTTCATCTGGATGTCAAAAATTAAAAGGTCGTAGGGGGCCTTGTCCGGGCTTTCAAAAAGAAAATTTTCTGCAGAGGGGTATGTGTCCAATTGGAAATCTCCCTGGCAGAGTGGCCCCTGGGCCCATTCATTTATGAGTGAACTTTCAAAATCTAAAATTACTTTTTCATCTTCGCAAATTGCAATGCGGTACATAATTTTATTATAGCATGAGTATAAAAAAACGCACCCTGAAATTGGGTGCAGAAAACTTCCTGTAAATATTTTTGACAAAGTGATTGCAGTATTGTGACAGGCTTCAACCGCCTTTGTAATTTGACCTGAGCCGGCAGCCATTTCATTCATAGAATCGGTAATTTCACTGTTTACATCACCAAGAATCTTCATTTCCTGTCCAATTTCCTTACCGCCTTCAAGGAGGACTCCTGTATTTGTCTTTACTACATCTGTAGAACTTTTAATATCACTGATAGACTGAAGCACCTGAACACTACCTTCATTCTGCTCGTCCATAGCATTTCCATCCATAAAAAGTACTGCAACCGAAAAAAGTCCACCATTCAGAAAATTATCAAACTATCCAACAGGATAATCCAAGTTTATACTTCCAAATATGAAAATCGAAAGAATATATGAAACTGCAAAAGATACTAGCGAACGTTTTTATGAGCTTTCT
>JAIKYB010000149.1 GCA_024683675.1 Treponema sp.
TTTGTATTACCGGAAGATATAAAAGCCGTTGCACTTGATGTTTTACGCCATCGTCTTCTTCTTTCTTACGAAGCCGCTGCAGACAATATTAGTAGTGACGATATTATTTCAAGAATACTGGACTTTATTCCTCTTCCATAATTATGCCAAAGCCTGCAGAACAGAGGGAAAGCCTCCTTGCAAAAGCTAATTATCTCAAGCTGATAGCAAAAGACCTTGCGGACAGTATGAAAAACGGCGGATTTTCTTCCCTATATAAAGGTCAGGGAATGGAATTTGCAGGAGTTCGTGAATATATCCGTGGTGATGATGTGCGCACTATAGACTGGAACGTAACAGCCCGCATGAGCCACCCCTACATAAAACAGTATGAAGAAAGCCGGGAGCTGCAGGTATTCATTATTTTAGACGGCTCTTATTCCATGCAGCTTTTAGATGGGAAAAGGACAAAATTTCAGGCGGCCTCTGAAGCCAGTGCCATTCTAGCCCTGGCAGCGGAGCTTAATTCCTGCCCGGCAGGTGCCGTACTTTTTGACGGAGAAATCTATTTTTCCTGCAAGCCCGGCTTGAACAAGAATCAGACCATGCAGCTTATTACCGAAATGGACCGCCTGCCCGAAAGGCAGACCACAGGCTCTGTGCTGGCAAATGCCATAAAAGGAGCGGGCAAGCTTTTACATTCCCATTCCCTTGTCTGCATCTTTTCTGACTTCCGCGCCTCTGGCTGGGAAAAGCCTTTAATTCAGTTAGCACAAAAAAACGAAGTAATAGCCTTCTGCCTGCAGTCTCCTGCAGATAAAAAGCTTCCTTCCATAGGTAATGCCCTTTTTACAGATATAGAAAGCGGACGTTCACAGGAGCTGCCATCTTCTTCAGAAGCCTTTCAGAAAAGCTATGCCTCCTACACAAAAGATAAAGAAAATAAATGGAAAAGCTTCTGCCTGTCTCACGGAGTGCGCCCCGTAATTTTTGATTCAGAAAAAGAAGCCCTTGGCGTTCTTTATGCCGCCTTAAACCAAGGGGGCCTGCAATGAGTCAATTAAAATTCCAGCAGGTACTGGTACCAAAACAGGTTTACATAGGCGACAGGGCAGAAATACGCTGCAGCTTCAACTCTGCAAGTCAGGAACTGAAGGAAGTTACAAAAGAAGGTCCCGCAAAGCTTGACTTTGATACATTAATTCAGGGACAGGAAGCTAGAGCTCTTTTAGCTGATTTTGACGTAAAAGAAGTAAGCCTTTCTCCAGCCGGGGTAGACTTTTATCAGCTGACAATCAGCTTTGTACCCTGGAAAACCGGAGAAGTGACACTGCCTACAATTTTTTTAGGAGAAGATATTCTGGAGTTGCAGCCGGTAAATATAGTTTCGCTGGTAGAAAGCCAGAAGCAGACAATCTTGAAGGAGGAAACACCTCCTATTTTGCTGCCGGGAACCACTTACAAAATATATTCTCTGATTATCATTATTCTTGTCCTTACTTTTTTAATCATAAGACTGATAATAAAACGTCAGTCGGTAAGCTTCTTTATAAAAAATCTGCTGCTGACTATAAAATGCAAACACAGCAGACGTCAAACCGAAAAGAAGCTGCAGGCCTTAAGAGACCAGACCACCAGTTCAGATAAGGTCTGGGCAGAAAGTGTCCAGAAAATCATCAGAAAATATCTGTCTGTAAAGTTCCAGTTCGACTTTTCACAAAAAACCAGCTCAGAAATTTATCCGACAATTATGAAGCTGACAGCAGGACTTCTGGAAGAAAAAAATGAAAGCCTGGCCAGAATTGTTGAAATATTTATCAGGACAGACTACATAAGGTACAGTTCAGACAACAAACTGTTGGACTCAGAAAGGAATCAGCTTACAGACGATTTACTCAAAGCAATTTCTACGATAGAAAAGAAACCTGAAAAAAAGGGGGAAAATCAGAATGCTTAGCTTCCAGAATCCCGCATTTTTCTTATTTCTGCTTGTAATTCCCCTTCTCTACCTGCTTAGAAAAAGTGGCCTTTTTAAAAGGAATACAGTTCCCGCAGTGCTTTCAGACTGGAAGGGAGAAGGCTTTGAATGGAAGCATAAATCACAAAAGCTGCTTTCTATTTTGGCAAAGCTCTGTTATTTAGCTTCGTATATAACTCTTATAGCAGCCCTTGCAGGCCCGGTAAAAAATCAAAAGGAAAAAATCTACAGGGAAGCTGGTACAGACATTGTTTTTGTAATGGATACAAGTCCTTCTATGGCAGCAAAGGATTTAGGAGAACTTACCCGCCTGGATGCCGCAAAAAATGCAATCAGGGCAATTATGGAATTACAGGGAGGCTACGGCTTTGGACTTGTTTCTGTAGGAAGTGAAGCGGCAGTTACAATCCCGACAACAGTAAATCATCAGTATTTTGAAGAGACTCTGGAAAACACTGTCGTAGGAAATATGGGAGACGGTTCTGCCCTGGGAGACGGCTTAAGCACCGCAGTTTATCATCTGACAAACTCTTCGGCAGAAAAAAAATGTATCATACTTCTTACAGATGGCGAAAACAATGCAGGAAAAATTCATCCTGAAACGGCAGCCCAGCTTGCCCGCGAATATGACATAAAGCTTTATGTTGTAGGAATCGGTTCAAGAGGAACAATCCCAATTGAATACACGGACCCAAAAAGCGGAAAGACCAAGGCTGGATATCTGGAATCAAATTACAACTCTGCCGCTCTTAGAAAAATAGCCCTTACAGGCGGCGGAAAATATTACGAAGTCCTGACTATAGAAGAATTAAGAAGCTCTCTTGAAGCTGTAGCCAGCCAGGAAGCAAGTGAACAGAGTTTTACCTTTAAAAATTCAGAAACCACCCTTTACAAAAAAGCCCTGCTGCCCGCTATAATCCTCTTTTTAATAGGAGTTATTATACGCCTGCTGCTCTTAAAGGGAATTTTCATTCTACGGCTAAAGCTTCAATACAAAAAAAGAAGTTTGCTTCGCATGGGCTTTTTAACAGCCGCTCTTATCTTTGCATTGCTGGCCTATTCAGGCATATCCTGGGGAACCTATCTGGCGCCAGTTCAGAAAAACAGCGCTTCTGTAGCAATGGTTTTTGACATTTCCTACAGTATGCTGGCAAAGGATTGTCCAAGAAACATGACCAGACTGGAAACTGCGGCTCTTTACGCAAAAGAGCTGCTTGCTCACATGGATACAACCTCTACTTCTGTGGTAATAGCAAAGGGAGCAGGACTGGAAATTATTCCAATGACTCAGGATCAGGCAGCCGTAAACTCCTTACTGCAAGTAATTTCTCCAGAACTGATGACAATTCCGGGCAGCAGTATAGGAAAGGGAATCTTAAAAGCAAAGGAATCTCTGCCTGAAAACTTTTCTACAGCTGGTAGAATCTGGGTATTTACAGACGGAGAAGAAAGCGACGGAGAGTTGGGGCCAGCCTTAAGCGAATGTGTAAAAGCCGGAATCCCTGTATCTATTATAGGCTTTGGACAGGAAGATGAATGTGCAGTCCTTGCCGGAGACGGAGTTACCACAGTAAAAAGTGCCCTGCGTTCAGAAAGCCTGCGAAAAACAATCAGCAGTGTAGAAGAAAAATACAAGATTTTCAAAAACAGGGCTTCAATCCAATATATCAACTATGCAGAAAAGGGGTCTGCAGTAAAGCTTTTAAGCCAGCTGAAAGAAGGAGGCTCAGACAATATGATAACCTCCTTTGAGGTAAAACCAATTCCCCGTTATAAGCTCTTTATGCTACTCTGCCTGATTTCTATTATGCTCAGCTTTATCTGCAGCGAACTGAAGCTTTCCCGTATAAAAAATAAAGCAGGCTTGGCAAGTCTTCTGCTATTTACAGGTCTCTTTACCGGCTGCTCCTCCCCCACAGCTTCCATCTTAAAAGGCAGCTGGTCCTATCACCAGGGCCAGTACCGCACTGCAGTAGCAGCCTTTAAGGACGCTGTAGAAAATGCCCGTACCGCCAAGAATCAACTGGCTCTGGACTATTCACTTTACAATCTGGGAACCACCTACGCCGCCATGGAAGAAGCCGAAGCGGCAGAAAAATACTTTTCAGCAATTTCCGACCAGGCGCCAGACCGCCTCCGCTTTGCAGCCTACTACAACAAGGGAGTGCTGGCCCACAAAAAAGGCGACCTGGACGGCGCCAGAGAAAGCTTCCGCAAGGCATTGGAAATAGACAGCCGCAATTTGGATGCAAAAATCAATCTGGAACTGTCCACCCAGATAAGTGAAGATTCTACACGCCAAAATCAAAGCTCCGCCGTTCAGGGACAAGAAGACAAATCAGAACATCCCGAAAAAGAAAAATCTATTTTTGAACATATAAAGGAGAACGACCAGAAACAATGGAAAAACAGCGAACAATCGACTTCTCAAAATCCAGCAGACGACTTTTAATTCTCCCGCTTCTTGTCAGCCTGATTTTCTCCCAAGCCCGGGTCCATGCCCAGGCGCAGTCACAGGCCCACACCACGTCCCAGGCAAATGCCACGTCCCAGGCAGCGTCCCAGGCAAATGCCCATGCCCAGCCCTTGCTTTCTGCAAAAATTCTTGCAAATGAAACATCAGAGGACCGCCCCCTATATACAAACACAGATATAGAATTCAAAATCCTGATTCCAGGAATAGAAGCTTCAGAAATCAGTGTAATAGAAGAGCAAAAAGAAGAGCTGAAAAATGTAAGCCTTAGAGCCATAAAAAAATCTGGTGACCAGGAATTAAAGGCCACCTGGATTCAGGTTTGGTACCGCTTCGAACAGCCGGGAAAATACCAGCTGCCAGACCTGCTTCTGATGGTTGGAAATCAGCTGAAAAGTCTGAGTTTTGAAAGCCTTACAGTTGAAGAAAATCCCCTGGATAAGTTGCCCCGCATAGTAATTAAGTTCGCGAACGGGACTTATATTTATTCAGATAAAACAGAAGCTTTTAAAAAGGGACCGGTTACTTCGGCAGACACAGGTAAGCCCCTTTTATTTACAGTTTATCTGCAGTTCGCAAAAAATCTTACTAGCTTTGAATGGGATCTTCCAAAGGATTCTCTTTTTTCAAAAACCCGTGATTATCAGGAGCAGACAGAAGCTCAGCTTTTACCGGTTGCAGATTTTGCCTGGGAAGCTCTGGAAAGCGGTTTGCAGACCCTTCCAAGAATGAAAATGACAGTTACAGCTTTAAACGGAAGCCAGAATCAGGTTATTTTTCCTGAATTTTCAGTTCGTTTTCGTCAGGGAAATATAAATCAAAAAGAAGATGACAAGGATGGACTTTTTGCAGACGCTTTTTCTTCTGAAGGACTTAGTCAGGAAAAAGAAAATAAAAAAGTAACAAAGGAAGATTGCCGAAGGCTGGCAGAGCTTTATAAAAAGGAAAGTGGCAGTCTTATTTCCCGTAAGAATTATTCCAAAGAAAGACAGGCTCTGGAAACAGAATTGGGAATTACTCCCTGGCTGAATAAAAAATTTTATATTGGTGATTTTGGAATTAGCACAGGAAGTAAGCTTTTTTCTATACCCGAAGAGGGACTTTCGGAAGTATCTTATATAGAAAGCGGAAACACAGTTGAAATAAAAGAAGTTGCAGGCAGCTGGCTTTACGTTTGCTTTGGAAGTACAGAAGGCTGGTGCAAAAAGGACGAGGTAATAGTATGGACATGGGAGACATTCTAAATCAATGGGATCAGTTGAAATCTGATAAAATCCGCAAGCAAAAGGAAAGCGGCAAAAATCAGATTTCTCATAAAAAGGCAAATGCTCCCACAAAAGAAGAAAAGGAGCTTGCAGCCGAAAAAGATTTTGAAGCAAAAATCCGGGCAGAAAATTCCAAGGAAATTAATCCTATGGAAATGTGGCTCCGCCGTTATGGAACAATTGATAAGGATAAACTGGCAGAAGAAAGCGAGGAACGCACAAAAATGCAGGACCGCAGCTATCTTGTAAGCATGAAGCCTGAAGCTATCTTAGACCTGCACGGACTTCATCAGGATGAAGCAGAAGAACGCATGAATAGCTTTGTAAGTGATTGTTGTCGCCGTGGCCTGAAGAAAATCCTGATTATCCATGGAAAGGGCATTCACACCACAGGAACAGACCCCGTTTTAGGAAAAGTGGTACGCAGTTTTATAGAACACGACAAGCGCTGCGGAATGTCCGGCCACCCAAAAACAAAACAGGAAGGCGGCAGCGGTGCAACCTGGGTAATATTGAAATAATATAATTAAAGAGGGCATTTCCTGCCCCGCCCCTGCAGAAAGACCATTTTTCACAAATTTTTCATTTTTTTTTCAAGATTTTTGGTAAAAATGACATTTAAAGGCAACTATATATATAGGGACACTTTTTGCGGAGGTATATTATGGCTGCCGGATTCAGGACTTTTTTAGGGCTCTTGCTTTTTTTATTTTTGCTTGGGGGCTGCAGGAATTCCGCCTTTAGCTTTGAAGAAAAGAAAACAGTAGAAAATCAGGTAAAGGCAAAAAAATCTTCTTTAAGCTTTGCAAGCTGGAATACTCAGACTTTTTTTGATGCCCAAAAAGAAGGCTGTGAATATGATGATTTTAAAAAGGCTGGAAACTGGTCCAGGGACAAATATCTTGTAAGGCTTGCAAGGCTCTGCGAGGTAATGACAAGCCTTAATCCAGATGTTTTTGTTCTGCAGGAAATTGAAAATCAGGCGGTTCTTCAGGATATTGCAAATCAACTTTCGGGTAAAAGCTGGTCTAAAAAAAGAAGATGGAATTATGCCCTTTTTACAAAGGAAGAGGGAGCCGCAATTGGCTCTGCTGTTTTTTCCAGATTTCCTATTTACGAAATCAGCAGTCATTCCATGGACATTCGCTGCCAGGGGGCTAGCCAGCCTTCCTGCCGCCCCATTCTGCAGTTTTCTATTGAAGTAGAAGAAAATAAAAGACTCTGGGTTTTGGTAAATCACTGGAAATCTAAGCTTGGAAATGATGAAAGTAAAATCTGGCGGCAATGGCAGGAATCTATGCTTTCCGGTCGCCTGCTTCCTCTGCTTTCTGAAAATCAAAACATAATTTTATCTGGTGATTTTAATCAGGATGCAAAGGAATTTTATTGTGATTTTAAAAGAAATAATAAGGAAAACACAGCCTTTAGAAATGCCTCCTTTTCTGGAAAGAAAAACTGTTGGGCTAATTCTCCCTGGTTTAATCAAAGTGGAAATTTTACCTGCCAGCTTGGAAGTTATTTTTATCAGGGACAATGGGAACGTATAGATAACATTTTTACAGCCGGAGAAGTAAAGGCAGCCGCCTTTGCCCCAAGAGCAGAAGAGCCCTGGGCAGATTCAGAAGGGCATCCTATAGCCTATAAAATATACAGCGGAGAAGGCTATTCAGATCACCTGCCGCTTATGTGCACTATTAGCTTTTAGATAATTTAGATAACTTTTAGATTCTTTTATCCAGTAAGAAAAGATATTCCTTTACGTGAATTTCACGGGCCTTTAAGTTTCTGGAGCCCCGGAAGGTGTTATATTTTGCTTCCAGAACCTTTACCCTTCCACATTCAGAAAGCATTTGAATCATTTCATCCTTTTGGATAAAGCCTTCGGAATTAAAGGAAATTAAAACAAAGCTTGCGCGGACATTTTTAATCAGTTCTGCAAAAATTGGAAGCACCTGTTTCTTCTTGTTATAAAGAGAACGGTTCCAGCCCTTTGGAATTCCGGAAACCCGACTCATAAGCTCCGGAGAAGGAGGATTATAGGAAGCCAGAAGATTCAGCATAAAGTAGTTTGAACCGTAAGGATGCTGATTATAAGGAGGATCAAAATAGGCTAAGTCAAAGCTATGCTCAGGGCCCAGTAAATCTGAAGAATATAAGTCTTCTGATTTTACAAGTTCATTTGTATCACTTGTGAAAATATTGCAGGGACAGGTAAAATCAGAAAAAACAGGGAATGGAAGCTCTATTTTTCCCAGGATTCTTGTAAGGGCATTTTGAGCTTTTCCTCCAAACTGACCTATTCCTGTATCACGATTTTTGTAAAAGCCCTTAAAAATTCCTGCGGTGTTTGCATGAATAGAAGCCTCTGAAAGCAAGGGAGCTATAAAAAAATCTCGATATTCCTGAGGAATCAGCCGGTCTATATTCTGACGGCATAAATCAAGATAGTTAGCGTTGTACTTTGTGTAAAAGCAGCGGTCACTTTTCTGGATGTCACTTTCATCGGCAGGTGAATAATATTCTGTAATAAAGCCTGGAGCCTTTTTTGAAGACTCATAAGAGGTCATATCAGAAGCCGTCGCCTCTATAAGCTTCTTGTGATAATCCTGCAAAAGTTTAAGATCCAGCTGATCTTTATTTGAAAGATAGCAGTGACTGATTATCCGAGAATATAATTCCAAATCGTTGACCGCAAGATAAGAGGAAAAATGCTTTAAGTAACGGGCCACAACGCCGCTTCCTGCAAAGCCGTCCAGACAAGTCAGTTTTTCTTTACCAAGCTCCTTCTGCACAAGGCTAATACCCTCGCCAATAAAATTCAGCAGGGCACGCTTGTTTCCTATGTAAGTAACAAGCTGGTCTTGAAGATACTTCTGATTTTCCTGAGCAGCATTATTCTGAAACGACAAAACCCGCTCCAATTTCATTCATTACTTCAAAGAAGTGTGGGAAGGTTACGCTGCACCATTCTGAATCCTTGACTGTAAGAGACTGACCTTCCTGTAAGCCAAGCCCAAGGCAGGCAAGAGACATTACAATACGATGGTCCTTATAAGATTCAACTTCACCACCATGAAGGCTCTTTCCGCCATCTCCATAAACCACAAGGCGGTCTCCTTCATCAACAAGCTTTGCACCAAGCTTTGTAAGCTCGCTAACCATTGCTTTAATACGGTCAGTTTCTTTTTTACGGCAGATATCAATATCAGTGAATACAGTTTTTCCTTCAATAAAGCAGGCCATAACTGCAAGGGCACAAATTGCATCCGGGAAGGCTGACATTTCAATTGTAAGCTGACCTTGAGGGAGTCCTGCAGTAGAAAAGCCCTTGTTCTCTCCCTTAGAATTTATTTCCAAAGTCTGAGCCTTTTTATCCCAGACAATATCAGCGCCAACAGACTGCAAAACCTCTACAATCTTGTCGTCTCCCTGACTTCCTGACCCATCAATATTATCGATTACAATTGAAGAGCCGGAAATTAAAGCGGCAACTAAAGGAAAGGCAACCCCCTCCCAGTCTGAAGGAACAGCCCGGTCAAAGGCCTTAATTTCAACAGGGCCGCTAACTGAAATCTCCTTAAAATCTTCAGAAATAGTAAGAGGAACTCCAACGCTTTCCAGCCAGAGACGGGTCATTGTAAGGTATGGGGTCTCCTTTGGATTTGTAAGCTGCATGTGCAGAGTTCCATTCAAACGTGATGCCGCCATCATAAAGCCGCTGATATACTGGGAAAGCTCTCCGCCGGTTACCAGTTTTTTATTTACATCTATTGGGCCACAAAATGAAAAAGGAGGAGTATCTCCGCCATTAAGGCATTTTGCCTGACCACCCAGCTGATTTAAGGCATCTACAAGATGATTTACTGGACGACGACAAATAGATTCATCACCAGTAAAAGTACACTGACCTGCAAGTGTAGAAAGTACAGGACAGAGAAAATACATAAGCGAGCCGGAATTTCCGACATCAATTTTATCTGAAGGAAGATGCAGATTTTTACCCGCACCCTTTACAGTCCAGACGTTTCCGTCCATCACAACTTCGCCGCCAACCTGTTTTACTGCACCAACTGTAGAAAGACAATCATTACTAGGAAGTGGATTAGAAATATGGGATGTACCTTCCGCCATGGAAGCAAGAATAAGAGCTCTGATTGTATGGCTCTTTGAGCCCGGAACTGTGATATGCCCGGAAAGTTTACTTTTTTTTGCTGTTGCTTTCATAATCAAATTCAGTTTAACGACTAGTCGGGTTATTTTCAATCAGTTGTTTTTTTGCTACTATATAAGCATGGTAAAGCAAGCAATAATCCATGTGGAAAACACGCAGAACCTTGTTGAATTTGCAGAATATCTGCATAAATCCGGATGGAAAATTCTTTCCGCAAATAAGACTGAAGAGCTTCTGGAAAAAAATAAGATTCCAGTAACTCACGAACAGGCTCTGGAAGAAAAGAATTTTTATATACAGGAAACGGCTCATTTAATCCGCCGTATTTTGCTTACCCGAATAGATTCCGAGCAGATTCTTCATAATCCTGATGTTCAGGAAAATAACATTTACATTATCTGTGTAAATCTTTATCCATTTTTGGATAATCCTCAAAAAAGTCAGAAAATCCAGGCCAGCAGTATTAAGCCTGAAAACTTTTTTATATCAACAATAATCAGAAATGCCTTCAGTAATTTTGAAAATCTTCTGATTTTAACTGATCCAGCTGATTACAAGGAAGCTATTATAGAGATTAAGACTGATAACATTTCAAAGGAATTTAGACTTTACCTTGCCGCAAAAGCTTTAAATCTTATTTCTGCCTTTGATGGAGGAATTGCTTCTTCTATATTGCAGAATGATCCTTTTAACATCAGGTTCTTAAATTACATTTCCTTCCCTTTCCGCAAGGAAATAGACTTCCATCAGGGTATGAATGCCCAGCAGAAATCCTGCCTTTACAGAACCCCTGTTGATTTTGGTGCTCTGAACGGTTTTACAAAAATCAGTGGAAGGGAAACCTCTTACATGGTTGCAGCAGATGCCACCTTTGCCTGGGAGCAGATTAATAGTCTTTATCAGGTCTTAAGAAATCAGTTTACTGTTAAAAGTGAAAATCAGGATGGCTATCCTTTTACAACTCAATTTACTCCTCTTACAGGCACTGTTTTAACTATAGCAGTTAAAATGTCCAACATTTTAGGAGCGGGACTTTCTTCAAACGTAATTGATTCCTTTAAGAAAACCTTCACCTATGATACTCAGAATATAAATGATGTAACTCTTGGCTGCAGTGCAGTTATTGATATAAACGCTGCCCAGGAAATTGCAAAATGTAATATTGCGGTTATTATTGCACCAAGCTTTACGCCGGAAGCAAAGGATATTCTTTCTGAAAAGAACATAAAGCTGATTGCTGCCGGAAAGTCAAATGAAATAAGCGTAGACGGCAAGCTGATGAGCGGCGGAATCCTCCTTCAGGAAAAGGACAGGGTTATGTTTAAGCATTGGAAAATCCGCACAAGAAACCGTCCTTCTCAGGTTATTGCCGACGAAATGGCTTTGGGAACCCGCATGGTTATGGGAGCCCGCTCTTATTCTGCAGTGCTTATCAAAGGAAACGCAATTGTAGGAATAGCCCAGTCAGCACTTTCTCCTTTAGATGCTCTTGAACGGGTATATAATGATGCTCTTAAGCGCAAAGAGTATTTTGCAGCAGAAGGACAGGAAGCCCTTGCCGATGTTTTGGTCTGCGACACTCCTATTCCTCTTTGCCAGGAAATTACAAAAATTATAGACAGCGGAGTTTCTGCTATTTTGCAGCCGGGAGGAACAAATTCTGATTCCGACTTCGCAAATTATTGTGATGAAAAAAACATAGTCATGGTCTTTTCAGATATGACACATATAAATTTCTAAACAGGTCGTTTTATGATTTACTACTTTGGACAATTTTTGCAACAACATTGGGGTCCTGCCAGACTCTTTTCTTCCTATACAGTGCTGATTACACTGGCAGTGTATCTGGGCTTTTTCCTTTCAGTCAAACTGATTCCAAAATTTTATAACTGGCTGCCACACGACCGTGGCCGTGAATTTACAATCAAAGAAAATGCAGAAGCCGCAAAGGGAAAACCAACTGGTGCGGGTTCCGTTTTTATTACAATTTTCGTAATCATCTGTTTTATTCTGGTTCCAATGAATATTTACAGAGCGTCTTTGCTGCTGCTGACCTGGCTTACAATGCTTACCGGCTTTCTGGATGACCGCAGCGTAACCAGCTGGGGAGAATATCTTAAGGGTGCCCTGGATTTAATAATCAGCGTTGCAGCTTCTTTGCTGCTTTATTTTGGACTTAAATCTATTTCACCTGATGGAATCGTAAGATTCTGGCTGCCATTTGTTTCACATCAGGTTGCAGTAAATCCTGTACTTTATGTCATAATTTGTACAATCATGCTTTGGGCCTCTATAAATACAACAAACTGTACAGATGGAGTAGACGGACTTTCCGCTTCCCTGGTTTTGATAGCTCTTATTACTCTGGGTATTATCCTTTACTTTGTACTTGGTCATAAAGACATTGCTGCTTACCTTTTGGTTCCACACTTTATTTACGGTGCCCAGTGGGGTGTAATGCTCTTTGCCCTGGCAGGCGTTTTAATGGGCTATCTCTGGCACAATGCCTTCCCAAGCAAATGTCTTATGGGGGATGCAGGAAGCCGTGCCCTTGGCTTCTTTATTGGAATTGCAGTAATGGTTTCCGGAAATCCTTTCCTCATTCTTGCAACCTCCTTTATCATCTTTATTAATGGTGGAATGGGACTTATCAAGGTATTCCTTCTTCGTTTCTTTAAAATTAAGATTTTTGAAAATATTCGTTTTCCACTTCACGACCACATGAGAAAAAATCACGGCTGGTCGCCTACTCAGGTTTTGATTAAATTCATGATTGCTCAGATTCTTATTACGAGCGCCTTCATGGGCTTACTATTCAAAATCAGATAATAAAAATAGGCAGGAAAAAATGAGCTTACAGACAGAAAAAGATTTTCTCGAAAAAAACAGACAGGAAATAATAGACCTGGAAAAAAAACTGACTGCTTGTCCCGCTATTGCCCCGGAAGGTAATGGCGACGGAGAGTCAAAAAAATGTGCTATTCTTGAAGCCTGGCTTCGCGAAAAGGGGTTTACTAACATTGAACATTACGATGCCCCGGATTCACGAGTCAGCTCTGGCATTCGCCCTTCTCTGGTAGTAACAATTCCCGGAAAATCTGATGACTACAATATTTGGGTAATGGCTCACATGGATGTAGTTCCAACCGGAGACCTTTCTCTTTGGGATAGTGACCCTTGGACTGTAGTAGAAAAAGGCGGCAAGCTGATTGGTCGTGGTGTAGAAGATAACCAGCAGGGACTTGTTTCTGCGGCCTTTGCTGGACTTTATTATATTCAGAACAAGATTACCCCTTCACATACAATCAAATTGCTTTTTGTTGCTGATGAAGAAAATGGCAGCCAGTACGGAATTATTTATCTGATTAAAAATCATCATCTATTTAAGAAAGAGGATTTGATTTTAATTCCGGATGGAGGAGACCCAAAGGGCGAAACAATTGAAATTGCCGAAAAGAATATTCTCTGGCTTTCTGTTCACGTTATAGGAAAACAGACTCATGGTTCCAGACCAGACAGCGGAGCTAATGCCTGTCTTGCAGCTGACGATTTGGCCCTGCGCCTTCATAAGCTGGAAAAGTTTTTTGACAAGACTGATGATTTGTTTGAGCCTAACTATTCTACTATCCAGCCAACTAAAAGACTTAAGAACGTTGACAGCATAAATATCATCCCTGGCGAAGACAACTTCTGTATGGACTGCCGCATTTTGCCTTGCTATTCACTTGCTTCTGTACTCAGCCAGGTGGATAAGGTCTGCAGGGATATTGAAAACGAGTACGGCGTAAAGGTTGAGTACACAACTCCACAGAAATCGGAAAGCCCGGCAACTCCTGTGCAAGCGCCGGTTGCCCAAAAGCTGGCACAGGCATTAAAGACCGTTCACGGCATTGAGGCCAAATTTATTGGTATTGGCGGTGGTACGGTTGGCGCTGAACTCAGGCGCGAAGGGATTGATGCCGTTGTCTGGAGTACACTGGACGATCAGGCCCACCAGCCAAATGAATACTGCATCGTAGACAATCTGATAAAAGATTCACAGACTTTGATTGAATTCTTCAGATAATAAAAAAGGTGACTTCATGAATGAAGTCACCTTTTTTTATCATTTTTACTCTACAGTAACAGATTTAGCCAGGTTCTTTGGTTTGTCTGGGTCGTAGCCGCGCTGAATTGCACAGTAGTAGGCAAAAAGCTGGGCTGGTATTACTGTAAGCAGGCTTGCCAGGGTTGAAGAGCAGGCTGGAATCTTTATAATCTGGTCTGCCTTGCCTTCAAAGGAACCGCTGTCATCCTGGGTAATTACCATAACAGTTGCGCCACGACTGCGAACTTCAACCATATTAGAACCAATCTTGTCGTAAAGCTCTGGCTCACTGGCAATTGCAACAACAAGAGTCTGCTGGTCAATCAAAGCAATTGGACCATGCTTAAGTTCACCGGCAGCAAAAGCTTCCGAATGCATATAAGAAACTTCCTTAAGCTTAAGGGCACTTTCAAGGGAAGTGGCACTGTCAAACTGACGGCCAATATAGAAAATCTTATCCTTATTGAACTGCTGGCTTGCAAACTTCTGAATAAGATTCTGATTATCAAGAATCTCCTGAACCTTTCCAGGTATAGTTTCCAATTCGCAAAGCAGCTTTGTTGCATCTTCCTGACTCAAGGTTCCGCGCAGCTTTCCAGCCTTAATTGCAAGCAGGAAGAGACAGAGCACCTGAGTTGTATAAGCCTTGGTAGAAGCAACTGCAATTTCAGGTCCTGCAAGAGTGTAAATTACGTCATCTGCTTCGCGGCTTACAGTTGAACCTACACAGTTAGTAATTGCAACAACCTTAAGACCTTCCTTCTTTGCAAGGCGGAGGGCGCTCAAAGTATCAGCAGTTTCACCAGACTGGGAAATTACAATAAAAATATCATCCTTATCAAGAATTGGATTACGATAGCGGAACTCTGAAGCAACATCAACATCTACCTTCATACGGGCAATTTTTTCAAAGGCATACTTTGCAACAACACCGGCATGATAAGCAGTTCCACAGGCAGTAATTACAACGCGTTTTGCCTTACGCCAGGAATCATCCATTTTATTTTCTTCAAAGTAAACATCAGTTGGATTTCCCTTTCCATCCTTTACAATACGAGGACGCATTGTATCAGTAAGACCCTTTGGCTGCTCGTGGATTTCCTTAATCATAAAATGAGGATATCCGCCCTTTTCTGCAGCATCCATATCCCATTCTACATGACTAGGCTTTTTGATTATTTTCTCTCCTTCAAAATTAAAGAGGTCTACGTGGTCTGTATACAAAACTGCGATTTCTTTTTCATCCAGATAGTAAACATCTCGTGTATGTTCAAGGATAGCAGGTACGTCTGAAGCAATAAAGTTTTCACCCTTACCAACTCCAACAATAAGAGGACTTTCCTTGCGGCAGGAAATAATGCGGTCAGGATAATCCTTGCAGATAACCCCAAGAGCATAAGAGCCTTCAAGTACATGAAGGGTTTTCTTTACAGCTGCAAAAATATCCTTTTCTTCCTTGTAGAATTTATCAATCAGATGAACAACAACTTCAGTATCTGTCTGAGACTGGAAAACAACTCCCTGAGATTGAAGCTTTGCCTTTAATTCAGCATAATTTTCGATAATTCCGTTATGAACGATTGAGATTGTTCCGTCCATATTGGTATGGGGATGGCTGTTTGTATCACTTGGCTCTCCATGAGTTGCCCAGCGGGTATGACCAATTCCCATATAACCCTTTACAAAATTATCTGTCTTTTCAAAAAGTCCGTATTCAGCTTCTGTATAAGCCTTGTGATCCAGACCTTCCGGCACAATTTCGCCGGTAATTTTTTCGGCAAGGTTAATGAGCTTACCCTTAGCCTTTTTTACAATAATATCTTCTCCGGTATAAACAGCCACACCAGCCGAATCATACCCACGATATTCCAACTTCTTCAACGCCTTAATCAACACCGGCGCCGCATTTTTATTTCCGATATAACCTACTATTCCACACATAATCTTATCGAAGAAACCGTTAAAAAAAACTTTTCATCAGAAAAGTTTTTTAGGTTTCAACCTTCCTCCTTATAGAAAATCCGTTAAAAAAAATTGCGAGCAGTCGCGCAGCAATTTTTTAGGATTATCTTACATCCTCCTATCGAAGAAACCGTTACTAAAAGTTTTCATCAGAAAACTTTTTTAGCTTTTTTCCTTCCTCCTTATCGAAAATCCGTTAAAAAAATTGTGAGCAGTCGCGCAACAATTTTTTAGGATTTACCTTCCTCCCCAAAAATGAGACTTGTAATAACATTATAATAAAAAACCCCTATAAATTCTACTTATTTAAAAAATCAGTTTACTTAAAAATTGGTAAAAATGATTAAAGTCAGTCTATATATAATATAGAGAGTTTGCAAAATAAAAATATTACTTTATAATGGAGGCATGGAAGAAATGACTAGCAAAGAATTCGACTTGATGATTGATTTGATGCTTGAACTGCTAAAAGATGGCAAGACCCAAAAGGTCATTGAACTCTTGGAAAAAGCAAAAGAAAGCAATCAGTAGTTTTGTAGATGGAAATGGCTGCCTGTACGGGCGGCCATTTTTATTTTTAGCACTTTTTGCGAAGCAAAAATGCGTGAAATAAAAAAATGGCATTTATGCCATTTTTTTATTTACCTACACAGAAATTGGCGAAAATGCTGCCCAGGACATCATCTGGGGTGACATCTCCCGTAACTTCGCCCAGAGAATCAAGGGCATCTTCCAAATCCTGGACAACGGCATCCAAGGTGTAATTATCATCTGCAGAAATCAGGGCATGCTGAACGCTTTCCAGCGCATTGGCAACAGCTTCCTTCTGACGGGCTGAGCCTAGTCCGGCCTGCTGACGTTCTGTAGAAAGAGAAATTCCTTCTGTAAGGATTTTTGTAATTTCAGAAAACAAATCGGAAAGGCCGGCGCCTGTTTTTGATGAAATACTAATAGCGATTTCGCCTTTCCTTTCATTATCAGTTTTAGCAGTTTCCTTATCACTCTTTGTATAAACCACTATCACAGGCTCCTTTGCCTGCTCAATAAATTCCTTATCTTCCTGATTCATGCCGCTTGTACCATCTACCAGGTACAAAATTACATCAGCATCACTGGCAAGGTTTCGGCTGAGCTCTACACCTTGAGCTTCAATTACATCGTCGGTGCGGCGCAAGCCTGCTGTATCAAAAAGGCGAACAGGAATACCATTTATGCTGGCCCAGCTTTCAAGCCAGTCGCGGGTAGTTCCTTCAATATCGCTGACGATGGCGCGCTCTTCCTTTAAAATGGCATTAAACAAAGAAGACTTACCTGCATTTGTGCGGCCCGCCAAAACTACGCGCGCGCCATCCTGATAAAGCTTTTCACCCTTCCAGGAATCAACAAGGAGCTTCAGGCGCTGCACAGCAAGCTCAATATCGGCCCGGTCAAAGCTATCTGCAATAGTTTCTTCATCTTCAGGATATTCAATTTCCACTTCTATTGCTGCAAGGGTATCTATAATCAGCTTTTTGATTGAATCAATTTCTTCAAACAAATTACCGGCAAGACGACCTGCGGCATGAGAACGAGAGGTGTCTGTATGCGAGTCAATAATTTCTTTTACAGCCTCGGCCTTTGTAAGATCAGTTTTTCCGTTTATGTAAGCCCTAAAAGTATATTCACCACGATTTGCCTGACGGAAACCTGAACGCAACAAGAGATTTTGGATAGCAGTTACAACAGCAGGCCCGCCATGACAGAAAATTTCTACCATATCTTCGCCGGTAAAGGACTTGGGTGCGCGGTATACGGCAAGCATTACTTCGTCCAGGGCGCAGGTAGTTTGTTTGCCTGACGCACCAGAGTTCGCGCGACCTGCGCCCGCAGTTTCGGCAAGCGAAACTGCGCATTCTCCGAAGTCTTTATCTACAATCCACCCATAAACCAGCGTGTTGCCGGCTGCCTCTAGCAGGGCTTTGGGACGGGAAAAAACTTTACTTACAAGCTCTATGCAGCCCTTTCCAGAGGTGCGGACAATAGCTAAGGCTGCAGGTGCCAGTGCGGTTGCAATTGAAGAAATAGGTTCTTCCGGTGTGTACTGAGCTGGGGTCATGGCTGTACCTTCAGGAATGGCAGGAAGCGCTGTCCCTTTGTACTTTCTTCTGGTTCTTCCGGCTCAATTGTAGGAGAAAGTATACTGTCCAAAATTGTAAGATCTGCATCATTTGGCATACTCAAAGGCTTCATTGCATCGCCAATTGCAGGCTTACGGAATTCGGGGCTTGCCTCCGAAGCCGTTCCAATAAAGGTTTCTCCCGGAGCTATATCCGGAGGTGTTACCTCATAATTTCCTACATTATTCCAGCACATATAGCCTCGGTCAATGGCATCCCTGACACCAAAGAACTGCTTTTTAATATAATCTGAATCATAATAAAGGCGGTCATAGCTTACATTCAGATAGAAGGACTGTACCCAAGGCCTGATAATTGCCCGGTTTCGGCAGAGAACTGTATTTCTAAAGGAACCATAGTAATAAATACGATAGGTTCTGTCTGCTACAGGGGCATAATTCAGGAAGGTCTGTTCAAAGTGACTTGGATAGAACATCGGGCCTATAACATCGACATACTCGGAAAGCATTTCTGCATCCTGTCCTGTTCTGGTTCCACTTCGGTACCAGCCGTTTGCGCCATAAATATCAATTCCAATTGGAGCGTCTATGTTTTCACGGGCATAAGAAAGGAAGGAGATTAAGGCCGATTCCTTATCCATGCCCTTATCTTGCCAGCGATACTTTGCATTGTATAGATTCAAGCCGTCTGTTGGGAATCGTATATAGTCAAACTGAATTTCATCGAAGCCTCGGGCAATAAGCTCTTTTGCAATGGCAACATTATATTCCCAAACCTCCTCAGAATAAGGATCAACCCAATTTTCATCATAATAAGTGGTTTCCTTTCCCAGAGAGTTTCCTTCTTCATCAAGTTTATCTTCATAACCCTTGATACCCATCCAAGGCTTGTTGTATTTTGAATCCCAAATTGCGTACTTGCCGCCATCATATCGGGCCAAAGAACGGTCCTTAAAGGTAACAATTCGCGCAATCAGATAAATATTTTCTTTCTTAAAGCCTTCAATAAATTCATCAAGGTTTTCTACCGCGAAGCCTGAGGTAGTTGCCTTTTCCAAAATATAAGGATCATGACTGTCATAGCGTAAAAGTCCATAATCATCCTTCATATCAACTACAATACTGTTTAAATTTCTGTCCTTTATGACCTTTTTAAACTTAGCCACACCTTCTTTGAAGCTGCACTGGTAGGCCGAAGCATAAATACTCTTCCTGCCATTTGCTTTTTCTGCATAAGGAGTGTTTACAGTTCCCGGATAAAGCATCCAAAGTTCATTTAAAAGCAGACCGTGAGCAAAGCCGCTTCTAGCCTGAGAAATCCAGGCTGTATTTATCATGCCCGGAACAGCAGCGAAGGCTTCATGCCAGTCATGCTCCTGAACCGGAGAGCCCGGACTTTGCAGGGAATCTAAATCTAAAGAGCCAAAGCCCTCAAGCTTGGAATAAAGCAAAACGTTATCAATTGTGGTAAGGCCGTCTATTACATCTGTTGGTTCGCTGCCAGCATAAATAAGTTCACCCTTTTTTTCCTGCCAGTTAAACTTGTAGATTCGGGGCATGTATGTCTGAGAAATATATATTTCGGTATAAATGCTGCCATCTGCCTTAGTTCTTACTACCGGCAATATATCTGAAATTTCATCTGGTGAAGTAAGAGAAGGCATTTTTTCAAAGCCCGCATCTACATCATTCCATTCAGCCTTTTCGCGATTAGGATAAATATAGGAAAGCCCAAAAATTGGATGGGCCATAAAAACTACAGTTTCACCTTCTATGGTTGCAACCGCACAGGCCTTTACTCCAGGTGTGTTCCGGCTTGTTGAACCAATATTACGCCAGGAAAGTCCTGCATCGTTGGTATAGTAAACATTATCCTTGGTTGCAGTTACCATTTCAGAATTATTTAATGGATTTACATTCAAATCCTTAAGCTCCTGAATCTGTTTTTCCAGATGCGAAGTTTTATTTTCGTATTTTTTAATCGTAAGGAAAGGAAGTCCATTATCCCTTTCTTCAAAGGTTTTCAAATCATAAGAAAAGAAAATACCCTTTTTGGTTCGCATTACCCAACAAAGTTTTTCACTTGCTGCTATATCAACATCATCAGAATAAGGGAGCCTTGCCTGAAGCAGCTGGTCTACTCGACCTTCTGTCCAAAGGGGAAATGCAGTATTTCTACTTGTAACCTTAAAAAGTCCGGAATCTGAACCTACAAGAAATACATCGGTTTCATTATCAGAATCCTCAGCAGCTGCTACACCTTTTGAAGGCAACTGATAAAGAGGCTTTACATCCTGAGCAAAAAGAGAAAATGCAGATAAAAAAAATGAGAGCACGAAAATAGATTTTTTCATGCTCTCATTATCGGCAATTTATATGGCTCACATTAGACTAACTTGTCCAATGCGTCTACTACTTCCTGGTCATATAAGTCTGGCTGTTCACGCAGCTTCTGAACGGCAGTTTCCTTATCCATTGCATCGCGGAAGGTTCTCTTACTTGAAAGAGAAACAAAGCTTTCTGCAACGTGAATAAGACGTGCAACCTGAGGGATTTCATCACCCTTAAGTCCATTTGGATACCCACTTCCGTCCATATTTTCATGATGCTTCATAGCAGCATCTTCAAAAACGCTCCAGTACTTTTTAGGAACAAAGTCCAGGTGCTTTTCAGAAAGATTTACATGCTTCTTAAGAGCAGCCTTCTGTTCTTCTGAAAGACTTGTTGAAGTAAGTAAATCTGGATCTATATCAAGGAAGCCTGCATCATAAATCATGGCAGCACAGAAGTTCAACATTGACATTCCCTGAGGAAGCCCCAATTCCATAGAAAGCTTATAAACAAGTTCACTTACATTCTTTGAATTGTTCTTACGTCCAGTTGCAGAGTCAATCTGAGCACCAATTTCTTCGCACTTTACTGCAAGCTGTTTGATTTCTTCTTCATCATTTTCAGAAATATCAATATCCGGAAGAGCCATAGCCGGAGCCCAGGTAGAGGAACCGGCAAGTCTCATCTGAGGATTTGCACCATACAAATCTGTAATTCCACCAAGCATAAGGCGGTTTGTTGTATTCTGGTTAGCAGCAAGCATTTTGAAGGCCTGAACATACTGTTCCTGCTGTACTTGCTGCTGCTTAAAGCCCTTACGAACAATAACAATAATGAGAAGAACTACAATAAAGATAATAAAGGCAATTCCAATAACGGCAAAAGCAATTACTGTTGTAGAACGCTTAGTTTCCTTTGCTGATTCAGTAAAGGCAGAACCAATTTCCTTGAAGTTTGAATCAAGAGCATCCTTAAGCTCCTGCTGACTCTGCTTTGAAGCTTCTGCCTGCTCCTTAAGAGCGGCAGCCTGTTCCTTCATGGCAGCAGCCTGATCTTCCATAGACTTCTGCTGACTTTCAAAGCGTTCCTGTTCTACCTTACGCTGTTCTTCTTTATCTGCCTTTTCAGCAGCCTTTTCTTTATTTTCCTGAGCCTGCTCTATCTGCTTAATCAGCTTCTTGATTTTTGTATTTTCAACAGTAGGATATTTTTCCAGATTCATCTGAAGGTCAATCAGAGCCATTTCATCATAACGTTCCTGAATCTGAACTAATTTCTGGGTATAAACAGTCTGAGCAAAGAACAAAACATTAGTTTTTGAAGCTTCATCTTTAGAAACAGCCAAGGCCTGATTTACATATTTATAAGCATCATCGACATTACCATTCTCAAAAGCTTCTTCTGCCTTGTCCAGGAATCTAACAGACAGGTCAGTTGTTGCGGCAAAAGCATGCACTGAGAATATTACAATTAATAATAGTAAAAAGTTTCTCTTAATCTTATTTAATAACATTTTCAACTCCAATAGCCAGAATTATACTTGCTCGGTTTTCAACACCTGAAGGCTTTAAGAATATTTTATCCCTAAGGCCTAGATTGAAGGTGAGCTTAACTTTCTCCATTTGTGCATAAGGTAAGGCAAGATTTAACATACCTCCCATAGCGACAGTTAAATTATTTGTGTAGAGCGAGCCTGCATACCAATCAAGCCCAAAGTCTAATTCTGAAGAACCAACTTTTATTTTCTCTATTTTAATACCAATTAATGGAGTGTACAAGGTATCAGCAACATTTACAGTATCTACTGCATAGTCGGCTTTTCCTACAATTGAACTGTTAAAACCAAGTCTAACAAACATATTCTTTGCAAAAGACATTGCAATCTTTCCTGCTAATTCAATATCACAGAAAACTTCAACCTTTTTAGGATCATCATCTGCAGTAAATACCAGAATGTGAGGATCAGCAAAGACATCAGCACCTACAACAAGCTTTGGCATAGTATATTCATAACGGAAATCAATAGAAGGTCCATAATGGAAGGTGTTGATTTGCTTTGTAGGTTCATACTCATAAAGGAAGTCTGCAATTCCAAGAGCAGCCTTCCAGTGATTGCTGGTTAGCTTAGTTTCCTTTCCGGCAACATAAACTGAACCACCCTTTGACTTTGCAGCAGAAACATATTCCTTATCAACAGAAGCTCTCTTTGATTCCTTTTCTGCCTCAATACGGGCAAGCTCCTGCTGATGCTTTCTTTCTTCTTCTCTTTCATGAGCCTGCTGTATCTCGTAGGCCTCTGAAATTACGCTGTACATTTCTACAGCCTGTTCGTTATCAAGATTGTTTTCAATTACAATTACAATTGCTTCCATAGCAAAATCATAATCATTATTTACAATCAATCTTCTGATTTTCTTTTCTGTATAATTTTCTATAAGATAGTAGTATTTATCTTCTGTATTTTCAGACAGAACAAGATTTAAATCATCTCCATCTTTCTTGGCAAAAATTACATCAATTACTTTATATATATTACTAACATACTCTTCTACGGCAAACAAAGAAGCTGAAGAACAAAGAAGGATTAGAAAAGCAAAGATTACTTTCAATTTTCTGGTCAGCATAATAACTCCTTTTCTCCTCCTTCCTAGAATATGTTTGTACGTAAACCAACTGCAATCTGAGGTATCATACTGGCAATATCAGTGTTGATAACGTCAGTAGGAATAAACCAGAGGGCTGCTTCTGTATACAATGAGAATGTACTAAAGAACTTTACCTTCTGTAATTTTACCTTAGGAAACTCAAGTTGTCCAACTATTGCTGACAGAATTTGAGGTTTTCCACTACCTGTTTCACTGAAGAGTGAGAAGTCAGCACCAAGGGAAATTGCAGCAGAAAGCCAGTCCCAGTCATGTCCAAGGAAATAACTGAATGGTATAGAGGTTACCGTTGCAAGAATCTTGAAGCTTCCAATGTGTCCGCCATAACGTCCGTCTGTAAGGTCGCGGCCAAGAACATTTGAAACTGCATTACGCTGCTGCTGTGTAAACTCTCCATAAGAAAGCTGAACCTTTACAACATCACTGAAGGCTGTAAGACCAAGACCTACAGAGAACAGGGATGCTCCCCAGAAGCGGAAGTCTAAATACATACCCTGCATAAAGGCTGGCAATTCGTATGAAGATTTATCACCCTTACGAAGAGCAATTGTTACATCATTAAGCTGAACATCATCATTAGAAAGTCCAGAAACATCCAGGAACTGATTATAACGTCCACCAATATTTGGTGCAATCAGGCGGATAGAAGGTGGAGTATTATCAATCTGAATAATTGTTCGTGTTACTGCAACTTCACCATTAAGCATTGTGGCACGAATGAGGAAGAAGTGGTAACCTTCCGGCAAATCCTGATTTTCTATGCGGTACATCCACTTTTCATTTTTAGAAATCTGAGTGAAGGTCTTACCGTTATCAAAGCTGATTTCAATTTTTGCTACCTTCTTTGCAGCGACAGCGGCCTTCATTTCTGGAGTTGCTTCCTTAGTTCTAGACAGGAGCAATTCATCTTCACTGATAGAATAGCCGGCCTGACCACGAATATAAGGACGATTTGTAGCAAAGTCTCCATAAGTAAAGTTGTCAATTGTAATCCAAGGACCAATTGGAGAATAAGTAATTGTCTGTTCCTTTGAAGGAACCTTTTCTCCGTTTGCAAGAAGAGTATCAACACGGTAAGTGTGCTTACCCTCTGCCATGTTTTCTGGCCCCATATCAAACTTAAAGAAGCCACAATCTGTAATTGTTGTTTCTGCAACCAGAAGATCATCTACATAAAGGTTGAGGCTGTTTATATCATATTCAGCAGAAGACTGTCCGTAGATTGTAAATACACCCTGCTTGTGTTCACCATTCATTGGATAAAGGATATCTACAGTTGCAGGAGCACGATTCTTTTCCAGATGGATATTGCGGCTTACGTTTGTTACGTTTCCGGCCTTATCCTTTGATGTTACTTCAATGTTATAGAAGCCGTCTGTAAGCTCCTTAATATCAAGGGTTTCACCAATTACACGGTCAATCTTGAGTTTGCGGACAACCTCTTTTCCCTGCTTTTCAAGGTTTCGGATATTTACAAAAAGGTCTGTTACTTCAACATTATCATAGGTATAACCAGAGAAGAAGAGAGTTCCAGAAGTTGTTGAATCATCCAATGGGAACTCAAGATTCAGAGTTGGAGCATCGTTATCAATGTTTATCAAGCTTGAATAAAGCCCCTGAATACCATATTTATCTGTTACCTTAAGGAAGACTACCTGAGTTCCACCAGGAATAGCACGGCTGTCTACAGTGTAATGCCATTCAGTTGTTCCGATAGCATCATTGTAGCTGTTTCCGTTATCCAGAGATACCTGAATATTAGCAATGCCGTTCTTATCGCTTGCAGTTCCTGAAAGAGTTACAATATGACGAACGGTTGTATCAATAGTTGGTTTTTCTACAGCACCCTTTGGCTCTTCCAAAGATACACGGTAGGTACGGGTTACTTCAGGCCCCTTAACTCCGTTTATATCAACCGCATAAACAGTTACGGTATGCTCGTTGTCGGTCATTGTTTCCAAAGGAACTGTAATAGAGAAGCTAGAATTTCTCTTATATTCAACATTTGGATCAGTGTCCTTATAAACTTCATTAGGTCCTATCTGCTTGAAGTCTCCATCATCAATCTTATAGAAGATAGAAGAATCTCCATCATCATCATATACAACACCAGAAATTACGAAGTCTCTTGTGATTACCTGCATTTCTCCAGGTACATGAATTTCTGAAATTGGCAAATCCTGTTCATTATCAATGCTGAACTTCCAGGCTTCCATAACAGTACTGTTACCAGCTTCATCTCTAAACACAAAGGACATTGCATCATCAATAGGAGCTTCTTCTGTACCAATTACCTGGCTTACCAGAGGATTCATTTCCAGTTCTACATGAGTATTCTTGCCCTTAACGGTTGGCGAAATATATTCACCGGAAGAAAGAGCGGCATTATCATGAACATCAAATACAATCAGGTTGGTTCCGTTTACAACATCAATTTCCTGAGGAAGAACTACATTTACTTCTGGTGGAGTAACATCCTTATAAACGGCAGTGTGAGCATAAGAAATCTGGCCGGCAATATCGGTTGCACGAACATCAATTTGTATAAGTCCATCGCTCATATTTGTTACATCGATATCCTTGCTGAAGGTAACACCCAGAGCGGCTCCCTTACCCTTTGTAAAGTTTATAAGACTCCAGTTTTCACCGTTATCCAGAGAGTATTCAACATTTCTTACACCCAGGTCATCAGCAGCTGTACCAGAAAGCTTAATGAAGTTTGAAGACCAGTCATGAAGTTCAGGAGTTACAATATGCAAATCTGGGGCAGTTGTATCTGAAATAAAGTTGGTAATTGCCGAATTGTGAACATCGCCAAAGTAATCTTTTACACGGATTGAAATGCTTGAATAGATTCCATCCTTTTCGGCAGAAAGAACAACAAGCTTTCCGATTGTTTCAATTGTGAGTCCTGGAGCAGCAGAAATTAAATCAGCTGTTATAGGACCATAATTATTTACATAGTAATAATATTTAGAACCCTTGCTCAAAACATAGCGGGAATCTATTTCGTCATAAACTGTTCCAGCCCCCGGAATTCCGTAGATAGCGTAATCATCAAGTGTATTTTCTGCATTTCCTTCACGAAGAACTATAATAGAACCAGAAATGGTCTTTTCCATGCCACCGGCTTTTACAGTCACACTGATTTTATTTACACGAACCGGAAGATTTGACAGAGGAATTTCAGCAGTCCATCTTGTAGGATTTTCCGGAAGAGGCTTTATAAGTTTTGCACTACCCTTTTGAATTGCAGCTCCACCAGGAACCTCATCTCCTGTAATTTCATAAGTAACTGCATTTACGGCAACTCCAGTATCAATAGCGACTGTCATAAACTGAGGAATATCAGTTTTCTGAGCCACCTGAGGCAAAATAACCATCTGGCCGCTTACATACATAGAGTCGTTTATATTTTCAAAGTTTACAGAAAGCGAAGGCTCTCTAAAGACAGTGAATTTAGAAACTGTAGGTTTTTCTGTTTCTGTAGGGGTAACTGTGAACTCTACAGGATTGCTGCCTTCTTCATAATCCTTGCGGATAAAGGCTGCAAATTCTGTATCAAGTTCGCCCTGGTACATTGCAAGAGCATATACATCAAAGGAATCAAGCCAGATTACGAAAGGTCCCTTTGCAACAGGCATTTTTCCCTTTTCATCTTCTTCAAGCTCTGGAATCTTCTTAATTGCATAAGCAGTTGCAGTTTTATTTCCACCTGAGCTTTCTGCAATTATTTCTACAAGGTAAACACCGTAATCAAATTCAGAGGCATCAATTGAAACCTTAAAGCTTCCGTCCTTTGCAAGTTCAAGTGGAGTAAGCTCTTCCGGAGCTTCACCAAGAGTAGCAGAGGTAATTACACCCTTCTGGATATTTGCATAAACCGGAAGAATCTTATAACCCAAAGAACCAACTCCTGTATCGCAGGCAACCGAACCTGCAAATTCCAGTGGAGCTTCTGGGTCTGTGTTTGCTTCATATTCAAAAGAAGTATCCTGCTCAATTGTAAATACAGGGAATACATTATCAAACTTAAAGCGGATTGGTCTTGATTTTAGAGTTTTTCCTTCTTCAGTTTTAATAGAAACCTGAACATCCTCTGAACAACCAATTGCATCTGGATTAGGTATCAGGCGGAAGGTATTTCCAATAAGCTCAACTTCAGCAAAATTTGTTTTTGGAACAAGCTCTGCAGAGCGGGCAAGAAGACCTACTACATAACCTGAAACAGGATGGTCTGGATCACTAAGAATTGTACCATCTTCTGCAATATTACTATCATCAAGGATAATGGCAGGCTCTTCTGACCTTAATTCACTTGTATTCTTAACATAGTAAACTGCCTTATATTCAGAAGTTCTTTCCAGAACGTCAGTTGCAAATACAGAGAACTTTACAATTCCTTTAGGGCCATCTGGAATAATAGGATAATTTATTGTGTAAGAAGCGGCATTTTTAAGTGCTACTTCATTTTCTTCATATTTATCCTGACCATACTCACAAAGAGTACGGATTTTTGCAAGGCCCATTCCAGAAGTTGCTGTTACAGAGAAGGTGCTTCCACTTTCTGGATGAATTGCCATGCCATTTGTAAATTCAAGAGTCTCTTTTCCAAGTAAAAGCTTCTCATCAGAGAATTCTGGAGCAATACCAGTAGAAACAATAGTTACAGTTACAGGATTTCCAACAATTCCGTTTACATCAACTGCGCTTACTGTAATTTTATGATTTCCGGCAGAAAGACTTCCTGCTGCAGCAAGATCAAGGTAATAAACTCCGCGAGTTTCCTGCTCAATAGCTTCCTGATCGTCAAGCTGAATTCTAACAGACTGAAGCTTATCATCATCAGTTGCTATACCACGAACATAAAGGGCATCTGACTCACTAAAGGTCTGTCCTTCTTTTGGAACTGAAATAACAGTTACAGGCTTATCCAATTCCTGGTTAAGAGGAATTTCGCGGACAAGGTCTACAGAGTTATTTGCTTTATCTTCTGCATGAATTGTAAATTTCCTTGATTTATCCTTTGAATCTATTGTATCAAAGTTTACAGACCAATAAGGGTTTCCTGGAATCAATTCAAATTCGCCGCTTTCTGTACCAAAGGTCCAGGTAAGCTTTGTAAGTCCTACAGTATCCTTTGCATAACCGGCAACTGTAAATTTACCATTCATAACCTGTCCCTGAGCAGGAGAAATAATATCAACCTGAGGCTTTGAGTTATCAATAAAATAAAGGAAGGAATAAAGACCTATAGAACCTGCCTTATCCTGGGCTCTAAACCACAAAACAGCTGGTCCATCAGAGAATTTTCTAGTATCAATATTGATTGTGAAGGAGCATACGTTGTTTTTTCCACCAGAAAGCTTTACTTCACTAAAGGTTTTTCCATTATCTACAGAATACTCAAGGGATTTAATTCCGTTACCATCAGAAACAAGACCGTCAAAGCGTACACTTCCAGAAACAAGGAAGCCCATTTCCTTATCAAGAACTTCTGTTACAGGCTGTTTTCGGTCCAACTGCCAGGCTACTGACAAAGGCTTACTTGCAACCGGATTATCATTTATATCATAACCAATAACCTTGATTGTATGCGTTCCTTCTTCAAGCTCTGTAGTATCAAGATAATAAGACCAGAATTCTTTACCTTCTGCGCGAACCTGCTGTTCTGTTTCAAGGCCTTCATCCAAAATTAAATCTACCCAGGCAACTCCATCGTCATCAACACAAGTACCTACGATATTAAGATTTCCTACAACTCGCATATCTGGATAAGGGTTTGTAATACCACAAATTGGAAGATCAGAATTAGGGTCAATAAATATATTGTGAGGACCTTCTATGTGAGTGTTACCTCCAAGGTCCTTGGCCGTAATCATAATATTATATTTACCAGGCTTTTTAGATTCCAAATCAAAGGAATCCTGCCAGCTGTTCATATCATGTACAGGGTGCTCTTCAATATCTCCTTTACCATGGGAATAAAAAGGATTAACTAAAACAAAAGAGAAAAATAAAATAAATAAAAACTTTTTAAGTTTATGCATTAAATGCCCCTGAAAAAAAGATAATATTAGTTATTTACTTATCGGCAGATATGCTCTATTTTATGAGCAGATGTTTAATAACATTTTTAGGAGGTGCCTCATGGATGTACAAGCTACATCTATTTTACAACAAATTATCGATAAAAGCAAAAGCATAGTCTTTTTTGGTGGTGCCGGAGTTTCAACTGAATCAGGAATTCCGGATTTTAGAAGTGTAGATGGCTTATACAACCAGGAATGGTCTTATCCCCCTGAAGAAATTATCAGCAGAAGCTTTTTTTACAAAAATACAAAGGAATTTTACAGATTTTACAGGGCAAAGCTTTTGCCAAAGGGAATTGAACCGAATGCGGCTCATTATAAACTGGCGGAATTAGAAAAGGCAGGTAAGTTGTCTGCAGTGGTTACTCAAAATATAGATGGTCTTCACCAGAAGGCTGGAAGTAAAAGAGTTTACGAGCTGCATGGAAGCACTTTAAGAAATTACTGTCTGGATTGTCAGGCCTTTTACGATGAAAAGATTATTGAAGAAAGTGAAAATACAGAAGATAAGCTCCCCCACTGTCCTAAATGCGGCGGTTTAATAAAACCGGATGTAGTTTTGTATGAAGAAGGCCTGGACCAGGAGGTAATAGAAGGGGCTGTTCGCGCAATAAGTCAGGCAGACACTCTGATTATTGGCGGAACCTCGCTTACTGTTTACCCGGCTGCAGGGCTGATTAATTATTTCCATGGCGAAAACCTTGTGCTTCTGAACAAGTCTATTACAGCTCAGGATTCAAGTGCCACTCTGGTTATCCACGAACCAATTGGTCAGGTGCTTTCGCAGATAAAGGTGGAGTAGCGGGGAGA
>JAIKYB010000244.1 GCA_024683675.1 Treponema sp.
AGCGACTTGAACCAGCTGAAAGACATTTCGCTTGACAGAAATTTTGATGCAATCTGCGGAATCACGCAGGAAGAACTGGAAGCAAATTTTGTTCCAGAAATTGAGACAATGGCCGCTGATAACGATTTTTCAAAAGAAGAATGTCTAGCAGAATTAAAACGGATGTATGACGGCTACCACTTCTGCATGGAATGCCCTGACATTTATAATCCTTTCAGCCTGCTCAATGCTTTTTCGGAAAATAGTTTTGGCTCATATTGGTTTGCAACAGGTACCCCGACCTTTCTGATAAACAAGCTGAATGAAATTAATTTTGACCCTAGAAGATTTGACGAACTGATAAAAATTGAGGAATCAGAAATTTCAGATTACCGCCCGGAAAATCCAGACCCTGTACCCCTTCTTTACCAGAGCGGTTATCTTACAATAAGAAATTGGAACAGAAAGCAGCGTTCCTACAAACTGGGCTTTCCAAATGACGAAGTAAAATATGGATTTTTAAAATTTCTTGCACCAAGCTATCTTAAAGTAGAAGACAAGCCTGCACCTTTTAACATTGACCTTCTGGACGATGCCGTAGAAGAAGGCGACTGCGAGGGAATCCGAAAGTGGTTTACAGCCCTTTTTGCCCTGCTGCCATACCCTGCAGGAGCAGACTTAGAGGCCATTACAGAACAGAGCTTTCAGAATGTAATTTATATTTCCCTGCTTGTTCTTGGGAAATACTGCAGAACAGAAGTTCATTCAAGCCTTGGCCGCGCAGACTGCATTGTAGAATCTGACGACTATGTTTATATTTTTGAATTCAAGCGTGACATCACTGCAAAAGAAGCCCTTAAACAGATTGAAGAACAGGGCCATGCGACTCCTTATGCTGCTGACAAGCGGAAACTCTATAAAATTGGCGTTAGCTTTAGCAGCCAGGAACGAAATATTACTGAATGGGAAGTAAAATAAAATTGCCCGGTCAAGCCGGGCAATGACAATTCTTCCGCAAAAGCGGATAACACTACATGTCATTCCCGCGAAAGCGGGAATCTTTTTTTTAGTTAGCGTTGCTCGCAAGTCTCGCAACGAGCCATTTTTCCGATGAACCTAAAAAATTGCGCTGTCGCACAATTTTTTTTAACGGTTCTTCGATTATAGGCATGTATAAATCCAGCCTTCAGGAGCAGGCAGACGGCCCATCTGGATACCTGTTAAAGTATCGTAGATTTCCTTGAGCTTAGGACCCATTTCGTCTTTTCCGTCGTTGTATTTAATTTCCTTTCCGTGGTCATCAATCTGGCCAACAGGAGAAATTACAGCAGCAGTTCCACAAAGACCGCATTCAACAAAGTCTGCAAGTTCATCCTTAGAAATCTTGCGCTCTTCAACTTCCATCTTAAGGTATTCTTTTGCAACAATTACCAAAGAACGGCGTGTAATAGAAGGAAGAATTGAATCAGATTTAGGAGTTACAAGCTTTCCATCCTTTGTGATGAAGATGATGTTAGCTCCACCTGTTTCTTCAAGATATGTATGTGTTGCAGGGTCAAGGTACATATTTTCTGCATATCCTGCCTTGTGAGCGTCTACAATGTTGTGCAGAGACATAGCATAGTTCAAACCGGCTTTAATATCACCTGTTCCATGAGGAGCGGCACGGTCCAAATCTGAAAGGCGAACCTTAATTGGTTTTACTCCTCCCTTGAAATATGGTCCAACAGGAGTTACGAGGATTCTGAACTGATATTCTTCAGCTGGTTTTACTCCAATTACAGAGCTTGAACCAAACATAAATGGACGGATATAAAGAGTAGCGCCACTTCCATAAGGTGGAACCCAATCCTTGTTTGCTTCAATTGTCTGAAGAACTGCTTCAATAAAACGCTCTTTTGGGAATACAGGCATTTCAAGACGCTTGCAGGAATTTTCCATACGTTCTGCATTTAAGTCAGGACGGAATGTAACAATGTCACCATGTTCTGTTGTGTAAGCCTTAAGACCTTCAAAACATGTCTGAGCATACTGAAGAACTCCGGCACATTCGTTCATTTTAATTGTATGGTCTGAAGTCAATTTTCCTTCATCCCATTCACCATTTTTCCAGTTTGCTACATAACTTTTAGAAGTTTCCATGTAGCCGAAAGGCAGATTGCCCCAGTCTAAGTTTTTTCCCATTTTTATCCTCGATGCAGAACTTTAATTCTGCTAAAGTTATTAAATATCACTAAATATTTTACTCCTTATTTGTAATTTATGCAACTGCGGTATATAATAAAGTTATGCAGATTTTTAAATGGAATGAAATCTTAGAAGCTCTTGAAAAGGGTAGTCAAATCCCTTATTTTGCTCCGGGTACTGGTATTTCTGTAGGCAGCTTTGACGGTCTTCACCAGGGGCACCGCAAGCTCCTTTCAAGTCTTGTTCAGGGCTGTAAAGAAAATCAGCTTATTCCTGGAGTTCTTACCTTTTCTCGTCCTCTGCCAAGTATAAAGCATAGCGGAGACTATATGGGTGATTTATCTACTCTTGCTCAGCGGGTTGAACTTTTCGCTTCTCTGGGAATTGACTTTGTAATTCTTGTAGATTTTGATGATTCCTTTGCCTCTATGATGGGTAGTGATTTTCTAAAAATTCTTGCCAATGTCTGCAATATGAATCTTCTTGCCGAAGGAATAGATTTCCGCTGTGGTTACAAGGGGGCAACTGATACCCAGGCCATTCGTTATTGGGCTAATGAAAATAATGTTGATTGTATATTTGTAGACCCTGTTTATTATAAAGAAGGCACCGAAGAAGAGGAAAGAATCAGCTCTTCTTATATTCGTTCTATGATTCAAAAGGGCTTTTTTACTACAGCATCAGAGCTTTTGGAGCGTCCTTATCAGCTGGATTTATATTCCTTTCGTCAGTCGGGCTATATAACTCAAATTTTGCCACCAGACGGAATATACAGAACTTTGTCTGAAAAAGGGGAGTCTGTAAGGCTGGAGATTATAAATCGCGGGATAAAGAGCCTGCCCGAATGTAACAGGCTTAATTTTTAATATTCTTCGTGCTGCTGGGTCAGTAATTCTGCATCTGCAAAGTTAAGAGGTCTGCCCCATACAAAGCCCTGAATAAAATCGCACTTGTTATCTTTCAACAAAGAAAGCTGTTTGTCATTTTCAACTCCTTCAGAGATAACCTGACAATTCATAATATGACCCATGTAGATAACTGAATCTATCATGTGTCTCATGCTTTCATTTGTTTCAATGTCATCTATAAGACTCTTGTCAATCTTCAAAAGTGAAATTGGTAACTTCATCAGCTGGGCAATTGAAGTATAACCTGTTCCAAAATCATCAAGGGCAATTTTAATTCCCATTTCCTTGAGGGTATTTATATTTGCAATTGTTGTTTCCCTGGATTCAGCAAAAGAGTATTCAGTAATTTCTAATTCAAGACATTCTGGAGGGAAGTCGACTTCTTCTACAATCTTTTTAATTCTGTCTGCAAAATCTCTGCAGCCAATATTTTTTGCTGAAATATTTACAGAGATTATAAGTTCCCTGTTAGAATTTTCTATAACTGATTTGAATTCCTTCATTGCGCTGTGCAGAACATAATCATCAATCTTCATTATTAAATTTGATTTTTCTGCTGTTGGAATAAATTCACTAGGATTTACTGTTGAACCATCTGGTTTTCTACAGCGGATAAGGGTTTCAAAACCACGAAGCTTTTTTTCCTGCATTGTAAACTGTGGCTGGTAAACAAGATAAAAATAATTGTTTTCCAAGGATTCCTTAATCAGGAATTCAGCTTCTCTTTGCTTAAGCTCTGCATTTTCCATGCTTTCGTTGTAAATACAGATTTTGTGCTCTGTCATATTACGGGTTGTCGCAAGGGCTGTTTCTGCATCACGAAGTATAGAAGAAGCTGTTCTGGTAAAATTATATGGTGGATGAGAATATACGATACCGGCACTAAGAGAAAGTATACATGAAGCTTCAGTATTTTTAGCATTATCAGCTGGAATAACAATGTTTTCTGCAGAAATAACGTTCTTTAATCTTTCTTCAGGAGATTCTCCCGGTTCAAAAATAATTGCAAAGGTTGAACCTGTAATTCTAAAAAGAATATCCTTTTTGTCTAAGATTGAAGTAAGCTTTTCTGCAGCCTTATTTAACAGGTAATCTCCTGCTGAAATTCCATATAAATCAATAATATGCTTAAAATCATCAAGTTCAACGCAAGCCAGGGTAAAGGATCTTTTTGCTTCAATATGTTCTTTTAATTCTTTTACATATTTTCTGCGGTTTCCTTGTCCTGTTATAAAGTCTGTAAGGTTGCTTTCTGCAAGTCGGCTGTAAAAGCTGTAAAAGGTAATAAGGATTATAAAGGAAAGTGTTGAAGTAACAATTCCGGGTAGTGAAACTAAAGAATGTGCTTTTATAATTCCATATAAAAGATTTCCTACTGAAATACAGTTAATTACAATACCGATTCTAAAACCTTTTTTATAATCTGTAAAAATCAAGAGAAAGCTTAAAAGTGATAAAGAACCTGAAATAACTCCAGATCTTGCTGTTGAAGGAATACGAAAGTTGCCAAGCTGAATAAATGGAGCTTCTTGCTTACCTGTGAATCTTAAAAGAAATAAACAGATTAAACACAAAATAGTTAAAAAAATCAGAAGAAGATTTTTCTTGGTTATATGCTTCATAAAGATTGCTCCTACCTGATAATACAGTATAAAATAAGAAAAGAACCTTGTAAATTATTTTTTTTTACCATATTACACAAGTTTTTGCAGTTGATTAAAGTATTGTTTTTTTATACAATTGTTTATCTGTTTACGGATGCTTTTGTGATTACTTCCCAGAAACCCGGGATTTGACCTGCAAATATTCCGCCTATGCAGATTTCCAGATTTTTCTGGAAAATAAATATTTTAAGGGGTTCCAATAATGGCACTTACAAAAGAAACTACTTCAGCTACAGTAAAGAAGTACGGAGCAAAGGAAACAGACACAGGTTCTGTTAAAGTTCAGATTGCACTTATGACACAGCGTGTTCAGCAGCTTACAGAGCACAACAAGCTCTTCCCAAAGGATGCTAACGCTAAACGTGCTCTTCTTAAGGTTGTAGGACAGCGCCGCAAGATGCTTCGCTACTTTGAACGCACAGACCTTGAAGGTTACCGTGCATTTATCAAAGAGCTCGGACTTCGTAAATAAGTTTCAAAGGCAACTTGTACAATCCCGCAGGTTTTATACCGGGCGGGATTTTTTATTTCTGGCTGCTATCAAGCATGATTTCAATATCCCTCTGGGCATCTTCCAGAGCCTTTCTTACAAGTTTATCTTCATTAATAATAAGATTCAGTTCTCTTCCAAGTATTGTGTAAAATTCCTTCCATTCTTTCATAACTGGCCTGTAGATTCCTCCTTCAAGAGCCTTACAGACAGCTTCATATTGAGGGAATTTTTTTAGAACTTCTGGATCCTTCAGACTGGAATAGCGACAGGGTACTCCGCCTTTTATAACTGTACTTTTTTGTACATCTTTGTCCATAAGGTAAGAGAGCAGCTTTATAGATTCTTCCTTGTGACTGCTGTTAGCTGGAATACCTACGGTCCATATTCCATATATATTTGAATTATAAGGAGGCCGGTCTTCCCTGAATTTTCCGGCAAAAGCGAGATAATCCATAGAGGAGTTTTTTGTAGGGGTATACCAACCTGGCCAGCCAAAGCAAATTGCGGCAGACTTGTTTGCAATTGCGGCTACCAGGTCTTCTTTTGGGGCTGCACGTCCGGTTTCCAGAAGATCCAGATATAAATATACTGCCTCCGAAAACTTTGGCTGATTAATTGTAGGTCTGTTATTTTCATCAACTACCCAGGTGCCTCGGGAACAGAGAACCGGAAGAAAATCTACAACCAGATTGTTTTCTGTATCCCCACGGTAGAGGAAGCCCAGATTGTGTCGTTTTTTCTGGAAGGTACAGATTTCAAGTAAATCCTCCAGAGAATCAATCTGGTCTGGAGTATAACCGGCTTCTCTTACCATAATTTTGTTATATAAAATAACGGTTACATTACCATAATAAGGGGCAAGATATAATCCGTCTTTTGTGTAGCATATTGTGGTAGTTGCCGGAATAATATCATCATCTAATTTATAACCCAGAGAGGATAATTCTGTAAGCACTCCATCAGCTGTGTATTCTGCCATCCAGGAGCCGTCTACCATACAAAAATCGTATTTACCTTCCTTGTTTTTGGAATCTTCTTCTATGTAATTATATAAATCTTTTTCGCTGAGCTCTTCAACTTCGCATAAAATATTGTTTTCAAGCTCAAAATCATTTAAGCAGGATTTTATTACCTGACTGTAAATTCCAGAGCGAAGGGCTAACTTTAAAACAGCATCCGGCTTTTCTGGTCTCTGTACTTTTTTTGTGCAGGATACTGAGCTAAATACAAGTATTACTGTGAGGATTGTAAAAAAATGCTTCATATAGCTTGCTCCCTGAAATTAACGGAAATGCTCCAGTTCGTAGCGTTCCATTCTGCTTTGAGTTTCCTGTTTGCAGGCTTCAATTCTGCTGATAGGAATTGAACAAAAGAGTTCTACAATTTCTGTATCCAGCTGGCTTCCACTTACCAGCTTTAATTCACTTATAGCACTTTCATAAGGAAGAGCAGCCTTGTAGGAACGATTCATTGTAAGGGCAGAGTAGGTGTCTGCAACAGCTAAGATTCTTGAAGCAAAAGGGATTTCTTCTCCTTTAAGCTTGTAATAACCTTTTCCGTCTACTCTTTCATGGTGGTATTTAATCCAGGTGCGAATCAGCTCAAAAGAAGGAATAGTTTCCAGAATCTTGGTTCCTATTTCAGGGTGCCGTCTGATAAGTGCCCACTCTTCTTGGGTGAGTTTACCATCCTTGTCAATAATTTCTCTTGGTATTCCTAACTTTCCAATATCAAGCAAAAGAGCTGCGTACTGAAGATTGTAGGGATTTAGTTCAATCTTTTTATCAAAGGGAAGAAATTCATAAATCAGCTGGGAGAGTGCTTTTACGTGCATTGAATGTCCGTCTAAGTTCTGGTCTCCTGCTTCTATAATTCCTTCCAGGCATTCCAGCAACTCCATCATGCGGTCCTGAATACCAGAAAGCTGAGAATAGTTCCACAAATAGGAAATTGTCATTACGGCAGCAAAGGAAAAAAGACCGACTCCAAAGTACAGGGAAAGCTTGTCATTATTAAAAATAAGCATAGAAAAGATTATGGAAAGTAAAAGCAGTGTAAGAACCAGAATAGAGGCGATTTTCCTTTTTCCTATGTGCTTGAGCATTATACTTCGTCTTATAAAGGTGTGATAAAGCATTGTAATAAATACAAAAATATCTAATAGGATTCCTGCTATAAGCAGATATCGGGAAAAACTAATTGCTTCGTAAAACTGCATGAAATCCTCCTATTCCATATGAATCTGATTTTTACCAGAACGCTTTGAAACATAAAGGGCATCATCTGCTCTTTTATAAGCCATATCTAAATCTTTATCTTCTTTTGAGATTGCTGTTACACCTATGGAAGCATGTAAGCCTTCAAGCCCTTCCAGCTTCACTTTATTTAGGGTCTCCAGCAGTTCTTGAACCTTGCATTTTACTTCAGAATCATCCGTGCAGTCCTTTATCAGGATAATAAATTCATCACCGCCAAGACGGCCTGCAAGATTTATATTGGCACTTAATTCCCATTTCTTGATTTCTTTATCTGCACTTGAATTAAAATTCAAAATATCAGAAATTGTTTTTCCTGTGATTTGGATTGCCTTATCTCCCATCTGGTGGCCGAGGTTATCATTGATTTCCTTAAAGCCATCAAGGTCAAGCAGGGCAAGAGCCATGTATTCACTTTCATTTGCTTTAAGAACCTGGCCTGCTACAGAAAAGAACTTTCCCCGATTAAGGAGGCCTGTCAGGGCATCGAAACTGCTTTTTATTTCCAGTTCCTTTTGAATCTGTAAGTCATGCTGGAAAAGAACAAATTGATGAATCCTTGTTCTCTGGAAGGAATAGTGCAGGGCAATTGAAAGGGTATAAACAATTATTAAGTTATAGGTGTCGTTATAGGCTATGGAAAAAGTTTTATACATGTAGGATGAGAAAATAAAAAGTCCGCTGAAAATTGTTCCTGCTGTAATCATTATGGACATCTGAGCGATATAGGACAGAGATGCGACCGCAAAAAGAATAAGGAAGATAGAGGCTGGCATATAAGGCTGAGCAATGGATGATAAAATGCCAAAGCCCAACATCATTGTAAGGCTAAAAAGTAGGGCTAAAATATGAAATCTTTCAACCTGCTTTTGCAAAAAAAGTAAAATGCCTTCGAAAATGAGGGATACTATGAAAAATAAAATATAAAAGGGAACCCGTTCCTGATTAAGCCCAAAAATATTAAGGGCAGAGAAAATGCTGTAAAAAAGGTTTACCAATACAAACCACGAATTTAACACTGCAATATGTTTTCTGTTAGTAGCCCGAATAAAACTTATGCAGTCCCTGTAGGTTTTCTTGTCATAGCCATAATAATTCAAATTCGTAAACATCGTTTCTTCTATTATAAAGCATATTTTTTATTCGTAAATGTTTTTTTTGTGGTGGAGGGAGGAATGGGGCACTTTAGAGAGTGGGCACGTGGGTGGGGATGGGCACTTTTTGGGGAGGGGGCACTTTTGGGGCGGGGGAAGGGCACTTTTGAGCAAGGCACTTGTCCCCCGACTAAATAACGAATGTTGTAATTTAGTCGGAGTTATTTGTCCTATTAGGTTGTGAGCATCCCGACTAAACAGCGAAAATTACACTTTAGTCGGAGGTGTTTGTACTTTTGAGTAGAAATGCTCCCGACTAAATAATGAAAAGTGCAATTTAGTCGGGAGTTCTGTCTCATAGGTGATACCACTTACCCCGATTAAAAGCCTAAAAATGGCAATTGGTCGGGGGTGTACGGCCTGTTATGGTGTGTACGTCACCGACTAAACTACGAAAAATGTAATTTAGTCGGGAGTTCTACCTATCATGTGGTAGCACTTGCCCCGACTAAAAGCCTGGAATTGGTATTTAGTCGGAGGAGGCATTTAAGGGGCAGGTCTCTTCAAGAAAGTTTCAATTATTACAGAAGATATTTCCGAATAATTTTATCCAGGTTACCAGGATTTAATGGTGTCTCTTTACATTCCATTGAAATTATTAAATTATCTCCTGGAAAAATCTTGTTGTCGTAATAGCTTTGAAGTTTTTTTACAGTTTTATTTGAATAGTCTGGATTATCCATCATTCCAAAATGCTCCCAATAGATTTCTTTCCTGCTTCTTACATTTAAGCATGTGAAATCTGGATATATTATCTTTTGTCTTTGATTTGGAGTGGTGAATTTTAGGGGAAATTCATAACGATAAGGTACAGAATGCCTGGTAAGTGCATTTGCGATTAGAACTTCAGATTTTGAGCGAACCTTTTCTTCCTTTAAAGTTGTAAAGCCAGGAGAGTCTTCTTCAAAAGGTAGACCTTCCCACTTTATAGCTTCCCATTCCCGGATATAAGCCTGGTCAGAAAAAGTTATAGGAGAAATAATATCTTGCCGTGCTTTTGACATTTTTGAATAAAGAGCTTGTAATTTTGTAGTAGAATAATTATTTCCCTGGTACAAGTGTTTTAAACAGCTTTCCAGTCCCCTGATTTCTTCTTCTAAAAGTTTCAGCGCCTTGTGAAGATAATCTCTTTGAGCAATTTCTTTGATAAGCTTTTTATTTTGACTAGAAATATATTTGCCATTTGAATCTGTTGAGCTTGAAACCAAATAATACTCTGCAAACTTACCCTTTTGAGAAATTCTCAATCTGCTATCAAACTTATTTTTTTGGACCA
>JAIKYB010000020.1 GCA_024683675.1 Treponema sp.
CCGGTGAAACTTTTCAGCTTAAATATAATCTTGCCTTACTTGAAAAATCCCTGAAAAGTAAAATACAGAATCTGGATTTTTATGTTTTAATGTCTTCAGAAAATAACACTGCCATCAGTGGAAATGAGAAAAATATTTGTATATATGAAAAAGATGGCCGTTATGTTACTGACAGACATTTTTATTCAGATGATAAAGAGCCGCTTAAGGTTCTTGCCGGAAATAAATATCTTTTGACTTTATCTGATAAGGAAAATGAAATAAATGCCTTTCCTAAAATCGAAGATTTATCTGGTTTTGTATATGATCCAATAATTCCCGGAAATGAAAAGAGTCCTATAAGACTTCAGCTGAAAAATAGTAAAGAATATATAGAAGTAGACTGGCAATACTGTAAAAGTCATAAAGAAAATAGAACTATTATGTCTGATGGTACTATGAGAACGTCTATGACATCTGCAGACTGGAAGATTTTTGAAAGTGGAAAGGACCTTCAATTATTTTTGAATTACAATAGAAATAATGATTATTATGCAATTTCAAGTGTAAGTTTTGAATGGGATGATTCTCATTCAAACAAAATCAGAAAACAGTATTTTGATAAAATTCGCCCTTACACCGTAGAAGAACTAGAACTTTTGATTGGTGTAAAAAATTAGGCTGGTATCTGTAATAGAATTGCATAAATATACACTCATTCCGCAAAATTTTGCATAATCATTGACTAAAAGCCCGCAAATTCGCATAATTAGACCATTATGATTAATCCCTTAGCAAAAGATTTGAATGACACTCTTTCAGGTTCAGTTGTAGACGCCCTCATGTCAGACATGGGCAGACGCCTTTATTTTCCAAACGGAATTATTTCTCAGGGTGGTGAGGCAGCTAAAGATGCTCACTTCGCAAACGGAACAATTGGTATGGCAGTTTCTGGTGGAACTCCTATTGAATTGGACTCTTACAAAAAGCTCATGCCAAGCCTTAATCCTCGCGAAACTGTTGCCTATGCAAAAACTGCAGGAAATCCTAATGTTCGAGATCTTTGGAAATCAAAAATCATAGAAAAAAATCCGGATTTGAAGGATAAAAACTTCTCTTCTCCTATTCTTGTTCCGGGACTTACAGCTGTACTTTCTTATGTAGCTGATTTATTTGTTGATGTAGACAAGCCTCTTTTGGCTCCAGATCCTTGCTGGGATAACTACGAACTGATTGCTGCTGCCCGCCGTGGTGCTGAATTCCATCAGTTCAAGTGTTTTGAAAATGGCAAGTTCAATATTGCAGGTCTTGAAAAGGCCATGAAGGAAGAAGCTGAAAAGTATGGTTCTGTTCGTGTTATTTTGAACTTCCCTCAGAATCCTTCCGGATACAGTCCAACAAAGGATGAAGCTAAGGCTATCGTAAAAATTGTTCGTGAAATTGCAGAAGCTGGTAAGAAGGTTCTTGTACTTTCTGATGATGCATATTTCGGCTTAAACTACGAAGATGATATTGAACCTCAGTCTCTCTTTGCCTACATGGCAGACCTGCATGAAAATGTACTTGCTATCAAGGCAGATGGTCCAACAAAAGAAGATTTCGCATGGGGCTTCCGCACAGGCTTTATTACCTTTGCTTCTAAGGGACTCACAGATGCTCAGATTTCAGCTCTTCAGATTAAGTTTATGTCTGCAATCCGTTCTTCTGTTTCCTGCTCTTCTACAGTTTCTCAGAGTCTTGTTGCTCATGCTTTGGCAGATCTTTCTCACGAAACTCAGAAGAAAGAACTTCGTGCTATGCTTAAGCGCCGTTATGATGCTGTAAGAAAGTTTGTTGATACTCATTCTTCAAAGGTACTCGAAGCACTTCCATTTAATTCAGGCTACTTTATGAGCTTCCATGTTAAGACTGGAAATGCAGAGGCAATCCGCAAGGCACTTCTTGCCCAGAAGGGAATTGGTATCATTCAGATTGATGCAAATACTCTTCGTGTAGCTTTCTCTAGTATTGATGAAGATAAGATTGATTCTGTTTACACAAGCATTTATACTGTAGCTGAGGCTCTGTAATTCGTGATATTAAAACAGAAAAAAATTATAAATCTTATAATTCTGACTTTTTCGGTTCTGCTGGCTTTTTCTGGCTGCCGGAAAAGCAGACCTTCTGAAGAACATCGTGTTGTTATCTGGACAAGCTGTAGTGAGTTTGCCCAGTATATTGAACTCTTTAATTCAATTCACAAAGATAACAGGGCAATTCTTGTTTACAAAGACAATTCAGCCCTTTCACTGCCTCCTGCCAAAGATGAGCTCCTTCCTGATATTATAGTTGATTCCTGGCTCAGAACTGATAACCTTAAGCGTAATTTTCGTTCTTTGGATTACCTTTTTGACAACCAGCTTTTAAAATCAGATATTTTTTATCCTCAGCTTTTGGAATCCGGAAAAAAGAATCATTCACAGTACCTTCTTCCGGTAAGCTTTAATCTTCCTGCTATTATTTTTTCAAATGAAAATAAAGATTTAATTACAGATAATTATACATTAACACTTCAGCAGATTAGGGAAATTGCCTCTCCTTTTAATCAGAAAAATAAAAATGGAAATTATACCCGCATGGGCTTCACAGTGCTTAATAATGCGGATTTTTCGTATCTTGCCACAAAGCTTAATGGAGTTCACTTTCATGATGAAAAAGGGCAGATTGCCTGGAATGAAAGTAAACTGAATGAAACTGCGGGCTTATTAAAAGAATGGATTGAAACAGAAAATACTTCGGTTCAGGTTGAAGATGATTTTGCCTTCAAATATCTTTTTATGCCAAATTATCGTCAGGTAACTTCGGGCCGAACCCTTTTTGCTTATACAGAAAGCGCTTCTCTTTTCAAAATGCTTAAGGAACAGGATTTTGATATTGATTACCGCTGGATTGTTCAAGACAAAAAAATCCCAATTTCTGATGGTTTTATCATGATGGGAATATATAAAGACTGTACAAATCAAGTTGGAGCAACTGAGTTTATCAGATGGTTTTTCCAGTCAGAAAGCCAGCGCCAGATTCTTGAGCGTAAAGAAGCCATGGCGCTTGAAACAGAAATATTTGGTATTTCCGGTGGTTTTTCTGCTCTCCGTGATGTGACAGAACACATTCTGCCGGTTTTCTATAATCACCTGCTTACAAATCTTCCTCCAACACAAATGCTTACAGTCCCACAGATACTCCCTCCACGTTGGGACAGCTACAAAACACAGGTTGTTGAACCTTATCTTCGCAATGCAATTTCCGCCAGCGACCCGGCCACCATTCCTAGCATTTCTGACCTGGAACAGGAATGGCGCAAGAAGGTGTTTGATTAAAAATGCTTTACATTTTGTAAATTAAAACTTTACAAAATGTAAAACGCCCTCTATAATCTTCTTATAGGGGGCGCAGATGAAAGAAATATTAAAATATCTTCGAAATCTAAATTCCTATAGTCAATCAGATATTTCTCAAAAGCTTGGAATAAGCAGGCAGACTTATTTTAAGTATGAAAGTGGACTTTCTCTTCCTTCTGAGAAAATGATTAAAAAACTGGCACAAGTTTACAAGGTTGATGAGGCTTTCATTATAAAAAATCATCTTCCTTCTATTCCTGAAAAAAAATCTCTTTATTCACAGAAAGAGTCAGAACATTCTGTAGCAGAGCCAACCCTTAATTATTCTTCAGCCGAGGAAAAGGGAAAAGTCTATGATGCATATTTTGATGGTAATACAGTTCGGGTACTTGGAGGGCTAGAAACGACATTTACAGCTGGGCAAAAATTTAAGCTTGTGGAGGTAGCGGAAGATAGAAAGGATATAGCCCAGAAGGTTTTAATGAACTTTAGAGGCAGCTTAAATTTACCTGCAGATTTTGATTACAAAAAAGAACTAATAAATGCTTTGGAGGAAAAATATGACTCTGCTGATTGATACTAACATAATACTTGATTACCTTGATAAGAGAACAACTTACACCCCAGCTATAGATCTTATATTTAATAAGATTTTTTCAAATCAGATAAGTGGACTCCTTGCTGCACATTCCATTACCAATCTCTGGTATATCCTCAGAAAACAATATAGTGATTCAAAACGCCGCGAACTTATTTCCGCACTTTTGGAATATTTTGAAATTACTGCTGTAGATAAAGCAAAACTTCTTTCTGCAATAAATCGTTCAGATTTCAAAGACTTTGAAGATTGCCTTCAGGATGAATGTGCAATTGCAGCCAGAGCAGACTGTATAGTTACCAGAAACAAAAAGGATTTTGAAAGGTCACAAACCCCTGTTTTTACACCGGAGGAGTTTGTGACTAATTTTTCTGCTTAAAGGAGCTTTACTTAAACATTTCCAGGGCAAAGCGAACAGTGTCCATGGCGTCCTTTCCGTAGAAGTCGGCACCTATCTGGTTTGCGTACTCCTGAGTCATAACGGCGCCGCCTACGCAGGTTTTTGCCCATGGACATTCTTTGCGCAGCAGCTTGATTGTTTCTTCCATGGCTGCAACAGTTGTCGTCATAAGGGCCGAAAGACCAACCAGAATAACATGGTCTTTTTTGCAGGCCTCTACAACAGTTTCTGGGGGCACATCCTTACCCAGGTCAATTACTTCAAAATCATAATTTTCCAAAAGTACCTTTACGATATTTTTTCCAATATCGTGAATGTCACCCTTTACAGTTGCAATAATTATCTTTCCCTTAGGCTGCCCCTTCTTGCCCGACTTTTCCATAAATTCCCGGATTTCTCCAAAGGCCGCCTTAGCCGCTTCTGCCGCCATTAAAAGCTGGGGCAGATACATGGTTTTTGCTTCAAAGCG
>JAIKYB010000026.1 GCA_024683675.1 Treponema sp.
CTACTTTACAAATACAGTCAGCCGGGTTGGTGGAATTGGACTTAAAGAAATTGAAGAGGATGTAAACTACCACCACAATCAGGCCTTTGATCCTCTTGGACTTTCTGTAAATACCCACCTTGATTCTGTAGGCTATCATAAACTCAGACGGGGTCCTACTGCAGAGGACCATCTTTATAATCCGGAAACAATTATTGCCCTTCAGCAGGCTACCCGAACAGGCGACTACAAACGCTTTAAGGAATACACAGCTCTGGTTGATTCAAATGATCATCCACATACTCTGCGTGCTATGCTTGATTTTGACTTCCCTGACCAGGGAGAAATCTCTATTGATGATGTTGAGCCGGTAGAAAGCATTGTTCAGCGCTTCAAAACCGGAGCTATGTCTTATGGTTCAATCAGTGAAGAAGCCCACAAGTGCATGGCAGAGGCAATGAATCATCTGCACGGAAAATCTAACTCAGGTGAAGGTGGAGAAAAACCGGAGCGTCTTGGAACAAAATATAATTCTGCAATCAAACAGATTGCCTCAGGTCGTTTTGGTGTAACAGAAGAATATCTGCTTTCTGCAAAAGAACTTCAGATAAAAATGGCACAGGGAGCAAAGCCTGGCGAAGGCGGACACTTACCTGGAAAGAAGGTTTACCCTTGGATTGCCACAACCCGTTATGCAACCCCGGGCGTTTCTTTAATTTCGCCACCACCTCATCACGATATTTATTCTATTGAAGATTTAGCCCAGCTGATTTACGACCTTAAAAACGCAAACAGGGCTGCCCGCATTTCTGTAAAGCTTGTAAGCGAAGCTGGAGTTGGAACAATTGCAACAGGTGTCGCAAAAGCCGGTGCTCAGGTTATTTTAATTTCCGGTCACGACGGTGGAACAGGTGCTGCACCAATCAGTTCTATTCACCACGCAGGTCTTCCTTGGGAATTAGGACTTGCAGAAACACACCAGACCCTGCTTCAGAACGGCCTTCGAGGACGAGTTGTAATTGAAACAGACGGAAAGCTTATGAGTGGCCGTGATGTTGTAATTGCAGCCCTGCTTGGTGCCGAAGAATTCGGCTTTGCAACAGCTCCTCTTATCACAATGGGCTGTGCTATGATGCGCGTATGTAATCTGGACACCTGTCCATTTGGCGTTGCAACTCAAAACAGCGAGCTTCGTAAGAAGTTCCCTGGAAAACCTGAATATGTAGAAAACTTTATGAAGTTTATAGCCCAGGAAATGAGGGAAATTATGGCCAAGCTTGGAGTGTCTTCTGTAGACCAGCTTTGTGGCCGTACAGACCTTCTCAAGCTCAAGGACAAGCAGGGCTTCAACAGAGCCGCTCTTGTAGATATGGGCAGAGTTCTTGCAAATCAGGCAGAAGCAAAAGAAGAAAGCTGGAAGGCTGACCGAAGTCCTTATGACTTTAAGCTTGAAAAAACTGTAGATGAAAGCCAGCTGCTTCCGGAATTTGCAAAGCTTTCAGGAAGTAAAAAACTTTCTGCTGCAGTTATGAATGCAAAAATCTCTTCAACAGACAGAACTGTAGGAACAATTCTTGGAAGTGAAATCCAGAAAAAATATGGAAATTCCCTTTCAGAAGACAGCATTACAGTAAAGTGCCAGGGCGGCGGAGGTCAGAGCTTTGGAGCCTTTATTCCAAAGGGCCTTACAATGCGCCTTGAAGGAGATTCTAACGACGCCTTTGGTAAAGGCCTTAGCGGAGGAAAGCTTGTTGTTTATCCTCCAAAGGCTTTTGAAGGCAAAGCTGATGAAAATATCATAGTTGGTAACGTAGCCCTCTTTGGTGCAACCAGTGGAGAAGCTTATATTTCCGGAGTTGCAGGAGAACGCTTCTGTGTTCGTAACTCTGGTGCAAAAGTAGTTGTAGAAGGCTGCGGTGACCATGGCCTTGAATACATGACAGGAGGAACCGCCGTAATTCTTGGAAAAACAGGAAAAAATCTATGTGCCGGAATGAGCGGAGGAGTTGCCTATATCTTTGATGAAAATCATGACCTTTACAAGAGACTGAACAAGGAACTGATTACAGTTTATGAGCTTTCTGATGAAACTACAGTTGTAAGAACAGCCCCTCGCGCCGGAGAAAGCCCGGATGAATCAATCTTAAAACAGATGATTGAAAAGCACGTAAAAGAAACCGGCTCTGCAAAGGGTAAGAAAATTCTTTCTGACTGGGACCTCTATAAGACAATGTTCAAGAAAATCATTCCAAACGATTATCTGAAAATTATGACTGAAATCTCTAACCAGGAAAAGCTTGGTCTTGATTATGATGACGCAGTTCTTTCTGCATTCAAAAAATGTACTGCATAGAATAGGAGGATGATATGGGAAAGCCAACAGGATTTATAGATTACGAAAGAAAAGAAAACGGAAACGTACCTCCAATGGAGAGAATCTGCAACTTTAAGGAATTTCATCCAAAGCTGGATGAAAAGGCCAGACGAGAACAGGCTGCCCGCTGTATGAACTGCGGCGTTCCAATGTGCGGAAGTGCAATTAAGCTTGCGGGCATGGTAACAGGTTGTCCTCTTCATAATTTTATACCGGAATGGAATGAAGCACTTTTCCAGGGCCAGTTTGATATGGCAGCCTGGAGACTTTTGAAGACTTCAAGCTTCCCTGAATTTACAGGCCGCGTTTGCCCTGCCCTCTGCGAAAAAGCCTGCAACTGCGGAAATCCTACAGTTGGAGAAGGTGCAGTTACAATTCATGACAACGAGCTTTTTATAATTGAAAAAGCCTTTGAAACAGGTTATATGAAGCCTCAGATTCCGGAAAGGCGGTCAGGAAAGAAGATTGCTGTAGTAGGAGCCGGACCTTCGGGCCTTGCTGTAGCCGATGCCCTTAACCGACGCGGCCATAGTGTAACAGTTTATGAACGCGAAGATAAGGCCGGCGGACTTTTAATGTACGGTATTCCAAATATGAAGCTGGATAAAAAGGTTATAGACCGCCGAATTGAACTTATGAAGGCAGAAGGCGTTGAATTTGTTTTCAATGCAGATGTAGGTAAAGACACAGAAGCAAATCAGCTGCTTTCTGATTATGATGCAGTAGCTCTTTGTTGTGGTGCAAAGAAAGCAAGACCACTTTCTGCAGCAGGCTGCGAAAATGTTTCAAGTGGAATTATGTTTGCAGTAGACTTCCTTAAATCAGTTACAAAAACAGTAATTGCAAATGAAGGAAGCGATAACAAGGCTCTGGCAAAAAAACTTGCTTCTGAATACGGAATTGAAGTTGCAGGAAAAAATGTAATTGTACTTGGCGGTGGAGACACAGGTAACGACTGTACAGGCTCAGTAATCAGATTGGGCTGTAAGTCTGTAACTCAGCTGGAAATGATGCCTTGTCCTCCAATTGAACGCACAAAGGATAATCCATGGCCACAGTGGCCTAAAATCTTAAAAACTGATTATGGTGCAGAAGAATCAATCGCAAAATTCGGCCACGACCCTAGAGTTTATAAAACTACAATCAAAGAAGTTTACCAGGAAGAAGGTAAACTTAAGGGAATTAAAACAGTTCAGGTAGAATTCCGCATGGTAGATGGTCAGAGAAAGCTTTGCGAAATTGAAGGCAGCGAAAAAGAGCTTGCTTGTGATTTAATTTTGATTGCTGCAGGCTTCCTTGGCTGCGAAGATTACACAGCAAATGCCTTTGGCACCCCTCTTACCCCACGCAACACAGTTGAATCAGTAGGGAAAGCTAGTCCAGAGCTTGCAAGTCCAAACGGATACCAGACCAGCGTAGAAAAAGTATTTACTGCTGGTGATATGCACAGAGGCCAATCCCTGGTTGTTTGGGCTATTGCAGAAGGAAGAGAGTGTGCTAGACAGATTGATGAATACCTTATGGGTTATTCTAACATGTAGAGGAAAAATATGGGCTTACATGATGAATGTGGCGTTGTAGGAATCTATGGCGCAGAAAATGCAGCCGCTCTTACATATTTTGCCCTCACTTCCCTTCAGCATCGTGGACAGGAAAGTGCCGGTATTGCTGTAAGTGACGGCGAAAAGATTTCACTTCATAAGGGTTTAGGCCTGGTAAGTGACGTTTTTGAACAGGGACATTTTGAATCGCTGCAGGGAAGTCTTTCTGTAGGACACGTGCGCTATGCAACAGCAGGCGCCAGAACTATAGAAAATGCCCAGCCTTTTTTGAACACCTTTAAGCTGGGAGGCATAGCCCTGGCTCATAACGGTCAGCTGGTAAATCATAAGGAGCTTAGAGAAAAACTTGAAGATTTTGGAAGCACCTTTTCCAGCTCTAGCGATTCCGAAGTAATTCTTAAGTTAATTGTCAGGAAGTTCATTGAAAATGGCGGAAAGCTTGGAACTTCTTCGGATGAAAAGCTGGCAGACGGCGGAAAAAATCAAAAGCGCTTTGAAGACGCAGTTTTACAAACCTGTAAAATGATAAAAGGCTCCTTTGCCCTCTGTATTATGACAGAAGATATGCTGATTGGAGTTAGAGATATAAATGGTATCCGCCCTCTCTGTCTGGGAAAAATAGAGTCTCCTAATGCAGAAGCAGGACTTATTCTGGCTTCTGAATCTTGTGCCATTGATTCTGTAAACGGCCAATATCTAAGAGACATAAAGCCGGGTGAAATTATTGTCATCAGTAAAAGCGGGACTAAAAGCTTATATATAGAAGAAAAGGTTGAAAAAAAGACCTGTATTTTTGAATATGTTTATTTTGCCCGCCCGGACTCTGTGATTGACGGCATTTCAGTTCAAGAAGCCCGCTACAAAATGGGAAAAGAGCTTGCTGCAGAATCTCACGTAAAGGCAGACGTTGTCATTGGAGTTCCAGACAGCGGAATTGGAGCTGCCCTTGGCTATGCCCGTGCAAGTGGCATTCCTTACGTAACAGGTATAATAAAAAATAAGTACATAGGCCGAACCTTCATTGCGCCAACCCAAAAAGAACGTGAAAACATGGTCTTTGTAAAGCTGAATGCTATTCGCAGTGATCTGGAAGGAAAAAGAGTTATTGTTATAGATGATTCTATAGTCCGCGGAACCACGAGCCGCAGACTGGTACAGATTTTAAGACGAGCAGGAGCAAAAGAGGTGCACTTCAGGGTAAGTTCCCCTCCGGTAAAGTTCCCCTGTCATCTTGGAATTGACACCCCAAGCAAAAATGAACTGATTTCAAGCACTCACGAGCTGGAAGAAATCCGACGGGAAATAGGTGCAGACTCCCTGGCCTTTATTTCCCTTGAAGGCATGCTAAAGGCTCTGGGAGCAAACAAAACAAACGATTTCTGTAAGGGCTGTTTTAACGGGGATTATCCTGTATAGAAGGAACTACTTTTCCAGAACAAGTCTTCCGTCAATAAAGAGGCCGCGCACACGGCCAATCACTTTTCTTCCGTTAAATGGACTGGCTTTTCCCTTACTGTAGAAGAGACTGCTGTCTACAGTCCATTCTTCTTCAGGATCAATAAGTGTAAGGTCAGCGTCAAAGCCTGTCTTTAAGCGACCCTTCTGCAGGCCAAGAATTCTCGCCGGTGCAGCCGACATAAGCTGGCTA
>JAIKYB010000052.1 GCA_024683675.1 Treponema sp.
CCTGTTTTGAAAAAGGGAGCAAGTGAAGAAGAAAAAATAAAACGCTATCCAAGGACAATGCTATTAAATTCATTGATGATAATTTCGGCCGGACTTCTGATGCTACTTAGTCGAAATTTGGGAGCTGGAATACCATTTATACTTATTGGTCTATTCACTTTGTTTTTTTCCAATAAAATTTAAAATAGTGAAAATGCACTTTCTCTTTTATCTTTTAAGCTTTTTTACTTAAAAGACTTCCAGCAATTAAGGCAGTCAAAGGTGCAGTCATTGCAAGGCCAAAGCTGCCGGCCAGGGTGTTTATAATCTCAGCCGCAACCACATTGTTATTTAAGATATTGTAAAGTGGAGTTCCTTGGGCCATAAAGGTCATAAGCATGGCGGTACAGGTTCCGGCATAGGCAAGCAGCAGGGTAGTAGTCATTGTTCCCATTGCAGCTCTTGCAACAATAAAACCAGACTTTATAGCCTCCTTTCTGGAAATAGTCGGGCAGTTTCTTACAACCTCGCTCACAGCAGAAGTAATATCTACACTCAAATCCATAACCGAACCGCTGGCCCCAATACAAACCGAAGCCATAAAAATCTGGGTCAGATTCAAATCCTGGAAACCGGAATATAAAAGAGCCTCAGAATTATGCATTACAGCTCCGTGAATATGAAAAGTCTTGCTGCAGATTATAGAAAGTATCATAGCAAATAAAATCCCCGACATTGAACCACAGAAAGAAGAAAGCAGCTTAAGGTCAAAGCCATAAACCAGAGCAAGAATTATAAAAGTGATTATAGCAACCGCAATAAGACCCGTAAGAATTGGATTATAGCCCTTCAAAAATAGAGGAATAAGAACCTTCCACAAGGTAAGAATTGTTATAAAAAATGAAAGAACCGAACGCAGCCCCACTCCCCTTGCAAAGACAATCAGAAAAATTGCAAAGGCCAGGGTTAAAATAAGTTCCCCCTTCAATCGGTAATAGTCAATCAGATTAACAGAAATAATTTCTCCTTCATCGTGATGAACAATTGCCTGAGCCTTATCACCCGGAATAAAAAGTTTATCCTGGGCCAGAGAACCGCTTAGCATATTCCAGCCCTCAGCTTCCTGCCCCTTAAATTCCCCGCTTAAAAAACGCACTTTGCAGACCTGCTGGCCGGTACGAATAAGACCAGTATCAATAAGACTGGAATTATCCACTTCCATAACCAGAACCTTACATTTAACAGCGTCCTTAAACTGCAGGGCACCTTCAAAACCGGTAGGAATAAAAATTAATATCAAAAATATAATTAGAACAATAAAAAGAAAGACCCCTTTAGAAAGAAGGCGGGAGCGTTGCGGCAAAATCATGCTCTTTCCCCCGTAAGGGCGTAAATAACCCATTCTGCCAGGTGAACTGCATGGTCGCCGATACGTTCGATATATTTTGCAATCAGAAGATAATCCAGAATTGTTTCCCCCTCAGAAGTTTCACGAATTTTCTGAACCAGATCCTTTTTTATTGTGTAATAGAGTTCGTCGATAATATCATCCTGAGCAATAACATTTTTGGCCTTATCAAAATCCTTTTCGATATAAGACTGAACCGCGTCGTGAAGCATTTTTATTATCTGGGTAGACATTTCAGTAATTTCATACATTTTGCCGTACTTACAATCCGGAACATGGCTAACAAGGTCCGCAACATCTACTGCATGGTCCCCGATTCTTTCCATATCCGTAATCATTTTCAGAGCCGAAGTAATCAGCCTTAAATCTCTTGCCATTGGCTGCTGCTGAAGTAAAAGCTTTAGGCAGAGACTTTCAATCTCTCGTTCCATTTCATTTATCGCTTCATCATTTTTTGCCACCTGGGCGGCCGCATCTTTGTCCCTTCCCATCAGAGCAATCATGGAACTTTCTATGGCAATTTCAATCATCTTTCCCATACTGATAATTGATGTGTTCAATTTCCTAAGTTCTTCTTCGTATTTTTCCCTCATTTCTTTCTCCATAATTCAAAGGGGCGCCTGCCCCTCGCTCCCAAGCAAGTCGCTGCACGAATCGTCACTGCAAGCAGTGCCACTTCGCTCCGCTTTATTGCTTGTCCGCTACCCCCTCTAACGGGAGCTAGTCGCCCCCGTAACGCCCCGACAATTAACCGAATCTTCCGGTAATATAATCTTCAGTCTTTTTCATTTTTGGTCGGCTAAAAATCTGCTCCGTTTCTCCACTTTCAATAATTTGACCCAGGAGGAAGAACACAGTCCTGTCACTAATTCTTACCGCCTGCTGCATATTATGAGTAACAATTACGATTGTGTATTTTTCCTTGAGTTCTAATAGACAGTCTTCAATTTTTGAAGTAGAAATTGGATCTAAGGCAGAAGTAGGCTCATCCATCAAAAGCACGTCCGGCTGCACTGCCAGGGCGCGGGCAATACAAAGGCGTTGCTGCTGACCGCCACTCAATTCCAATGCCGATTTTTTCAGATTGTCCTTAAATTCATCCCAGATTGCAGCATTTCGCAAGGCTTCTTCTACAATCTGGTCCAATTCAGCACGCTTTTTAATTCCGTGAGTTCTTGGACCATAAGCAATATTGTCGTAAATGCTCATTGGAAAAGGATTCGGCTTTTGAAAAACCATACCTACATTTTTACGCAGCAGATTTACATCGCAGCCTTTGTCCAGAATGTTGAAAGAATTCAGTTTATTGAGTTTTTCCAACTGACCTTCGGAAGCATTGTACCCGTCACAAGAATTGTGTCCTTCGCAGTCGCCGGACTCATTGTATCTGTCACGTATCTTTATCAGCTCTTCCTGCCGCAAAAGAATCTGCCCTGTAATTCGACAGCCTTCCACCAAATCATTCATCCGATTTATAGACTTAAGCAAAGTAGACTTCCCGCAGCCGCTTGGCCCAATAAAAGAAGTAATCTGCTTTTCCGGAATCTCCAGATTTATATTTTTAAGAGCATGAAAATCCCCGTAGTATAAATCCAGATCTTTAATTTCAATCTTATTCATGCCTGCGAGTTTATCGTGGAAAAGTTAGGATTTGGGGAAGAAATGGTTAAGTTTAGGTAAAATTTTGGTGGGAGGATGGGCACTTGGGAAGACGGGCCCCCTTAGGGCATAAGGGCAGTAGGCAGGGCGTGGGAGGTGTGGGAGGGGAGGCACTTAGGAAGTAGCGGGCGTGAACGGGGAAGTGGCGCCTGTGCAACAGAGGGCGCTTGGGTGACAGGGCCCCTGGAGCGCTGCAGCCCTGCTAAACCGGCAGGATATCGGAGAAAAAATAGTCCTGGGGTGGATGCGTACTAGCCCAAAATTCAAATGAGAAATGCTATTTTTTTTTTAAAATACATATAATTTGGCCTCATACCTCATTTTATATGCATTTTTTTTGATTTTTTGGTTAAAGATGGCAAGAAATAGTCTGAATTTTATCAAATTTCGCCCAAAATCGCTATTTTTTACTTAAAAAAAGCCCCAGAACCCTCATTTTTCTTAAAAATATACATATAATTTAACCCCACAACTCATTTTATATGTATTTTTCCTCGAAAACTAGCAAATCAGGTGCTTCTTCCCACACACACAGGTACACGTACCTCCCAGGCACCACTTCAAGCCCACGGCACATCACCCCGACCCTTTCTGGCATCATCTACTTCCCAATCCGCCTGGCCACAAGCCCGGCAACCGCGTTAATCCCACCGACCATTACCAGCAGCACCAGCGCTGTCGCAAAGGCCTGGCCGGTATGCAAACCTTCAGAACTAAGCACGTACATATGAATAGCCAGAGTTCGGCCGGAACCAAAAAGGTTTTCCGGAATCTGGGCAACCGTTCCGGCTGTGTAAATCAGGGCTGCGGTTTCGCCCACAACTCGGCCGGTCGCAAGAATAATTCCGCTTAAAATACCAGGAACCGCACTAGGCAAGACAATCCTAAAAATAGTGCGCAACTTTCCCGCTCCAAGCCCAAAACTGCCCTCCCGGAAGCTAGTAGGCACAGCAAGCAGAGCCTCTTCCGTAGTTCTCATAATAGTAGGCAAAATCATAATAGACAGAGTTGCAGCCCCGGCCATCATAGAATATCCCCACTTCAAATAACCAACAAAAAGAAGCATACCAAAAAGTCCGTAAATAATAGATGGAATACCCGTCAAAGTTTCCGCCGTCATCCTCACAATCTTCACAAAGCGGTTACCCTTCTTAGCATATTCCACAAGATAAATTGCCGATCCAATCCCCAGAGGACCCGCAATCAAAAGTGAAAGCAGAGTCATAATCAACGTGTTCACCAGAGCCGGCACCACCGAACAGTTTTCCGATGTATAATTCCAGCTAAAAAGACTCGCCCTTAAATAAGGAATCCCCTTTATCAAAATGTAGCCCAGCATAAAAAGAATGCAGAAAAGAGTTATGCCAGTACAAAAATAAACCAGGATTTTTAAAAAAGGGGCGCCTGCCCCTCGCTTCAGCCTCCTCACTCGGCAAGCCTCGCTCCGGTGGCTTCCGCTACCCCCTCTAGCGGGCTCAATCGCCGCCCGCAACGCCTGCTCATTTACTGCCAATTCCATCATTTTCCACTCCTATTTTTAACCAGATTAAAAGCCAGGTTTATCAAAAGAATAAAGACAAAAAGTACAACCCCGGTTGCAATCAAAGCTTCCCGGTGAAGGTCCGTTGCATAGCCCATCTCAATCACAATATTAGCCGTCAAAGTACGCACCCCCTTTAAGATAGAATTTGGAATGCGCGCCTGATTCCCCGCAACCATAATAACAGCCATAGTCTCACCAATTGCCCTACCCAATCCTAAAATTACTCCCGCAAGAATCCCCGATTTTGCAGCAGGCAACAGAGTCATAAAAACACTGCGTTCGTGGGTGGCACCCAGTGCCCTGCTGCCCTCGTAATAAGAATCCGGCACCGCATTCAAAGCCGCCTCCGACACCGAGATAATCGTAGGTAAAATCATCATCCCTAAAAGAAGACTTGCAGTAAGAATAGAAGATCCGTTACCACCAAAGACATTGCGAACAAAGGGCACAATTACCATAAGTCCAAAAAAGCCGTAGACAACACTAGGAATGCCTGCCAAAAGATCAACAGCCGCCTTAAAATATTTATGAAGTCTTGGTGGACAGAATCGGGAAAGAAAAACCGCAGTCATCAAACCTATTGGGACACCCGTAAGGATTGCCCCGGCAGTAACATAAAGACTTCCAACAATCATTGGAAAGATACCATAAAGGTCATTACCGGGTTTCCACTTTTTTCCCAGCAGGAAGTCTCCAAAACCAATTTTATGCATGGCTGGAATGCCATTTGCAAAAAGGAAAATACAAATTAACATAACGGCAAGGATAGAAAACCCTGCCGCCAGCAAAAAGATAATTTTCCAAATCTTTTCTTTTGCTTTCATATCTAATCTTATTTAATCTTATTCCACTTAGTAACTTTTCCAGTGAAGATTTCTTCAACCTGAGCCTTGTTTAACTCATCAACAGGATTAGCGTTATTTACAATTACAGCAATACCATCAATTGCCATAACCATACCTTTAATACCCTTAGCAAGTTCCGACTCCTTAAGACCGCGGCTGGCCATACCAATATCACAGTTTCCGTTGATAGCATTAGTAACGCCTGTTGTAGAGTCAGAAGTCTGAAGTTCTACCTTTGCATTTGGATTTACAGATTTATAAGCTTCGATAATTTTTTCCATTACAGGAGAAACTGATGAAGAACCAGAAACCACAACTTTTCCAGAAGCCATATTTGATTTGTAGTCTTTTGAAGATGCAACCGGAATATACTTGTTCTTTTCAACAATCTTCTGACCATCATCACTAAAGATAAAGTTTACAAAGTCCTGAGCAACTTTTGAAAGATTATCTTTTACAGCAATATTAAAAGGTCTGCTAACCTTGTAGCTTCCATTGTTGATATTTTCAACACTTGCAGCAGCTCCATCAATCTTCAAGGCTTTAACAGAAGAGTTCAAAGAACCAAGAGAAACATAACCAATAGCGTACATATCGCCTGCTACACTTGTAAGCATTACTGCAGTTGAGTTTGTAATTGCAGCTTCTTCAGTTGTATAGTCAACCTTCTTACCGTTAGCATCTTTTTTTTCAATTTTGAAGATTTCAATAAAGGCACCACGAGTACCAGAACCATCTTCACGACTCAAAACCGAAATAGCTTTTTTGTTTTTGAATTTAGGAGCAGCAAAAGCCGCACTGGCAGAAGCAAGAATCAAAGCTCCAGCTACAATTTTCTTAAGATTTATTTTCATTTCATAACTCCTTATCAGATTAATTTCTGATTTCGAAGTTACTTTATAAGGATAGTGTTAAATTACGGGGAAGGAAATGTTAGGATTGTGTAAAATCATGTGTCACTTTCGTTTATAATGCTTCTCCGTTCAAGAAATCAAGAGCATAGAGCTGTTTGATTCCATCATGATAAATAACTGGTGCATTATCAAGAGTAATCAGAGTTT
>JAIKYB010000118.1 GCA_024683675.1 Treponema sp.
GGTTCTTCGCGAAGAACATCCAGACCAGCTGCATAAACCTTGCCGGAATCCAGAGCCTGGGTAAGAGCCTTTTCATCAATCAGGCCTCCGCGGGCTGTGTTTATCAAAATTACACCATCCTTCATTTTAGCAAAGGCCTCCTGATTAAAGGTGTCAGCGGTGTCTGCAGTGAAAGGTGCGTGAATTGAAATTACATCAGATTCCTTTAGAAGGGTGTCAAAATCAACCTGTTCTACAAAGTTATAAATTGCTCCCGCTTTTTTGTGGCGGCTGTAGGAAATAACTTTCATTCCAAAGCCTGCTGCCATTTTTGCAAAAGCAAGACCAATTGAACCAAGCCCAAAGATTCCGCAGGTTTTTCCGTAAAGTTCAATTTGAGGAGTCAAAACATAATCAAACTTGGCGCGTTCAAGCGGCATTCCATTTTCATCCAGCTTAGTCCAATCAGTCTTCTTTATCAAATCAGAATGTACGTTTACGTGATGGCAAACTTCCATAAGCAGGGCCCAACCGTATTCTGCAATTGTCTGAGCCCCATAAATTGTATTTGTAATTGTAAGGCCCCTTTTCCTTGTCATTTCAACATCAAATTCCTGCCAGCCGTGGCCCAGAGTTGCTATGTATTTAAGCTTAGGATGCTGACTCAGCCATTCTTCATTTATCACTTTATTGCTAATCCATATACCAAAAACAGCATCTGCATCTCCAACCAGTTCATGAAGCTCATCTGGCGTTGGATAAGACTGTGGGATTTTTATTTCAAGCTCAACATTAGGAAGGCTTTTGAGCTTATTCCATCTTTCTGTAATTTCACCTGCGTTTAGATTTGGCATCTTTACGCTTTCTTGAATAACTACAATTTTCATATTACTACCTCACGTTTATGGAACTCCAGAGTTCCAGATTTTTTGGTAATTTACGTGTTAAAAAATAGGCCTGTCAATTTATTCTTTGAAAAATTGTATTTTTTACAAGAAGGCAAAGTCTTTTTTGTCGCAATTACAAAATAAAAGAAAATTGATTGACCATTCCGGCCTTTTTTTTTATAAATGCAATGACTCTGATACAGAGGCTCGTAAGTATTTTTTTAGGTGGCAAAGATGTCCTATGAACACTTTGCCACCTTTTTTTTTGCTTACAAAGATTTACTTACTAATACAGGAGGAAGAAATGATAAAGTACATCTTAAAAAGATTAGGTCTTGGACTTCTAACTTTATTCATTCTGGTTGTAATTACATTCACAATGACAAAGCTTATGCCTGGAAGTCCTCTCCAGTCTAAAAATATTTCCGGTGATTTACTTTTGAAAATGGAAGCTCAGTATGGTTTGGACAAGCCTGTTATTCAGCAGCTTTTTATCTACTGTGGAAATATTCTTAAGGGAGATTTGGGAACTTCTTATAAGAAGGTAGGAACTTCTGTTACTTCAATAATCAGACAGTCCATGATTCCAACAATGAAGCTGGGATTAGTGACAACTGTACTGGTTCTGGTAGTTGGAATCTTTTCCGGAATTATGATGGCTAAGGCCAAAACTTCTCTTGTAAAGGGGGCCTGGCTTACAGGACTTACACTTGGTGTAAGTATTCCAAACTTCCTGGTAGCCCTTCTTTTAATGATTTTGTTTGGAGTGATTTTTCACAGCCTGCCAATAATCGGGCTTAGCACTCCAGCTCATTACATCTTGCCGGCAATTGCCCAGGGACTTTACCCAATCAGTGCAGTTGCCCGCCTGACTCAGAGCTCTTACGAAGAAGTTATCCGTCAGGATTACATAACCATGGCAAAGGCAAAGGGAATCAGCAGTGTAACTATTCTTTTCCGCCATGTCCTTAAAAACGCAATGCTGCCGGTTATTACTTACATAGGACCAATGGTTGCCTTCCTGCTGACAGGCTCTGTAACAATAGAAAAGATTTTTACAATTCCGGGCCTGGGCCGTGAGTTTACCAATGCAATCATGAATCACGATTATACAGTTGTAATGGGAATCACAATTTTTATGGGCGCAATAATCATTATCTGCAACCTTTTAGCTGATGTACTTTGCGCAGTAGTTGATCCAAGAACCCGTAAGTCTTTGTAGAAAGGAGGAAAGAATATGGAAGTAAGCGAATACAAGATAAGTCAAAAGGAAGCACTCTTCAGAAAGCTTTCTAAGGAAGAAAAGAATGATGAGTTTATTGCGATTGAAAGCAAGACCTTCTTTCAGTCTGTAAAGGCCGAGTTTAAGAAAAATAAAAGAGCGGTAGTTGGCCTGATTATTCTGATTATTGTTGTTCTGATGGCAATTCTGGGACCTGTTTTTTCTCCTTATTCTTATGAGGAGCAGAACATGGCCTTAAGAAATGCAGGTCCAAGTGCCCAGCACATTTTTGGAACCGACAAGATGGGACGAGATATTTTTGTGCGTATCCTTTACGGTGCCAGAATAAGTCTTGGAGTTGGAGCTGTTGCAGCCCTGGTAAACCTTGTGATTGGAAGCCTTTACGGCGGCATTGCAGGTTATGTTGGCGGCAAGCTTGATATGGTGATGATGCGTGTCGTAGACATCATTTATTCGGTTCCTTCAATGCTTTACATAGTTTTGATTATGCTCTGGCTTGGGGCCGGGGTTGGTTCAATCATCCTGGGTATTTCCATTACCTGCTGGATTGGAATGGCGCGAATAGTCAGAGCCGAAGTAAAGAGTCTTAGGGAGCAGGAGTTTACAATGGCAGCCTTTGTTCTGGGTGCAAGCTCAAAGAGAATCCTGGTAAAGCACCTGCTGGTAAATGCAATGGGACCAATCATCGTAAATATTACTTTGCAGGTACCACAGGCCATCTTTACAGAAGCCTGGCTTTCCTTCCTGGGCGTTGGTATTTCGGCCCCAAAGGCCAGCTGGGGAACCTTGTGTGAAGCAGCCCGCGAACTGATTCTGGTTTACCCAATGCAGACAGTTTATCCGCTTGTTGCAATCTGTCTGACAATTATTTCCTTCAACTTTGTGGGCGAAGGCTTAGAGAGAGCACTTGATCCAAAGCGCAAGCGATAGGGAGGTCTTTATGAGTTTACTTGAAATAAAGGGATT
>JAIKYB010000140.1 GCA_024683675.1 Treponema sp.
TCTTTCTTCTTTTGGGATTTTATATATATCGCAGATAAAATTCAGATATTCAATTGCCTTAAGACGGGAAAAAGTTTCCGGATTATCCGGAACAAAGGCGAACTGACGCTTTGCGGCAAGGGGCCTTTCTTTTATAGAAATGCCATCCAACAAAAGCTCCCCCTGATCAGCGGGCAGGATTCCTGTAAGCATACGGATTGTTGTGGTTTTTCCAGCACCATTAGGACCAAGGAAACCAAAAATTTCGCCATTGTTTACGGTAAGATTTAAATTATCCACAGCAGGTGCAGCATTTTTATTATATGATTTAGAAACATTCTTTATTTCAAACATGGAATCTCCCCTATAATTTTTTGCTAATTATACCAGAATAATTAGTTGTAAGAAAGTATTAGGCCATAATTACCTCCCACACAGAGAAAGTGCCTCCTCCCCACACCAGATTTGCCAAGATTACGCCCCTTATAACACCAGGCACTAAAAAAATATAATGCACGCGAGCGAAGGTGACAAAAAAAATGCTTCTGAGTGCTGCGAGCCAAAGGCGAGTCAGATTCCTCTAGCACTCAGCTGGCGGTTTTTGGCTCACTGCAGCGGAAGTGCAGAGGACGCTGAAGTCCCCCAGAGCCCCTCCACCCAAAGATTTGTCAAGATTACGCTCCTATAACCCCGGGCATTAAAAAAATATAATGCACGCGAGCGAAGGTGAACAAAAACCGCTTCTGAGTGCTGCGAGCCGCAGGCGAGTCAGATACCTCTAGCACTCAGCCTGCGGTTTTTGCTTCACCGCAGCGGAAGTGCATTATATTTTTTTAATACGCTAGTTTTATAACAGACTACATCTTGACAAAATCGCCAAAAATGTCATAAATAGAAGTAAGATGATAGTAACTTTCGAATACACCCCCCTATTAGAAGATTTCGCCGCAGATGGAACCTTACAACTCGGCGCAATAATGAAGATTTTGGAAAACTCCGGTAACAAGCATTCAGACATGGCTGGAGATAATATATTAAAAGGCAGCAGCAGTGGAATTGCCTGGATTATGACAGACTGGATGCTGGATATTTCTTCATATCCTAAATACGGAGACAAGCTTTCTGCCTCTACCTGGAGTGAAACTGTAAAACAGCCTCTGGCCTGTATGCGTGACTTCGAGCTTTACAGTAACGGAAAGAGCGTAGTCCGAGGCCTTACAAAATGGGTTCTGGTAGACCTAAAAAGTGGACGCCCCCTGCGTGTTAGTCCTGAACTGATTGAAAAATATCAGCCGGAAGACAAAGCCCTTTTTGAAGATTCAAAAATGCCAAAAATTGCAATGCCTGCAGCAGAAGACTTCACAAAAGAAACAAAAATAACCCTCCGCCGCGGCGACATAGACTTCAACAACCACGTCCACAACCTTACTTATTTAGACTTCGCCCTGGAAGCCCTTCCCGCCGCAATTTACGAGGAAAAAAAGACCTCCTTCAGCAAGGTACGAATCGCCTATAAAACAGGAATTAAGGCTGGTGAAGCAATTACCTGCCGCTACGCCGAAATGGACGGAAAACACATAGTTTACATCTTCGGTGATGACGACAAAGTTAGAACTCAAATTGAATTAGCATAAAAAAAGCCCGGCAAAACCGGGCTATTAAAATCAAGTAATCTTTAGAAATACAAGGCCGCCAGCAGATAAACCAGAGCCGAGTTCCAGTAAATTGCAACTTCGTTTGTACTGTAGCTTGGCTCTTCATCTATGTAACACTTGAGCGGAGGCTGACCTTCAAGTTTTTCTTTAGCACAGGCATCATGCAGTCCCTGGCAAGGGCCCCCGGCAAGCATTCCAGGCATAAGTTTTCCACTCGCACCACTTGGACGGTGATGAGGTTTCTTTGTAGAGTTAGAACCGGCCCCCGTTACATAACAAATGTTCAAAGGATTAGAACCAAGAATATAAGAAATCTGACGTCTTGCAAGGTCCTTATATTCTTCTTTTCCACAAAGCTTATAAGCAACCATTAAAATATGACCAACATCACATACAGCTCCGTTGCTACCCCAACCAAAATGAGGTATATCCAAGCCAAAAACAGAGGCCTTGCCGAATTCCAGAGCCTTTTCTGCCTGAGCCAAATAGTGACTCTTAAGCTCTTCTATAACCTGCTCACCAAGAGAAGCAGCTACCAGGTCTTTGTTTTTCAAAAGGATTTCTGTTCCATAGCCGGAAACACAACCCCAACCATAATGTTCATGCCAGCCCCGCCATGGCTCTCCTTCTACCTTTGGTTCAGCTTCTTTTTCACGGCGGATTTTTAATGCCCTCTGAAGATAATCTCCTATACGAGTCTGCACAAAAAGGGAACACAAAGCAAAGTAGCGTTCATCTGAAACCTCACGGTCACCATAGCCACCGGTTGTAATTTCAGGAGGATTGATATAAAGCTCATCCTCATGGGTATCAAGATAAGTCTGAGCCTTTAATGCCGCAGCAATAAGTAAGTCTGCAAAATCAGGGTCAGAAGCCTGATAATATGAAGCAGCGTAAGCCAGAGTTCCGGCAAAATCAGCAGTTGCAGCAGTAGAAACAGGAGCCAAAACCAGCTGATCCTTTTCATCTTCAGGATTTATAAAGGCACAGAAATGATAGCAGGAAATCTTGTGGTAAACAGCACCATCGTCTCTCTGCATCTGAAGCATCCATTCAAGCTCAAAACGAACTTCATCAAGAATATCAAAACGCTTAAAGGAGTCCTTAGAAAAATCATAAGCAAGCAGCAGGTCCATTACAGTTTTAGCACCGGCTACAATATAACGTCCGTAATCACCGGCATCGTGCCAGCCCCCCTGAACATCCTTTTCTTCTGAGCTTCCGTAAACCACAGCCTTTCCTGTATGACAGATGCCCTGTCCACAACGAGAAAGCTTAAAATAATTCAGAGTAGAAAAATACAAATCATCATAAGGATTATCGCAAATCTTAAAAGGGAAACTGGTTTGACTTCCAATTGAAATCTGATATTGGCTTTCAGCCTTACCATCGCCATGAAAATCAGAAAAATCGGCATAGTAATATTCTTCGCCGGCAGCCTGATCTTCTACAGACTTATCCAATTTACCGGAATAAAGGGCTTTTCCACTTGCCTTATCTAGCAGAGAAAAATCTGAAACTGCCAGCTTTTCTACTTCCTTTGCAGGAATATAAGCAAACTTTACCTCAGCAGGGGTATAGCCAATCTGATTTACTAAAATTAATGCTTCTGTATCTTTCATGCTTATGAATATACAGTCTTTCCCCTATGAAAAGTTGAATAAATATCTAAATTTATAGGAATTACCACTTTGATTCCTGGCCGCAAAGCAGGTCTGCAAGCTTAAGAGTCTTTTTACCATTAAAAATTATATGGCTTTCTGCAATTTCCTTTTCTGCTTCCTGACCATAAATAGTTCCAATCATCGGGACATATTCTTCAGCAGTCATACTTTCATCATTAAAAACCGGAGCCAGGAAGAGGTCTAAAAGCAGGCGAATCTCTTCATCTGCGGAATCATAAAAGGCCTTTAATTTCTGCTGATTTATATTTACGTGGATTTTTTTATCCTCAGAAAGAGAAAGAAGTCCTGAAGTAAACAAATAACTTTTACAGCCCTGGTCTTTAAGGCTCAAAGATATTTTACTGCCCTTTGCATTTACTTTTACATCAGAAAAAGCAGAAGCCTTGAGCTGTCGTGAAATCTCATTAGTATCAAAAATCTCTTGTCCAGGTTCGCTGGCAGCAAGAATCATTTCTGTAAAAGCCGGTCCGCACTGACCTGAAAAATCTACAAGAAGGGAATCCCCAGAATCAGAAAGGCTTAGAGTAATATCAGCCTGGCAAGAAAGCAGAGCCCCGCAAAAAATCATAACTAGAGCTACTGCAGGGAAACTCAAAAAGGAAAAATGCTTCATAATGTCATCTTACTGCAAAAATGATTTCATTCCCATAGTAACGCGAACACCTGTATAGAAGACAAAACCGGCCGCAATAGAATCTCCAAAGGAAAGAGCAGAATTATCAGGCTTGTTATAAACTGTATAACTAATATCCTGAAGCAGCTGAACCTTTGCATCCCCAATATCAAAATGTGGAGTAGAAAAAGAAACTCCAAGGATTCCAGGGAAAACAGAAGGCTGAAGGGCATCACCGGTATCTACCATGGTTGCATTTCCGAATGAGAAAACAGGACCGACATAAAAGCGGACAAAATCATTTACAGTGGCACTAAGCAAAATTGGCAGCTGGAAAATTCCAAGTCCATAATTATAGCGCAGGCCAAATCCAAGTCCAGGTTCCAGGGCCCATTTGCAATAGCGGGCATTTGTATGAAAGTCTACACCGCGGAACTGCAGCATAAACTGCTTTGGAGACATAAGTGACCAGTCACAAAAAAGGGAGGCATCAAAAACAAGGCCGTCAAGAAAGCCGCCTTCACCGGAATCGTCGTAGAAAGAGCTTCCATTATAAGAAGCAGACTGGGCTCTGGTCTTTGAAGAGTTCTTTGAGGCTTTTGCTGTAGTACCAGATTTCGCAGCTTTAGAAGATTTTTCTCTTTTTACAACTTCTTCCTCTACGACTTCATCTGCATTTTCTTCAGGTCCATTTCCGGCGTTAAGGAACTGACCTGTTGCAACGTAAAGAGGCTGCCAGTAAGGCTGATTTAGGGACGAGATAATTACGCCGGTGTTGGGACCGTCGCTTATAGCAGAAATAAACTGCCCGTTTCCTATATAAATACCTACATGAGTAATAGGAGCGGAACTATTTGTCTTAAAGAAAACAAGGTCCCCTACCTCGCGTTTATTATCGCGGACAACACGGCAGTAGCTGTAGAGGGCCTTTGAAGTTCTGGGCAGCTGAATTCCAAGGGCTTCGCGGGCTACAAAATAAACAAGTCCTGAACAGTCAAAGGTATCCGGACCAGTTGCTCCCAAAACATAAGGACTTCCAACATATTTTTTTGCCTCAGCTACAAATTTCTCTCTGGCAAGCTGGGCTTCTGCCGGACTCATATCTGCTGCACAAAGCTTAAAGCAACAGCAGGTAAAAAAGAGCATAAGCACAAAGAGTATACGTTTTGGCAATGAATCTAATTTCTTTAAAAATATCATAAATCTACCTGATTATTTCTGATTATTTTGCTTTGAGATAATCTCTTATTTCAGAAGCAAGTTTTTTTAAGCCTTCCGGATTTCGCTGATAAAGTGCAAGTGCCAAATCAGGAAGAGGGCCACCTTTACAAGAGGCAGCATAAAAACGAACGTCATCAGCCTGTCTGTCGTAAGCTTCGGCACGACTGTGACTTGGGGCCAATCTTGAAGCAGATGAAAGTCTTGTCTGAACCTCTTCTGTAGCAAAGTTCCGCAGGACATCATCATTATTCATATTATTTGAAAGCAGTGTACATACAATTGCAGGAGCAATCACACCATGCTCGTTAGGACTTAAATCACAAGGTGCTCTTAAGGAGTCATAATCACGGATTAAAGAATAGGCAACATTTCTATGCTCTGTAAGTGAATCAAAAAGCACTGCAATCTGATTATCTGTCATAAAATAAATTACATCATTATAGCTTGCGTTATACCAAAGTGGATGCAAAAGGCCCTGCTCAGTCCAAAGCTTAAACATATCCAGAATGCTATGAATGGTAAGGGGGCCTTCTTCTACTGTGCAAAGAGTCTGGTCATAAATTTCAAGCAAATTGTCATTTGTCTTCAAAAGCTCTATCAGATTTTTATAGGCAGCTTCTCCACCACGGGCTTCAACTACAAGTCCAATAAGGGCAAGCAGAGTGCGGTCATTACTTCCCTGGCAAAAGAATGGTGTAAAAACATGATTACTAGCTTCCTTAAGATAAGCAACAAAATCATTCCATTTCTGAGGATATTTCAGGTTATACTTTTCCTTTAGAGGCTTATAAAAGGCCATTTCATAATGATCCAAAAGGATTGTATAGTTTTCTTTATTTCTTAAAGAAGATGGTATTGACTGATTGATTTTAAGGGGGATATCCTCTGAAAATTTTCCAAGCTTTTCTGTAATTTCACCTTCCCAGGTAAAAATCATATCAAATTTTTCGGAAACTGCGCCTAAATCTATATCATCCTTATTCAGTTCAAAATAGGCTAGCTTCATTTCTTCGCTTTCATGGATTTCTTTTTTTATAAGCTCTGTGATTTCCTGTGAAAGCCCGCAGAATGCAACTTTTACTGTGCGGTCATTTTCTTTTTTACGCTGATAAAGAATTACTGAAAGCACTGAAATAATCAGTACGCAGGCCAAAACTATAATAATAATATTTCGAATATCTTTTTTTGAAAGACTCTTTTTATGTGATGCCATAACAAAATTATCGGATGATTAAGGAAAAATCTAAAGGAGGATAGAAGCTTCTGAGATTTCTCTTAGGTCTTCAGGCTTCCTAGGTCTTCAGGCCTCTCAGGCTTCTTTATTTGTCAGCAAAATTGTGCACATACATTTCTGAAAGAATGGCACGGGTTTCGCGAATCATTTGAATCAGCTCTGCATTTTGCTGAACAGCTTGAGATTCTTCCAAAATCTGACGACCGGCTCCTTCTGCGGTAAATTTTTTCTTTCCTATAAGAAATTTCAAGCGGTAAATTAACTGAACCTCTGACTGAGAATAAATGCGTCTTCCACTTAAATCTTTTTGTGGAGTAAAACCCGGCACTACCGATTCCCAGTAGCGCAATATATGAGCCTTTACGCCTGTAAGCTGCTCCACCTGCCCGATTGTGTAAGTCATTTTCCCCGCTGCTCCCATTTCTGACGGCTGCCCTTCATTTCCAGCTGAACCGGAATCTGGTCAAAGCCCAGGTCTTCACGAATACGATTTTTCAGATAAGTGATATAGGTTTCCGGTACAACCTCAGGGCGGGTTGCAAAAAGCATAAAAGAAACCGGATTAGTACTAGTCTGAGTCATATAGCGGATTTTAAAATGAGCGGTTTTACTTGCAGGTGGCGGATAGCGGTCCAGCCAGTCCTGCAGCGCATTATTCAAAGCCGAAGTCTCTATCTTACGGGTCAACTGCTCATAGAGGCTAATAGCCGTGTTCAGCAAATCCTTAATACCAGTGCCGTTCAAAGCAGAAAGTGGAAGAATAGGAGCAAAATCCATATGAGCGAACATAATGTTCATCCAATTCCGAACATCCTTGACTGCCTTATTAGACTGTTCTTCCTTCAAATCCCACTTATTCAGGACAAAGATAATTCCGCGCCCTTTTTCAAATGCCAGCGAACATATTTTTTTATCCTGTTCAGCAAGGCCTTCCACAGCATCTATCAGCAAAAATACAAGGTCACATTCTTCCAGGGTTTTAATAGCACGGTTCACAGAGTAATATTCTACATCCTCATGAACCTTTGCCTTTTTTCGAATTCCGGCAGTGTCCAGAACCTTAAAAGCCCGGCCTGCATATTCAAAGGAGCCTTCAACGACATCTCGGGTAGTTCCGGCATAATCACAAACAATGGAATTTTCCGAATGAGTAAGCCTGTTACTCAAGGTTGACTTTCCTGTGTTAGGCTTTCCAAGAATTGCAATCTTTATAGGCCGGTCTGGAGAAACAAGTTTAATTTTTGAAAAATCACAGCGGCTTGAAATACATTGAGCCAGCTCAGTAATATTATCTCCATGTGATGCAGAAACCAGGAAAAGCTCGTCAAAACCATATTTAGCATAGTTCCAGGCTTCGGCCTCGTTTCGACCACCTTCAGTTTTATTTACAGCCGCAATCAGCTTGTGCCAGTAAGGCCTCATCTGCAAAATAAATTCTTCGTCCTCTCCGGTAATTACTCCAGCTTCCAAAAGAAGAATTACAACATCAGCCTTTTGAATCATTTCCAGAGAGCGTTCTACTACATAATCATCAAGCTCAGCTTCTTTTGTGCCAATATCTCGGGTAAGCTTGTATCCGCCGGTATCTACCAGATGAACAGGCTTTCCATCTATAATTGCAGTTGCTTCTACAGGGTCGCGGGTAACACCAGGCTGGTCATTTACAATTGCCACACGATGATGCAAAAAGCGATTGAACAAAGTTGATTTTCCAACATTAGGACGGCCCGCAATTACAACAAGTGGAAGTCTTTCATATTCCAGGTCTTCGGCATCCACTCCGGCCGGTACGTGCACGGTACCATCCTCATCCAGATATGGTTGGTCTGACGAAGAGGCTGCAGCTCCACTTACCGGGTTCACAAGAAAATCAGGCTGCTCTTCTAAAGGCTGAGTCATTTCTTTTGGTTTTGAAAAATCTGGTTTTGCTTTCTTATTCTTTGCCATTCTAAAATCCTAAGCCAATTATAGCAGACATCCACCCCCCGCCGCAACCGCGCAAATCATTAAAACAAAGTTAATTATTATATACATTTTTAGTAAATATTATTTGACTTAACTAAAAAGCACTGCTATAGTATAGGCATGAACGAAACATTACGAGCATTAAGAGAACAGAATAATTATTCTCAGGCGGCGGTTGCCTCTTATCTTGGAATTTCAAGACAGATGTATATTAAATACGAAAATGGAGATGCTTCGCCTCCCGTAAAAATTGTAATGGAGCTTTCAAATTTTTACAGAGTTCCTTACGATGTTATTCTGGAGAATAAACTTAAAGCCCAAAAAACTGAAATCAAAGAAAAACCCGACCGCACCATTTATACAATTTCAGAAGCAGAACCTTTAGAATGTCATGATTCGGGAGCAGTTTACAGTCCTGCTCAAGACAATCCATCTTACTATCTAAAGTCGGTTCTGGAAATGTTACCAAAATTAGTTTACAAGGAGCAGTTAAAAGTGTTGGAAAAAATCTCTGGTATGGTACAAAAGGCTACAGAAGAAAAACTTAAGCCTAAGAAAGAAATGCAAAAATACACAAGTCTTTCTAGATATGCAAATAGTCTTCATCTTCATTCTGATGGTAAAAAATGGACAAGGGAGGAATTATATGAAAGATAATAAGACTATAAATGCTACAACAGAAGAAGGAAAGGTTTTCTTTGACTCAAATATTCTAGTTTATTTTGTTGATGAACAAGATCCTAAGAAACAAACAATCGCAAAAAACTTAATTGCAGAAGCAGTTCAAAATCAAAATGGAGTACTTTCTATTCAAAGTCTGCAGGAATTCTATAATGTAATCACAAAAAAAATGCTTTGTCCTAAAGAAAATGCAAGGGAACTTGTAAAAATGTTCAGCGAACTATTCCCCGTAACACAAGTAACCGTTCCCCTCATAATGCAAGCAATAGACATTAGCATAAAGAACGAGCTTTCTTTCTGGGATTCCTTAATTGTTTCGGCTGCCACCGATACCGGCTGTATTATTGTATATTCAGAAGACATGAATGACGGCCAGATTGTCAGTGGAGCAAAAATCCTTAATCCTTTTGCAGAAATAGCGGCTTAAATTACATGTATAAACTACAACTGGAGTGCTCCTAAAGAAACGCTCCAGTAGAAGTTCCAGTGACTTAAATCGTCATTTTCAAAGTTGAACTGGTATGTTACACCAACGTTAAAAAACTGTTCCAGGGTAAGGGCATAACCTGCTTCCAACGTCTTAGACCAGGTCAGGTTCATAAAGCTTCCGTTATCTGGAGTTTCGTAGTTTATGCTGTTTTTTCCGTAAGAAAAGATGGTTTCTGCAAAAACCTGTCCCAAAAAGAGACTAAGGCCAGCCTTTAACTTCATTCGTCCCGGATAAGAGCAGTCCAAATATTCGTTGCTATAAGCAGTTGTACTGTAAGTTGGAGTATACTCAGCAGGAAAGTCTGTATAACGGATATTCAAGGCAAAGTTTGGATTTAAGAAATCAAAAAACTTTGGACTTATGCCCAATTGAGCCTCTGCACCAAAGTAAGTTTTATTGTAGTCAAAGTTATAATCGGCAATACCGTAAAGTGTACACTGGTAACTTGCATAATTCATTCTTTCTGTAATCTGCATATTCAAGAGATTTACACCCAAACGAAGGTTGAAGGCATTTTTTACATCTGCATTATCATAAAAAGCAAATAATTTATCATCATGACGAATCAGATTATATTGACCAATTCCTACAAGACTAAAGCTTTTTACACTAAAGTCAGAAGAGCGCAGATACAAAAAGTGCTGATATAAAAGAGAAAATGAATTTAGTTCTGCAAAGTGCTTCTGACCGTCAAAAGTGCGGCTATACAAATCTCTTACAGCAGTTCCTGCAAAAATAATATTTCCTACCGGAATCAATGCCACTAAGGAGCCCGAAAAATTATTTATAGCCGGATAGTAAAGTCCGCCTGCAACAATTTCGCCAGGCATATATTGCAATCTAGACCAAAGCCCAAGGAAAGCCCCTCCAAAACCAAAAATACTATCCTCTGCAAAGCCGCTAAAATCATTAAAATCAAAAAGAGGAAAGTACAAAAGCGGTTTTATAGTTGGAATGTAGGTATGTTCATTGGTCAGTTCTCCACTTGCCTCAGGAAGATTTTCTGCTTTTTCCTGCAGTTCTTCTGGTCGGCGGTAAACCTTTTTCGGCTCAACAGGAATAGGACTATCCTCTTCTACTTTTGTTTTTGAGGTTAGGTTTTTCTTCTGTTTCTTTTCTTTTTCTTCCTTTATTCTATCTAACGATTCTTCTATTTCAGAAGCCTGCTCGTAAGGCTTAAAATCTGGATAGTCCCTCTGCAAATCGCCAAAATGAATAATTTCTCCAGGCATACTAGGGCCATTAAATGAAGGAACCTTTCCCCACTCAGAAGAAGGCTTCATTTTTATCACAAGACCACTGGCAGAAGTAGACCAGTAATAAATCCCCTTCTCTCCCTGATAAGCCCAGAGGGCACCAATCGGGTCAGCAAGGACAGGAACTTTCTTACCAGCTGCCTCTGTACCATTTAAAGCAAGCTCATATACTTCAAGTCGGCCCCGGTCATTACTGGTAAAAGTAAGCTTTCCGTTACTGTTCCAGGCTGGAAATGCTGGATCAACAATCTGGCCGTCACCATTTTCTACAACAGAAAAATCTCTGCCGAAGTCCCCACTTACACTACCATCTCCCGTAAGCTCCATCACGCAAACTTTAGCCCTCTTGCCATCAACAGCAAGAAAAGCCACCTTTGTACCATCATCATTAACCGCTGGCTGTAAAAAGTCATATTCAGGATTTTCAAGAATTGGCTTTACCTCACCACTTTCTGTATCAATCTGAACAAGGCGCATTTTTAGTCCCTTTTGCTGAACAGCCACCAGCACCTTACCATTACGGCTTACACTAGGCTGAAAGAAAGAGCCCTTTTTGGTAAGCTTCTTTAATCCAGTCTTTTGTGTCCAGGAATAAATAGGAAGATTTTCCCGAATTCCAGGCATAGAGTCTAAAGATTCTTCCTGCAAAGTAATATAAACCCTGCTGTTTTCGTCTGCGGTATAACTGTCGGAATACATAATCTGAGTTCTAAAAAGCACAGTTTCCTGATAAAGTGTGTTCAAATCCTTTTCGGGATGAGTATTGCGAAGCTTATTACGACCGCTTTTCGCAGACGGATCCAGTTTTACAATCGAAACAAAATCGTCGTCCGTACTGCGCAAGGTAATAAGAGAGCCATCATCTAAAACGATGGCCGGTTTATAGTAAGAAGCATCCCGAGGAGAAATTATAAGTCCTTCGGGAATTTTTCGCTCATTGGCATACTTTTTTGCAAGAGAAATCCTCATGTCCTTATAAATGTCTTCGGCATTTTCCCCGGTTACAAGCTTTACTGCCTCATCCCAAGAGCCATACAAAGGACGATTGCGCTCTATATCGGCAAGTGTATTAAGTCCCCAGCGGTCGGCTACTGAACGCATCATCAGATAACCGATTACATAGCTGGTTCCGTTTTTTTCAACCTCCTGATAAGAAGGAAAAGCATTATCCAAGGTTGCAGCCTTGTAATCCAATTCAAAATATGGGCTTCGGCCACGTCCACCATTCAAAAGCTCAGTTTCCAAAACTGTTGTAAGGCCTTCCAAAGACCAGCTGCTGTTATAATCAAAAAGAGTAGTTGCAGCCGGCCCAAATAAAGTAGAAAAAAGTTTTTTGCCAGGACGGTCTTCAAAGGCAAAGTTTGCCGAATGAATAAGCTCGTGAGTAAAAAAGAGCTGACGCCAATTGTCGCGGAAGGTAAAATCCACCATGGTAAGTGGAATTGTAAACATCATGATTTCTACAGGAGCCGCATAGGTAAGGGCGTTTACAAAATTCATGCGGTCAGTAACGTAAATATCTGTTTTTTCCTGAGGAAAACCGTAAACGCCGGCGACCTTATTCCAGGCATCATCAGCAATTTCTGCAAAGGCAGCAGCAGACTCGCGGGCACTATCCTCGTAAATAAAATTAAAATGCTGGGTTTCTGCAGTTTTCCAGCCACGGAATTTTTCATCCTCAGAAAATAAGGAAGCAAAGACTAGCAAAGAAGCCAAAACAAGGGAAGAAGTCTTTTTCATTTTCCTCTCCAATTATAGAACAAAAGATGTTATAAATTATTTAAATGCTTGCTGGAAATTGCTTCCAGCTCCGCAATTGTAAACCTAGAAAGAAGCTCTTTAGTTGCAGAAATCATTTTTGGACTCATAGAAAGATGGCGGATTCCCATACCACCCAAAACCATTACACTATCCTGTTTTCCTGCCATTTCACCACAAACACTAAGAGGAACCCCACGATCTGCAGCATTTTGAATAGTTATTTGAATCATTCTAAGCACAGAAAGACTGAACTCATCATACAAAGCAGAAACATGCTGATTTTCGCGGTCAACTGCCAAAGTGTACTGAGTAAGGTCATTTGTACCAAGACTAAAGAAATCACTTACCTCTGCAAGACAATCAGAAATAATGGCCGCAGAAGCAGTTTCTATCATTATTCCTACAGGAATATCAGCCTTGTATGGAATCTTTTCATAATTCAATTCACCCATTACTTCTTTTATAAGCTGCTTACAGCCCTTTACCTGTTCCACCGTAGAAATAAGAGGGAACATAATCTGGAGGTTTCCGTAAATGCTGGCACGATAAAGGGCACGAAGCTGAGTTTTAAGCACATTTGGATAAGCCAGGCTCAAGCGAACGGCACGCAAGCCCATCAAAGGATTCTTTTCATCGATTATTGGAATATCAACCGAATTAATCAGCTTATCACCACCGGCATCCAGGGTACGAATTGTAACGGGCTTATCCCCCATAATTTCAAGTACCTGCTTGTAGGCTTCAAACTGAGTCTGTTCATTAAAGGAACGGGCAGCCGCATTTAGGGAAACTCCGCTCTGTGACATATAGAAAAACTCCGTTCTGAAAAGACCAATTCCATCGGCACCTTCTGCAGCGGCAATTTCTGCTTCCTCAGGAGTTCCAATATTGGCATAAAGCTTGAATTCCACGCCATCCTTTGTAACGGCTGGTTTATTAAGAAATTCACGGAGCTTAATTTTCCGCTGCTGTTCTGCCAGAATCTTAGATTTATATTCGCCAATTGTATTTCTATCAGGATTTACCAGGATTTCGGCAGAGCTTCCGTCAACAATTACAGTTTCACCATTGCGAACCTTTTTGCTGATTTCTTCAAGTCCTACAACTGTAGGGATTCCGTAGTTTCTTGCAAGAATAACTACGTGAGAAGAAACTCCCCCTTCTGTAAGGGCAAGGCCTGCAATCTTTCTTTTTGAAAGGATGATTGTATCTGCAGAGCTAAGAGAATTTGCAAGAATAACAGAGCCATCTGGTACACGATTTATATCAAAAGGATGAATATCAAGCATTTCATCCAAAACGCGACCAAAAATATCAGTGATATCCTGGGCTCTTTCAGAAAGATAGTAGTTTCCAGCCTGACGTAAGCGGGAAGCATACTCTTCTGCCTTCATTTCAACGGTATATTCAATATTAAAGAGTTCTTCTTCGTAAAAGTCCTTTACTTCCTTGGAAAAAACAGGGTCACCAAGCATGAGGATATAGGTTTCAAAAACCTCACGCTGAGCCTTATCACGTTCATCTGTTTTAGAAAGTGATTCAAGATGCTCTGAAAGCTCCAGAGTAACAGACTGAACTGCCTCCTGGAAACGTCCCCATCCTTTATTTACTTCATCAATTTTAATACGATGCTGAGGAATTGCCCTTTTTACAGGCTCCGGAATTACAAACGCACTTCCAATCCCAATTCCATCAGCAGCCGGAATTCCAAGAAAAACTTCCACGTCACCGCCCTCTTTTAAGGTGGAATTATACATTATTTTTAGTTATATTTAAAGTCAATAAACCACCCGCCCCGCACGCCCGCGCCCGCGTTTCCCAAGCACCTGTGCAGCGGATGGTCATTTATTTTTGTAAAGAAAACTGTTGTACCGACAAGGGGACACTTTTCTCTACGTTCATTAAATAAATCTGCAGTAGCGGAACAGGTGCTGAAAACGCTCTGTGCATATTTGGCGAATGCCATAAGAATAATCCGAGGCTTTGCGCAGCAAAACGCAGGATTATTACCCAAAAATGCACAGCCGCGTTTCCCAAGCACCTGTGCAGCGGATGCAGATTTATTTGTATAAACTACACAAAAAAAGGAGACCAAATTGTCGGTACAACCCATTTTTCAACTGCCCTTTGCAGCCGCTTTTCTAATCTTCATCCTCTTCAGCGTAATAGGCTGGTGCTCCGAAGTCCTCTATGTAGGAATCTTCCACGAACACAAGTTTGTAAACCGAGGATTTCTCCACGGCCCCCTCTGCCCTGTTTACGGCTTTGGCGGCTGCGTAATTTTACTGCTTCCAAAAGAATTGTATTCCACCTGGATTCCTCTCTTTTTTGCCTCAATGATACTCTGCACAATCGTAGAATACTTCGTAAGCTGGCTGATGGAAAAAACCTTCCACAACCGCTGGTGGGATTATTCACACCATAAATTAAACATAAACGGCCGAGTATGCGCCTTGAACTCCATTCTTTTTGGCTTTTTAGGGCTTGGAATAATCCGCTTTGTTTATCCTCAGATTATAAGACTCTTGAACTGGATGGGAACTTTTGTAATACAAACTTCTGCCAGGGTTATTGCTATTGTACTTACAATTGATATAATCATCACAGTAAGAAGACTTGTAGATTTCAATACTACAATGGAAAAACTCAAAACCTTTGGAGAAAATCTCCACGACCACTATGGTCATGAAAGCTGGTTCAAGGGAAGCTCAGTTTATGAAATGGCAGAATCTGTAAAAGCCAGAGCAAGTATTGAAAAAGAAAGGTTCAATAACAGTATTCTCGAAAGAATTGAAAACCTGCAGTCAAAAAGACAGCTTAATATTGAAAGCTTTATGAAGCGCTTCCCTACAATGAAGAGCTCAAATTATAAAAATGAGTTAGACGAGCTTAAACTAAGGATGATCGCTCATATCGCCGAAGTAAAGGCTGAAAGAAAAAACAAATCAGGACGTAAATAATGAGGATTGAAGCCCTAACCCCACAGTTTGATACATCAAAGCTCCCGGCAGATGCCGCTGGCATTATTGAAAAATTTGATGATATTCTACAAAACGTAAGACCTCTAAACAGCAAACAGCTGCAGCAGCTGCCCGATAATATTCGTAATTTGTCTCACCAGCTGACCGATCAGAGGGCTTCTCGCCGTTTGGGCTACATGAACGAAACTGTTCAGCTGATTTCTTATGTACGTTATTATACCTGGTGGAATCTAGTTCGCCTTACCCGCCTTTTTAGCAACCTGCCTGCTCAAGCTTTTCCGCAATCGGGAGACACTACCTGCCTGGATTTGGGAAGTGGCCCTCTTACTGTGGTAACTGCACTCTGGTTATCCCGTCCTGAGCTTAGGGAACTTCCTCTCTGCTGGTATTGTCTGGACGTGTCTGCCAACAGCATGCAGCTTGGGGAAGATATTTATCTTTCTGTTGTAGCCCGAACCGGCGGAACTCCCTGGAAAATCATCCGCGTGAAAGGAAGTTTTGGCACAAGCCTGCGTCAAAAGGCCAATTTTGTTACCTGTGCTAATATGTTTAACGAACTGGACCAGGCTTCCGATATGCCGCCAGAATTTCAGACCAAGAAATATTTTTCTCAACTTTGCACTTACTCAGAAAAAAATGCCCGTTTCCTTTTAATTGAACCTGGAGTTCCAAAAGCGGCCCGCACCCTTAGTCTTCTCCGAGACCGTTTTATTAAGGGCGGCAGTGTAATTGCCGCTCCATGTCCTCACGCCCAAGAATGCCCTATGAGCGGCTTCAAGGCCTATACAGGAAGTAAAAACAAGTGGTGTAATTTTGCCTTTTCCACTCAGGACGCTCCAAGTCGTCTGCAAAAACTTTCAGAAAAGGCTAAGCTGCCAAAAGAAAGAGCAACCCTTTCATACATTTCTGTAATTCCTGCTGCTGCCTCTGAATCTAATGCTCCAGTCCCAACCTTAAATCAAAAAAAGAGCTTATTTTGCAGAGTCACTTCCGATGAATTCCGCCTGCCCCACGGCAAGTTTGGTCACTATGCCTGTTCTATACAGGGGCTCACCCTTTTGCAGACTCAAAAAGCCGGAGAAATTACTTCCGGAGATCTGATAGAAGTTGCATCTGAAGAAAAGCCTGCAAGGACAAAAAAAACACCGGACTTCTCAAACTCACAAAAGCGAGATGAAAAATCCGGTGCTATTATAATCAGTTTATAGATTATTTATTTCTGAAAGTAACCTACACAAGCAACTACCCAGCCAACAATAACAAGGTAGAAACCAATCATTGCATTCTTAAGAAGATGCTTACCGATTGCCTTGTAAATACCACCGTTTGTCATAAAGCCTACAACAAGGATTACGCCACCAACAATGCTGACAATCAGGAAAATCAATTTGAGTCCCTTGAGCTGTGGAACAAACTGTGCAACTACACCTGCAACAGCTCCAACAAAAATCAAGAGAGCACCAATTGTAACGAATGTAGAGTTATCAAAATTGATAAACTTAAATCCGTTTGCTGAAGATCCGAACAATCCCTTAATCATAGGACAGCAGAATCCAATTACTGTAAGAGCCATACCAAGACAATAGAGGTAGCTCATAAGATTTACTTTCTTTCCCATTTTTTTCTCCTTTTAGAAAATTAAGTACAGTTTATTTTAGCATAGGTTAGGGAAAAATCACACAAAAATCTGTGCAAAATCACGACAGAGCATCTGGGCTGCCTGACGACCAGAATCTACCGCAATAGGAAGTCCTCCTGGCATAAAACTGCGCTGGCCTGCAAAATACAAGCCGGAAATTCCTGGAACTGTCTGTGGATAATTCAACTGAAGCCCATTCTTTTCCCAAACGCTCATCCAGCTTCCCTTGTAGGTTCCGCAATAACGTTCATAAGTGCAAGGGGTTGCAACATCAATAACTTCAATATTATCTTTAATTTCCGGAATAAAGGTTTCAAGCTTTTCTATAAAGAGCTTTGCAAGTTCATCCTTTTTCTGACGATAAGAGCCATCCTCTTTAGCAGCCTTCCAGTAATCGTAACTGTCACCAATCAAAAGACAGGTAAGAGCAGTACAACCTTCCGGAGCATGAGCTTTATATTTTGAATAATTATTTATACGAAGTTCTGTTACCTTAAGACCTGCATATTCGAATGGCTCATCAAGAGGGAAAATGCAGCAATATGGAAGATGTGATAAATCCTTTTTTATACCAAGGCAGATAAACATATTCTGTTCACCAACAACATTCTTACGCATTCTTTCTGCCCATTCACAGTCCAGAGGTTTTTCAAAAAGATTGTCTATGGCAACACGGGTGTCCTGGGTAACAATTACGGCATCTGCTTCAATAAGTCCATCTTTAGTCTGAACTCCTTTTGTA
>JAIKYB010000162.1 GCA_024683675.1 Treponema sp.
CTGTAAGCTGCTCTTATTTTACTCCCAGCATTTCTTTCATTGTTCGCCAGCCTAACATTGCGCATTTTACACGTGCAGGCATATGTGAAATGTCCTGAAGGGCTGCTGCTTCATCAAGATTTTCTAATTCTTCTTCTGTTACCTGACCCTTAATCATTCTGTCAAATATATCAGCAAGCTTGAGTGCCTCTTCCTTAGTTTTTCCGATTACTAAATCAGCCATCATATCTACAGAAGCCTGGCTTATTGCACAGCCGCTTCCAATAAAGCTTGCGTCTCTTATAACTCCCTTATCATCCAGCTTCATCTGCAGGGTTATCTGGTCTCCACAGCTTGGATTTACTCCTTCCAGACAGAAGGTAGGCTGATCCATGTCAGCCTTATGAGTTGGGTTAATATTATGTTCGTTTAAAATTTCCCGATAAAGTTCTTTTGTATCCATACGCTATAAGATAATGAAAAAAAATGGAGAAGGCAAGGTGATTAATCCTTGTAACCAGACCATTCCCGGAGTTTTGCAATTTTCTCTAGGAAAAGGTCAATTTCTTCTTCTGTGTTGTAAAAATATAGGCTTGCGCGGGCACTAGACTGAATTCCAAGATACTGTCCAAGAGGCTGAGCACAATGATGTCCGGCTCTTATTGCAATATGCTCTTCTGAAAGCAGAGAAGCTGTATCGTGAGGATGAACTCCGTCTATTGTAAAAGTTACTATTCCACAACGCTTTGAAGCGTCCTCCGGGCCAACAATGTTTACATGTGGGATTTTTTTCATTCCTACAAGCATTCTTTCTGCCAGAAGTCTGTCATGCTCTTCAATATTATCTAAGCCAACTGATTGTATATAACGGATTGCAGCTGCCATTCCAACAGCATCGCCGGCACTAACAGTTCCTGCTTCGAATTTATGTGGAACTTCTGCCCAGCTTGCACTGTCACGAGTTACATATTCAATCATTTCGCCGCCACGAAGAAAGGGGTCCATTTCTTCAAGCAGGGCTCTTTTTCCGTAAAGGGCTCCGATTCCCATAGGTCCACAAAGCTTGTGTCCGCTCATGGCAAAGAAATCGGCATCTATATCCTGAACATCTATTTTCATGTGAGGGGCAGATTGAGCACCGTCAACAATCATGATTGCTCCGTATTTATGTGCAAGTGCTGCAATTTCTTTTACAGGATTTGTAACTCCCAGAACATTACTTACGTGAACAATTGAAACTATCTTTGTGTTTTTATTAATTTTTGATTCTAATTCTTCCCGGCTTATTATTCCGCTCTTTTTGTCACATTCCAGAAAAACTAGCTTTGCACCTGTTTTTTTACTTACCATTTGCCAGGGAACAATGTTTGAATGATGCTCCATGATACTTACACAGATTTCATCACCAGCCTTTAAATTGTTCATACCCCAGCTGTAGGCCAGTAGATTCAGGCTTTCGGAGGCATTACGGGTAAATACTATTTCAGCTGCTTCTTTTGCATTTATAAACTTTGCAACAGTTTCTCTTGCATTTTCATAGGCCATTGTAGCTCTTTCACTAAGAGAATAAAGGCCTCTTAAGGGATTTGCGTTTTCTGTAGCATAAAAATGTGTCATAGCATTTAAGACTAAAAAAGGTCTTTGTGCTGTTGCTGCTGTATCAAAATAGATTAAGTCTTTATTTTCTTCAGAAGAATGTTCATCTATTGCCTTGAAGAAAGGAAAGTCTTTTCTGTATTTGTTTTCCATAATGTGCTCCAGTCTGAAGGCAGTTTATACTGCCCTTAGCTTAATTTTTATCCAGATAAGTGTTGATTTCGTTTTGTATACTCTCATCCGGAATGTTTGCGGCTGCTGCAGTAATTTTTGCACGGGTTAGTAATTCTTCTGCTGTAGCCTGGTCAATGCCACGGGATTGCATGTAGAAAAGCATTTCTGCAGAAAGCTTTCCCAAGGTTGATCCATGTTCGGCTTTGATATCATCTTCTCCACATAAAATAATTGGAGCTGATTTTACAATGGCTGTAGGAGAGAGCAGGAGAGTAGTTTCCATTTCATTTCCTACAGAACCGGAAGAGCCTGTTATGAGGTCTATTGTTCCGCGGTAGGCTTTTGTAGAATTGTCTTTTACAGTTCCATCAGTTTTCATATCACAAGTTGTTTTTTTACCCTTGTGAACTACAACCTGATTCATGTCTATATATTGATTGTTTTTAGCAATATAGGCTGTGTCAGAATAGAAGGAAGACTGATATCCGCACAAGCTTACGTGGAAGCCTGCATCAATATGTTTTCCGCCTAATTCAATTTGGATTAAGCTTACCTGAGCCCTTTCTCCGCAAACTACAGCAGTTTCATCAATCTGATTTACTGCTTTTCCGCATAATTGAACCTTTGTAATTTGCAGTTGGGAATCATCTTCAGCATATACTTTTGTAAGCTGTCCAGCTAAGGTTTCCTGAGTGTCGTAGCCGCCTTCGTAAAGGAAGATAACCTTGGCTTTTACCCCTGGCATAAGATGTATTATCTGATGAGAGCTGCTGTTTGAATCCATATTAATACGGATTATCAAAGCTTTATCTTCGCTATCACTTTTTGTAAAGGTGTAGATTTTTCCTTCTTTTGAACTTTCTGTTATTAATTTTGCTGCTTCCTTTCCAATTGCGTATTCTGGTTCAGGAAGTTCTGTATTTATTGATTTTCCGCTGCTAATATTTAAGCCTTGTGGAAGCTGAATTTCTCTTCCATAATTTTCTGAAAGAGAAAAATTGTAGCTGACGGTATCCTTATTTATTTTAAGCCAAGACCAGGTAAGATATGGAATTGGGTTTATATCTATTTTTTCTTCCATAAAAACTCCTATTTAAGGTGGCTGCTACATATTGCCTTTCATTTCAAGACGAATAAGATTATTCATTTCTACTGCGTATTCCAGAGGAAGCTCTTTACTGACCGGATTTGCAAAGCCACTTACAATCATGCTTCTAGCTTCATCTTCGCTTATGCCACGAGACATGAGGTAAAAAATCGCATCATTTGAGATTCGTCCAATCTTTGCTTCGTGTCCTACATCACATTCGTCTGTTTTAATAACCATTGCAGGGATTGTGTCACTGCGGCTTTCTGGGTCAAGCATAAGGCTTTCGCAGGAAACGCTGGTTTTACTTCCCTTTGCATTTTTATCAATATATACGGCTGAGCGGTAAATGCTTACTCCACCGCCTTTTGAAATTGATTTTGTAGAAATAAGACTTGAGGTGTCGGGGGCCAGATGAACCATCTTTGCACCTGTATCTAGGCTTTGTCCTGCACCCGCAAAGGTAATTCCTGTAAATTCGGCCTTTGCTCCTCTTCCAACCAGGTCACTTTCCGGATAAAGGTAGGAAATGTGTGAACCGAAGGAACCAGAAATCCATTCTATTGTTCCGCCTTCTTCAACCTTGGCACGTTTTGTGTTCAGGTTATACATGTTCTTTGACCAGTTTTCGATAGTAGAGTAGCGGAGGTGGGCACCTTTTTTTACGAAAAGTTCTACTGCACCTGCGTGCAGGTTTGCTTCATTGTATTTAGGAGCTGAACAGCCTTCTATAAAGTGCAAATCTGCATCTTCATCTACAATTATAAGAGTGTGTTCAAACTGACCGGCACCTTTTGCATTCAAACGGAAGTAAGACTGCAGTGGGAAAGAAAGATGAACTCCCTTTGGAACATATACAAAGGAGCCTCCGGACCAGACGGCACCATGAAGGGCGGCAAATTTGTGGTCTTTTGGTGTAATAAGGGTCATGAAGTATTCTTTTACCATTGGTCCCCATTCCGGAGATTTTAAGGCTTCTTCAAAACCTAAATAAATAACTCCCTGTTTTGCAACTTCCCCCTGAACATTGTGATATACAAGCTCAGAGTCATACTGGGCGCCAACACCGGCAAGAGATTTTCTTTCTGCTTCCGGGATTCCCAGCTTTTCAAAGGTGTCTTTGATATCCTGTGGAACATCTTCCCATTTTCCGCTCATTTGAGTTTTTGGGCGAACATAGGTTGCAATGTTATCCATGTGAAGTCCTTCAATAGATGGACCCCATTTTGGAACCTTCAGTTGATTATAGATTTCCAGCGATTTAAGTCGGAATTCTTTCATCCATTCCGGATCGCCTTTTTCTTCGGAGATTTTTGCAACAATTTCTGGAGTGAGGCCGGATTCTATTCGGTAAAAATCCTTTTCGCTTTCCTCATAACGGAAATTGTAAAACTCCTGATTTATATCTTCAATTTGTGTTTTATCTTCCATAATTAGTTAATGAATGCTTCGAATCCCTTTTCGTTGATTTCCTTGAATAAAGAACCGTCTCCTGTTTTTACGATATGTCCTTTTACAAGAACATGAGTGTAATCTACAGTCAGGCTTTCCAAAATCTTTGTGCTGTGGGTAATGATTAAAAGGGAACCATTTGTCATCTTTTTGTATTCTTCGATTCCTTTTGAAACTACTCTTACAGCATCAACATCAAGACCTGAATCTGTTTCATCAAGGATTGCAAAGTCAGGTTTAAGCATTAAAAGCTGAAGTATTTCTGATTTTTTGCGTTCTCCACCAGAAAAGCCTACATTTAAGTCTCGTTTTGCATAATCTGGATTCATATCCAGAAGCTCCATGCAGCGTTTAAGCTCCTTCTGGAACTGGAAAAGCTTTACGCGTTCTCCGGTTTTCTGCTGTATTGCTGAGCGAATAAATCCTTCAAGGCTGATTCCTGGAACTTCTAGAGGACTCTGGAAGGACATAAACATTCCTGCTTTTGCACGTTTGTCTGTGCTTTCCTCTGTGATATCCTGGTCCTTAAAAAGGATTTTTCCACCGGTTATCTGATATACGGGATTTCCCATAAGGGTATTTCCCAGAGAAGATTTTCCGGCTCCGTTTGGGCCCATGAGAACATGTGTTTCGCCCTGTCCGATTTTTATATTGAGGTCATTGAGAATCTGTTTGCCGTCTTCAAGACCTGCGCTTAAATTAATAACATCTAGTAACATACTAATAATATACTGAAAAACAGGGGGACCGACAATAAGATTCAATTAAAATTACCTATTTGTTTGGTAGTTTGTAGAGAGGGTTATACAAAAAATCAGGTGGGCTGCCGCTGCGAGCTGGTGTGAAATTGACGGGCTGAGATTTATTGTGAAAACATTCTGCGGGTTTTTGCGAAACTCCTCGAATGTTTATTATGACAGTCGTCAAAATCTCAGAGTCATTTCAACCAGCTCTCCGCTCCCGCCCGCCTGATTTTTTAATGCCAACTACCTACAAACTGGCGTAAACTGGTAATTTTGGTGAGGCTTATACAAAAATCAGGTGGGCGTACGCTCTGCCGTGGTTTGGAATACACGGCTGAGCATTTTTTGGGAAGAAAACCTTGCGGTTTTCTTTTATGGCAGTCGCCAAAAATCTCAGAGTGTATTCAACCACGGCTCCGCTCCCGCCCGCCTGATTTTTAATAGAACCTACTTCTAACTAACGTAAACTGGTAATTTTGGTGAGGTTTATACAAAAATCAGGTGGGCTGCCGCTGCGAGCTGGTGTGAAATTGACGGGGCGTGCTAGAAGATAAAGGGGAAAATGGGTATAATGGGGGCATGAATCATAAGTCTTTTGTTTTTTTTGATTGTGAATGTGCTAATACCTTTGATGGGGTGGGAAAAATCTGTTCGCTTGGATATGTAATTTGTGATGATGAGTTGAATGTGATTGAAAGCGAAGATGTTGTAATGAATCCCGAGTGTGAGTTTGACTGGTACCTCTTTTCCGGAAAAGGGGGCATTAAGCTGGCATATTCCAAGGATTATTTCAGGACAAAACCAAATTATGAAAGCTATTACAAGGATATAAAAAAGCTTTTTACCACAGGCAACCGTTATATTGCAGGCTTTGCTGTTAGTAACGATGTTGGTTTTGTGAATGATGCTTGCCAGCGTTATAATCTTCCTTTTATTCAGTTTAGGGCATTTGATCTGGAACGTTATCTTGAAAAGAAATATGACAAAAAACAGAAGCTTTCTGAATGGGCTCAGGAATTTGGAGTAAATGTTGCAAAGTTCCAGACTCATAAGTCGGAAGATGATGCGATGATGACTATGCTTTGTCTTAAAGCTGAATGTATGAGAAGCGGAAAATCTGTTGAAGAAATAATTACTGCTGATAAAACTATCTTTGTTTCAAACGAACAGATTTTAGAGCAGGCTGCAGAAAGGGCTTATCGTCGTGAGATGAAAGAAAAAATAAGCCGCCTTTATGGTAAGGTTTCCCCAAAACCTCATTTTAAGACTCTTTCAGGTAAAAAGTTTGAGCTTGACCGCAAGGTTATGCGGGATGTTGATTATGCCTTTGAGCTTGTAAAACAGATTTATGATAATGGCGGCATGGTCCTGGAGCATATCACCGGAGTTTCTCCTAAAGCAGCTTCTTCTGGTGGAGCAGAGGCCTTTGTAGTTTATGAAAATAAGCCTGATAATCCTCATTTGTTAAAAAAACTTTCGGAGCGAGGCATTAAGCCTATGTCTCTGGATGAACTGGAAGGCATGTTAAAATAAAATATTTAATTGCCTATAATCAGGTAATTTGCTATTGTAAGCTATGTTTAATATTTTAAGGTTGATTTGTATTGGTATTATTGTAGGTATGGCAAATGTTGTCCCTGGAGTTTCAGGTGGAACCTTGGCTGTAGTTTTCAATATTTATGATCAATTTGTAAATGCCATTACATTTAACCTGAAAAAAATCTGGGCAAATAGAAGATTCGTCTTTCCTTTACTTGGGGGAATGGCTCTTGGTGTTTTAATTTTCAGCAAGATTATTACTTTCCTCTATACTAATTATCCATTTCAGACAAACTGTTTTTTTACAGGTCTTATTCTTGGTAGTATTCCTCTTCTTTTTTCCCTGATGATTTATGGCGGAATAAAAAAAGGCGAAGAAAAGCCTCAACTGAAGGCTGGAAGAATTATTGGAATTATTGTTTGTTTTATTGCAGGATTAATTATTCTTTTGACTTTTAATTATCTGGAAAATGTTATTAATAAGGATCAGATGATAAATAAAATTTTGCCGGAAATTAATTTAAGGCTTGAATTAAGACTCTTTTTTGCAGGCTTTGTCGGGGCTGTTGCAATGATTGTTCCGGGTATATCAGGTTCTCTTTTAATGCTTATGATGGGTGTTTATACTACAGTAATTACAGCTATTCCAGCATTATTTTCTGTAGATACATTTTTTCATGCTTTCTTTCTTTTAATTCCAAACGGAGTTGGAGTTCTTTTAGGTCTTTTATGTGGAGCTAAGCTGATATCTTTTCTTTTGAAAAAGCTTCCACATCAAACATACGCCGTGATTTTTGGTCTTATATGCGGCTCTGTTATTGCAGTTTTTCCTGGTTTTTCTGGTTTTAAGACTGTTGCAGGGGCCCTGTCTTCTGCTGTCTGTATAAGCTTGGGCATTGCACTGGCTTTTTTCTCGTCTAAAATAGCCCCTGAAAAAAAGGACTAAATATACTTTTACAATTTTATTGATATTCCCCTTGTTTTTCAATAATATAGTAGATACTTAAATTTTTTACATAGCTGATTTCCGACGTACACTGTGGTTGAGCTTGTCGAAACCTCCATTGTGCGCTCGCCCGGATGTTCGGGGAAATTGCGGACTTTGGCAAGGTTGGTTTTTATGATTACATTGAAATTTGGTGGAACGTCTATGGCTAATGCCAGACGTATTCTGGCTTCTGCGGATATTATTATTAATCGCGCAAAGGAAGACAGGCTTTCTGTTGTTGTAAGTGCAGTTGCTGGTGTTTCTAATACCCTTCAGGCTGCAATAGATGCATGTATCGGTGGTATTTCGGGCAGCAATTATGTTTCTGATTTACGCAATACCCACAACGAAATCTGTCTTGAACTTCAGTCTAAGCTTTCAGGCTTTGATGCTGAAAAGACTATGACCAGACTTGAACCTAATTTCCTTGAATTGGAAAAGCTCCTTGCCGGTTGTGTTTCCTTTGGTGAATGTCCTGATACAGTTCACTGCCGCATTATGGGAATGGGAGAACTCCTTTCAGCTCCTATTATGGAAAATGTTCTTCTTGCAAAAAAGCAGAGTGTAATCTTCCTTGATTCCAGAAAGTTTGTATTTACCACTGGAAATCAGAAAGAGGGTGAAGCTGATTATTCTGCCTGCAACGAAGCTTGTGCTCCTTTCCGCGATGGTGCTTCTCCAAGCCAGACCCGTATTCTTTTGTTCCCAGGCTTTATCTGTACCTGGTCTGGTGGAAGTGGCACAAAACCTGTTATGGGCCTTCTTGGCCGCAACGGTTCCGACTTCTCTGCAGCAATTATTGGTGCAAGCCTTCGTGTAAAGAGAGTTGAATTCTGGACTGACGTTGACGGAGTTTATACTGCTGACCCACGAGTTGTTAAGGATGCAATTCTTGTTGATGATATGTCTTATGAAGAGGCAATGGAACTTTCTTTCTTTGGTTCCAAGGTTTTGCATCCAAAGACAATTGCTCCTCTGCAGGCAAAGGGAATTGAAGCCTGGAGCTTGAACAGCCATAATCCAAGTGCTCGTGGTACCCGCATTGGTAAGGGCCCTTTTGAAAGTCGTGGAAAATCTAGTATTTGTGGTATTTCTTCACTTAAACATGTTGCTATGATTAGTGTCGGCGGTTCTCTTATGCGCGGCCGTACCGGTATGGCAAGTAAGATTTTCTCTGCTGTTTCCGGAGCAGGCAGCTCTATCCTTTTGATTACTCAGTCTTCTTCTGAATATACAATTTCTTTCTGTGTTCGCGACAGTGAGGCAGACCTTGTAAAGGATGCTCTCGAAGCAAAGTTCGAGCTTGAAATCCGTGAAAAGCTTATTGATGCAATTGATGTTCGAAAGGACTGTGCAATCGTAAGCGTTGTAGGCGACGGAATGATTGCTAACCGCGGTGTTGCCGGAAAGTTCCTTAATGCTCTTTCAAGTCAGGATATCAATATTCTTGCTATTGCTCAGGGAAGCAGCGAGCGCTGTATTTCTGCGGTTATCGAAAACGAATATGCTGATACTGCCGTTCGTGCCGTTCATCAGTTCTTCTTCCATACTGCTCAGACAATCGAAGTATTTGCCTTTGGAGCCGGAACTATTGGTGGAACTATGATTGACCAGATCCGTGACCAGAGAGAAAAGCTCCTTAAAGAAAATGTTGATATTAAGGTTCTTTGTATCACAACTATCGACGGTATGCTTTTGAATGAAGAAGGTCTTGATTTGAGCAATTGGCGCGACCAGATGAAAAAGCCTGATTTCCCATTCAACTCAAATCAGAATGTTGATGATATCATTAAATTTGTTCGCGAAAAGAAGCCTCTTAATCCGGTATTTGTAGATTGTACTGCAAGCTACGATTTGCCAGAGCGCTACCTTGATATCCTTAATGCCGGTATGAGTATTGCAACTCCAAACAAGCGTGCAAACTCTATGGACATTAACTTCTACCACGAGCTGCGCCGCACTGCTAACAAGATGCACCGCCGCTTCCTTTACGAGACAAACGTTGGTGCCGGTCTTCCAATTATTGATACTCTGCAGAACCTTTATAAGTCTGGTGATAAGCTTGACCACTTTAACGGAATTATGTCTGGTTCTCTTTCTTATATCTTTGGTAAGCTTGATGAGGGAGTTCCTTTCTCTAAGGCTGTTCTCGAAGCCCGTGAGCTGCGCTATACAGAGCCGGACCCACGTGATGACCTGAACGGTATGGACGTTGCCCGCAAGGGACTTATTATTGCCCGCGAATCTGGTTACGACATTGAGCTTTCTGACATTCAAATGTTCAAAGTCTTCCCGGATTCCTTTGATTCAAGCGGAAGTGTTGATGAGTTCTTAAAGAAGCTTCCTGAGGTTGATGACTACTTTGCAAAGAAAATTGCTGATCTTAAAAAGAAGGGCAAGGTGCTTCGCATGGGAGCAACAATTAAAGACGGCCAGGTTAGCGTTGGTATGATGGAAGTAGGTCAGGACGATCCTCTTTACAGCGTAAAGGGTGGTGAAAATGCCTTTGTATTCTACACAGAACGCTATCAGCCAATTCCTTTGACTGTCCGCGGATACGGTGCCGGTGCAGGAGTTACTGCTGCCGGTGTATTCGGAGATATTCTGAGAACCGTTTCTTTTAATCCGGAGCGATAGCGCAGACGCGCAGGTTTTAGGTTTTAGCTGTCAGGTTATAGGTTGAAAATCCTGAAAACTGGAACCTGGAACCTTAACGAAATGGAGATACAAAATGGAAAAATATGTTTTAAGCGTTTTAGTTGAAAATAAAACTGGTGTACTCAGCCGCGTTTCAGGCCTCTTCAGCCGCCGCGGTTATAACATTGATTCTCTTACAGTATGTGCTACAGATAAACCTGAGCAGAGCCGTATGACTATTGTTGTAAAGGGCGATGAGCATATTCTGGATCAGATTCAAAAGCAGCTTGCAAAGCTGGAGGAAGTAATTGCCATCAAAAAATGTGAGGGTAATTCTTCCGTTCAGCGTGAAATGTCTTTAATTAAGGTTCGTGCCGAGGCAAGTAATCGCGGAACAATTATTGAGACTGCCGACATCTACAAGGCTCGAATTGTGGATGTAAGCCTGGAATCAGTTATTATTGAAATTACCGGAAGTGAAGAAAAGGTAGAAAGTCTGCTTCGTCTGCTTGAGCCTTATGGTATTCTTGAGTATGTAAGAACAGGTCTTACTTCACTTGACCGCGGAAGCGGGGTAATGTAATAGTCAGGAGTTTAGCTTAACCCAGACAGAAGCAGAAAGTGCTTTTGCTGCAGGGCTAAGCTTTTCTTCAATACCGAGCCGGAATATCTTTAAGATATTTACCGGCTCTTTTTTTTCTGCAAGAAGGCTTTGCTCTGAAGCTGTAAAAATCTTACCACTATGTATTCTAACTAACGTTAGTTTGGAAAAAAAATCTTCTTCAAGGGTTTTAATATGAGCCTTAAGATAAATCTCTCTTTCGGTCATTTGCAGGGGGCCCAGCTTTACTTCCTCTATGCTTTTTGAAAGCTTTTTTAGTGACTCAGCTTTTTCAACTGCAAAGTTTTCCGGCAGTTCTATCCATAGGGGAGTAGCAGAGTATATAATTCTTTCATCTGTAAAAAAGGCTTTAATTAATTCCTTCTGGAATTCAATAAGGCGGAGTTCTTCTGTAGGATGTGGAATTATAAGGGTCATACGGGGAGTATAACTTTTTTTATTTATTTGGTATAGTTTTCTTATGAAATTGCATAAATTTGATCTTAAATTACAAAGGCTGGCTCTTTTTAATAAGATTTCAGCAATGACAAAGACTCAGAAAATATTATCGCTTGCAGTTATTGTTTTTCTCCTTCTTGATATAGCGGCGGGAATCATTCTGCTTGTGAATAAGAACAAATCTGCCGTAAAGCTAGTTTACGGAGATACCTCTTCTCTTTATGCTCTTGATTCTGCGGCTTCAAAGGGAACTGTAAACAACGGTTATGCAAATTTTAAATTTACAGAAGAACAAAAGGAAGGCTTTTGTAAAACCTACAGAGAGCATGGTTCAGTTGCCCTTACTGTATGTCTGCAGCTTATGCCTACAAAAAAACAGAAGGAGCTTCTCTCTTCAGATACCGAAGCTGTTCTTCGTTACGGTTTTTTAGATAATGAGGATTTTACAATAAATGGTAAGTTCATCAATAAAAAATATCCTGACCTAAGACGAATACAGATTCAGGCAGATGAAAAGAAGGCTCCGGCTATTTTTGATCTTTCCTTTGCTATTCAGAAAAATGATGATATAGAAAAATGTATTCCTCAGGGTTTTTTTATTTATTCAACAGTAAGATGCCGTATTGTTGCAGCCTGCATAGTACCGGCAGAAATTGGCTTTGATCTGAGAAATGAATTCCCATATTATGGCTTTGCCTGTAACGGGGGGCTTCTGGATTTTGAAAACAGAAGCTTTGATTTTTCTGGAAGCTCAATGGTTTTTCCTGTACAGAGTAATATGAAGCAGTCTATGCCGGAATATAGACTTGTTCTTTCAGAGAATCCAGAATCAAAAACAAACTCAGAGCATTCAGTTAGGATTCAGATGAATGTTGGTGGAGAAAAGCTTTATATTAATAATGTAAGCTCTGCAAAGGAATTAATTATTCCAAGCGGTTCCCTGAAGGCTCCTTTTTCAAGAGTAGAGTTTACAGATAATGCAGAATGCCTTGAGTCCCTGATAATGCGGGGCACAAAGGCTGCCGGCGAAGAGGTTTTAGAGCCTGTTCGTACAGATCCAGGCCTTATCTTAAACTACAAGACCTCTCAGTGGCGCACTCCTGAATATGAGCTGTATGAATGGGACCGCTTTCCAGGAATCCTTTTCTTTGATACAAGAGATTATCAGGTTCAGGATAAGCTTTTCCGCCGTCTTGCTTTCTTTGTTGAAAAAGAGGGCTATAAGGGACGGCTTCTTACAAACGAAGAGCTGGGAGATATGCACGGCTATAATGCCCACGACTACAGTGCCCAGTCAATAGCAAACTTTTTTAATAAAGCCACTGAGCTTAATTTCCAGCTGAATGAAGAGGAGCTTCTCCTTAAACGTATTTTGATTCATAACGGCCTTCTTGAAAGTGATGGTCTTTATGTAAAGGCAAATGACGGAGGACTTGTTTCAATTTCTCAGGAAACTCCGGGCTGGAGCAGAACAAATCTTCTGGCACACGAAGGCTGGCATACAATCTTCTTCCGTGATGCAGAATTCCGCAATTTTGTCTCTGCAGTTTATTACACCTTTGATCCCGATTCAAGAGACTTCCTTATAGACTACTTTAAGTCTCAGCCTCAGCTTGGCTACGATACAAATGATGAATATCTTATGCACAATGAGTTTATGGCTTACATAATGCAGCAGAGACTTTCTGAGGTCGCAAAGTATTTTGTACACCTTGCAAACAGAGGCTCTGTAATAAACTTTACTCCGGACCTTGCAGCCTATATAAGACAGACAGAGGGCAGGGGCTTTGAGGATGCGGCAAATGCCTTGAATGATTTTGTCTTTGATAAGTACGGAATTGTCTGCGGCAATATTGCTCTTATAAGCCGTTAATTTCTTACGCGGTCATTCTGCGGACTCTGGATCATTTTCTGGAAGTCTGCAGTAAAGGCCTTTACTGCTCCCAGCGTTGTCGGAGGTCCGTGGCCCGGCATCAAAATGACATTATCCTGCTGGGAGAAAATCTTTTTTTCGATATTTGATTTTAAGATATATTCGGAATAACTGGAGTTTGTGCTTCCAATTTCACCGGCCGAAAGAATATCACCGGTAAAAAGAATGTTTCCAATCTGATAGACAACCGAATCTGAAGTATGTCCTGGAACAGACATATAGCGGACAATCATTTTTGCAAGTCTTGTTGAACCGTCTCCGGAAATTACAGTTGTATCCTCGCCGGCAACCTCCCAGTCGGCAGCAAGAATCTTTGGTGAATAAATTTTCCTGAGAGTCCTGAGGCCGCCCGCATGTGAACCGTGATTATGTGTAATTAAAACTGCAACAAGCTTCAGGTGATTATCTTCAATACGGGAAATAATTTCTTCAGTAACCTTTCCCGGATCAACAATAATTGCTTCAGAGGTCTTTTCATTAACAACAATGTAGCAGTTTGAAAAACCGCCAAGATTCAGATGGAAGTAAACTTTCATAAGCGGTCTCCATCTACAATTGAGTTTCCAAAAGACATATCTGTATCTGTAAGTGCTTTTCCTTCCGGAGTAAAGAGTGCTTCACGAGTGTTAGACATTTTGAAGGAAACATTTGTACGTTTAGAATCGTAAAACAAAGCCTTCTTCAGGTTGCAGTTTCTGAAGGAGGTATCTATAAGGGTTGCCGCAATAAAGCGGGAGTTAAAAAGGTCTGTATCATCAAAGGAAGACTGAATTGCTTTTATTCCGTTGAAGTTACATTGAATTATATCACTTGAGGTAAAAAGGGTATGGGTAAAGGTTGCGCCTGAAAAGCTGGTAAAAAGAGAATTACTTTTAATAAAGCTGCAGTCATTAAAAACTGCAAAATCAAAAATACACATTCGGAAAAGAACATTACTTGAGCTGATTGTGTTAAAGGTACAGTTTGTAAAGGTGCAGCCGTAAAATTTTTTATTGGTAAAATCAATGTCGGAAAATAAGAGACCGCATACATTCAGGCCTACAATTTTATCGTGCTCTGCAATGTATTTGTAAATCTGTTCCTTGAATTTGCCGGGGTCAGGAATGTGCTCCAGACAGTAGTTTTTTTCGTCTGTAAGATTCCCGTCTTCGTCAAAGGTAGAAATTGCGAGATTGCGGCAATAATGTACCAGGCACTTATTCTGCGCGAACATAATTTTATTATAGTAGAAAATGCTGAAAAATGATACTATATATTTATGATTTGCTGGAAATGCAGAAAAGAAACAAATATTGTAAAGCCTCTCAGAGGTGATGAATGTCCTCACTGTCATGCAGACCTTCATGCCTGCCGTGCCTGTGACTTTTACGAAAGCGGCTCTCATAACGACTGCCGCGAAAGCTCAGCTGAATTTGTAAAGGACAAGGAGCGTTCAAATTTCTGTGATTATTTCAGGTCCAGTAAGCTGGAAGCTGCAGCGGCTTCCTCTGGCGGGGAGCCTGCCGGAAAATCAAAGGCTGACGCTGCCCGTGATGCCTTTAATGCACTCTTTGGTTAGTTTTATGGTTGATTTTGCATTTATTGATTCTGGAATCGGCGGTATTCCATATATGACAAGTCTTCTGCAGAGAAAGCCTTCTGCTTCCTGCGTCTATGTTGCTGATACGGCAAATTTCCCCTACGGAGAAAAAACTCATGAAGAGGTAACTTCCTGCGTAACAAGCCTTGTAAAAAAAATCTCTGAAGGCTTTTCTCCTTCTGTAATTGTTATTGCCTGTAATACCATGAGCGTTAATGCTCTGGATTCACTTCGAAAAAGCTTTTCTGAGGTAAAATTTGTTGGAACTGTTCCAGCCATTAAGCTTGCCTCAAGCATTTCTAAAAAAAGACGTATTGGACTTCTTGCAACAAAGGCTACCTGCGAAAATCCCTATAATCTGGAATTACAGAAAAAGTTTGCTGCAGACTGCCTTTTAGTTAACCGCCCCGATCCAGAGCTTGTTTCCTATATTGAGCATAACGCCTTTACAGCCAGCCGCACAGAATGCCTTGAAGCGGTTCGTCCCGCTGTAGATTTTTTCCGCGACCAGAAGTGCGACGTTATGATTCTGGGCTGTACTCACTTTTTAAATTTTACTGATATTTTTGAAGAGGT
>JAIKYB010000189.1 GCA_024683675.1 Treponema sp.
GGCTCCTTTTGATCATCACCATGCCACAAATTACGGCTATGTAGATTTTGAGCAGAGAGATTTTTACGGCCAGCGTGAAATGACTGCCGAAGAATACGTTGCCTTTAGCGGAACCCATTGCGACCACATGGTAATTCCAGAGCCTTATAAGAGCAAGTTCTTTGACGGCTTAAAAAATGCGGTACTTGCTCATGGCAACAAAATCGTTTTTAAGGATACCTATACCATGTATCTGGTTAGAAAGCCGTGAGAAAAGTCTTCAGCTTATTTGTTGGCTAATATTTTTAAAGTTGACTATAATAATCTTCTGTGTTATCTTTTTTATAGTCAGGAGGTGTATATGTGCAGAACATCAATTTACGAAGCGCGAAATAATTTTTCCTCTTTAGTTAAACTCGCCGAGCAGGGAGAAGTGGTTGAACTTACCCGTTACGACAAGCCGGTTGCGGTGATTATCAGTTATGAGGAATTTGAAAATGCATCTTCAAAAGAGGATGACTGGCTTATGAAATGGCGTGAAAAATACAAAGATGAACTTGATGATACAGGTTTTGACATCACACCTTCAAGAGAGTGTCCGGATTATTCTAAAGATCCATGGGCTTAATTTTTAACTGGAGAAAGAAATGGAAAAGACATATTTACTGGATACCAATATTGTATCTGAATTTGTAAAAAAACTTCCTAATGATAGAGTTTTGGATATATATTTCGCACGAAAGAATTTATGTGCAATTTCAGCAATTACCTGGCAGGAGCTTACTCGCGGTGTAAACAGAATGCCAGAAGGTCAAAGACGCATTAAAATCCAAAACTTTATTGATTCTCTTGCAGAAAATATGGAGATTCTCCCCTACGATAAATTTTCCGCCCAAATCTGCGGCGAAATACAGGCTCGGGCCGAAAAAGAAGGAAAAAGTCTTCCAAGCTACGATTCCCAGATTGCCGCCACCGCCATTTCGCGGGGTATGGTTCTGGTTACCCACAATACAGCAGATTTTGAGGACATAAAAGAAACTGCCTTTTTACGCCTGGAAGACTGGTTTTCAGCCTAAGCCTTTTTAAATAAAAAAAAGCGGCAGCCTAACCTGACCACCGCTTTTGAAGCTTTATAACTTAGTCTATAAATTATCCAGCAATAGCACGAACACGATTTACAGTATCACAAGCAGCAAGCTTAGCGATGATATCTTCTGTAACAACGCCATCTACGTCGATGATGTTATAAGCAACATCTCCGCGAGCCTGGTTGATGAAAGAAGAAATATTCAACTTTGCTTCACCAAGGATTGTTGTGAACTTAGAGATTGTATCAGGAATATTTTTATGACTGATACAAAGACGTGTTCCACCAGCAGGAATAGGGTTATCTGTAACAGTTTTAGGGAAGTTTACAGAGTTTACGATATTTCCGTTCTCAAGGAAGTCCTTAAGTTGAGCAGCTGCCATGATAGCACAGTTGTCTTCTGCTTCTGGAGTTGAAGCTCCAAGGTGAGGCATACAAACAACCTTTGGATGGTTGAGCAATTCTTCAGCAGCAAAGTCTGTAATCAAAGCAGAAACCTTTCCGCTGTCCAAAGCTGCAAGAATATCAGCATTGTTTACAAGTCCACCGCGGGCAATGTTGATAATTCTAACTCCGTTCTTCATATTCTTAATAGAAGAAGCGTTAATCATACCCTTTGTGTCATTTGTCTGTGGAACGTGAATTGTGATGTAATCACACTTTGCATAAAGGCTGTCCAATGTTTCTGCAATTTTTACATTCTTGTTCAATTTCAAAGCAGCCTTTACAGAAAGGAATGGATCGTATCCATAAACTTCCATACCAAAGTGAAGGGCAAGGTTAGCAACCATAGCACCAATAGCACCAAGACCAATTACACCAAGTGTTTTTCCCATCAATTCAGGACCAACAAACTGGCTCTTTCCCTTTTCAGCAAGAGCAGGAATTTCATCTCCCTTACCAGCGAGCTCGTTAGCCCATTTGTTAGCGTCAATTACAGGACGGCTAGAAAGCAAAAGTGCAAGCATAACAAGCTCTTTTACAGCGTTAGCGTTAGCACCTGGAGTGTTGAATACTACAACGCCC
>JAIKYB010000215.1 GCA_024683675.1 Treponema sp.
GCTTCAGAAACACAGGCAGCCTGCTTTTCTATCATCTTTTCCAAAGATTCAATGTTAGAAGCAATTTCATTAACAGCCCCTGCAGTTTCATGTACACTATCAGACTGGTTTGAAATCTGCTTATGTACAGATTCTATATTCGAAATAATTTCAATAATTGAAGATGACGTATCCTGAGTACTATCCTGTAAAGAAGAACCGGCATTTCCCAGTTTATACTTAGAATCCTTAATCTGACTGATAATATTCTGGAGTTTACCCATAAAATTATTAAACTCAGCAACTACATCAGAAATCTCATCATTTCCTTTCTTTTCAATTCGCTTGGTAAGATCGGCATCGCCACTTGCAACTTCATTTATTGCAGATTTTACATTCTTTAGAGGTTTAAGACTTATAGACATTGTTGCACCTACAACACAGAAAACCACTATGATGATAATAACTGTGAGCATACTAACAACTCTGGAGATTCTTTCTATATCTGCATAAAAATCATCATAAGAACAGGCTCCAAAAACCGACCAGTCAGTTCCTTCTATTGGACAAAAGGCTGTAATCATTTTTACAGGAACACCAGGGGTTACAAAGGTCTGAATTCCACTTTCTCCATTCATTACCCTTTTAAGAATAGGAGCAACTGCTTCATCAGCATCATTAGTTACATCCTGAAAAGAAGTTACCTGTTCAAAGACATTCGAAGCAATTGTATGACCAGAAATCCTACTGATAACCTGAATATGAGAATCAGAAGAACCAAAGGAAATTTCAGCAATTCTTTTTGAAAGGATATCTCCAAAAACATTTAAGGTTAAACAACCAATTGCTTTTCCATTGTCATCATAAACAGGAGTTGCATAGATTTGAAATAATATATTTGTTACCGGATTTATAGCGGGGTCTGTAACTGTTGTTTTTCCACGGGCTGCATTATCAATATAAGATCTTTTCAAATTAATTGCCTGTCCTGCAGCTGTATAACTATTTCCGTCCAAATCATAAAAACCAATGTTTTCATAATCTGAACTGACCTTTGCTATTCTTGTCAGCTGAGCACATTTTTCAAGCAGAGGAAGTTCCGGATCCTTCAGAAAATCTGCTTTAGCAATAGCATTTAACATTCTAAAGTTCTTATCTTCTTCTGCTTTGATTTTTGCAGCAGCCGCTTGGGTAACGGTGTTTAAAAGTGAATCAACTGCAGCTGTATTGGATTTTGTTGATAAATTCATTGCAATAGTAACAATAATAGTATTACTTGCAATAAATATTAATAAAACAATTAATATCAGTCGGAATTGTAAACTACGAAAAAACTTAGCTAACTTCATATTAACTCCTAGTGCCTTATAAAAAAACTGTTATATTTTAACATAGAAGTTAACAGAAGACAAATTTTATAATTATTTGTTATTGATTTATTGTTCCGCTGTTTTCTGTTCCGCCGGGTGTGTTATTATTACGCTCAATTCTTTGGAAAATACGCTTTGCAATACCACTGATAGTGTAAATTATAAATTCAGGACCGATAAGAGCCCCTGCAATCATTGTGTAACGGTTCCAGAAAATTATAGCCAGTTCTAAGGCAACCAGAAAAAGAAGGAATACCGTTCTCTTAAAATAAAGAAGAGTAACGCCTACAGAATTCTTTATGATGTTTTTCAATGAATTTCTGTAGCGGGCAATAATAGGATATGAATACAGTATGATTACAGAAATAACAGCTGTATAAAGGATTGCTCCAACTATAATCATAAAATTTACATCATCTGATTTTATTATTACCTGCCAGATAAGATAATCAGCATAAATACAGGGAGCGGTAAAAAGCCACATGATTGTTCCCTGCTTAAAGTTTTCCTTAAAGGCTTTTACAAACATACGGCCAACATAGCCTTCCTCTTCATCTACCATTTTCATAGTAACATAGTAGGCCGCACAGGTAGATGCCCCGATTGTTATTATAGGAAGACTAAAAATAATCCAAAGAAAATTTAAGAGGAGCACATCCAGAGCACGGTTCACAAAACGCCAGAAGCCACTGTTTATATTAAAAAGACCCATATAAAAAGTATATATAAAAAAAAGGATTAAATAAATATCTTTCTAATCAGCAAAAACTAATCAGCAAAAACTAATCAGCAAAAAAGACAGGCCAGTCACACAATTTATTATTCTATTTAATATTCCAGAGTTTTTTTATATATTTATATTGATGAAAGAGAAACGGGATATCAACGACACATTAATCAAAAACAAACGGCTTAGACAATTTGCAAGAAGAGTCATGTACAGCCGCCTGGCTCTTATTTTTTCTTTGATAATTGCTCAGATTGTAATTCTTTACTTTTTCATATTGAAGCTGAATGAAAACTTTGAAATCTACTTGGGAAGTAGCCTTGTCCTTTCTTTCAGTTTTGTAATTTACCTTATAAACTGTAAGGGCAAAAATGAATATAAAATTTCCTGGATGCTGCCATTAATTCTTTTCCCGCTTTTTGGCATTGCAGCTTATCTTCTTTATCATACAAATCTTAGTTCTCTGAACATGAAAAAGAATCTGGCAGAGGTAAAAAAGTTAACCGCCCATTACCATAAGAACCCTGAAGAAGCAGAAGAAATACTACAAAAATATCCGGATGCCCAGGGAATTGGCCGTTACCTGATAAAAAATGGGCACTTCTATCCTCATGATGAAAATGAAATTACATATTTAAAGAATGGAGAAGAATGTTACCCAAGACTTTTTGAAGATATAAAGAATGCCAAAAAGTTTGTTTTCCTGGAATTTTTTATTATCCATATAGACGAATCCTGGCAGCATTTAGTTGATTTACTTTCTCAAAAAGCCGCAGAAGGAGTAGAAGTCAGAATCACCTTTGACGCTTTTGGTTCTATGCTGATTTCTTCACGCTCTTACCAAAAATACCTGGAAAGCAAGGGGCTTAAATGCCTGAACTTTTCACCTATGACAGCTTTCTTTTCTACAAGAATGAACCATCGCGATCATAGAAAAATCATTGTCATTGACGGGGATATTGCATACACGGGCGGCTTAAACATAGCCAATCAGTATTTTAATTATGGAGAAAACCGTTTTGAATACTGGAAGGACAATGCAGTTCGCATAAAGGGTTCTGCCTGCCAGAATCTGACAACTTTATTTTTACAAACCTGGAATATTTACACAAAGAAAGATGATGATTACCAAAGCTATCTTTTTGAGTCCAAAATAAAAAGCCAGCAGAAGGGCCTGATAATTCCTTATGGGGATGATGCTTTTAACAATGAAGATATAGCAGAAAACATCTATTACTATATGATTGAAAACTCAAAAAAATATCTCTATATTACCAGCCCTTATGTTATCTTGGACAATCATATGCTGGAAAGCCTGATTTTTGCTGTAAAACGTGGGGTCAGCGTTAATCTGATTGTACCATCAAAACCTGATCATCTGATAACCTTCTGTGTAGGAAAAACCTATCTGAAAACCTTGATGGAAAATGGAGCAAATATCTTCCTTTACGATAAGGGCTTTATACATGCAAAGACCTTTATTTCTGATGATAAATATGCAAGCGTGGGCTCTGTAAACCTGGATTACAGAAGCTTCTTCCATCATTTTGAATGCGGAGCCTTAATTCACAATTCCCCTGTTATTTCGGATATAAAAAAGGATTTTGAAGAAACCCTTAGAGACTGCACCCGCATGACACCAACTAATTACAAAAAATTACCATTGCGTTACCGCTTCTGGGGCCGGGTATTTAGAATTGCAGCTCCTTTAATTTAAGTTAAATCAAAAAGTCCCCTGCCAGACAAAGCATCTGACAGGGGACTTTCTATAATCAAATCTAATTAATTAAGATTAATTACTGAGCCTTAGCAAGCTTTTCAGCAGCAGCACGTTTTTCAGCCTGCTTCAAAGAATGAGCAACACAATCATCATATCCGTATGACTTAGCATCGCTAATCATCTTTGCAACAACTGCATCGTATTCTGCATCTGTCTTAGCGTAGATTGCATTCCATGTTTCATTTCTGATACATTCAGCAACCTGATTCCACTTCATTGTGAGGTCATCTGGAACACCAGCACCTGTGAACAATGAACCTGGGCTTACACGGTAGTTAGAAAGCTGCATGTAGCGGTTTGGAGTTGTAGCTCCAGCCCAATCACGCCAGCGCTGTTCAATATCAGACTGAGCAGGAAGCTGTTCTGATTCCCAAGAAGTCTTGTTGTAAGTTTCGTTCTTTGTAAGTGGGTTCAAAGAATCTGCACACCAGGTTGTGTTGTTAATCTGGAATGCACCGTCATGGAATGATCCTTTGTAAGGAGCTGGCATTTCAGTGTTGTTCTGATCAGCCTGAGCCTTCTTTCCAAGCTCTGTAAAGTATGTCTTTCCATCTTTGATATCCCAACATACACCACGTGGACCGTACTGAATTGTCATATATCCTTCTGGAGTAGAGAACCAGTTGATGATAGCAAGACAGAGTTCTGGATAAGCAGTCTTAGCACCAACAGTCCAGAGGCGGTTTCCACCGTATACGCTCTGACCATAAACGATTGGATGAGCATCCTTTGGAAGAACTGGGTACATAGCCTTTCCAGCATCTTTTACGTGAGCATCTGTGTTATAAGCACCTGAAGCCATCCAGTTGAAGATGTTCCAGAATGCAGTACCGTTCTGATAGTCTTCTGACATACCACCGTACTTCTGTGTCATAGAGTCTGGGTCAACAAGTCCCTTCTGGTTCAACTTATTGATGAATTTAAGTGTATAAAGATATGGGCTGTCTTCACCAAGAGCGTCATAGTACTTTCCAGTATCTGGGTCAAAAAGACCAAAGTCAAATTCATCATATCCGAAGTATGCTGTAGCCAAAGACTTAACATACATTACCATGTTTCCATCCCAGTCGTTGAACAATGAAACACCATAAGTTGGTTTTCCGTTGTCATCAGTTGGGCAAACTTCCTTCATCTTAGCAAGAACATCAATCATATCATAAAGAGTGTTGATTTCTGGCTTTCCAATCTGTTCATAAAGATCAAAACGAAGATCCCAAGTATAGAAGAATTCCTGAATATCTTTAGCAGATGTAGAAACGTTGAAGCCGTATCCGTGAAGTTTCTTGTCTGGAGAATCCATAAACTTGTTCTTCTGGAGGGCAAGCTTCATGTTGTTATTGATATATGGAGCCCACTGTCCAATAAGATTATCTTCTTCCCAGTCCAAAAGCATTCCCTTCTTACAAGCAGCAGAATACTTATCTGTGTTATCACCCCAAACTACGATATCACCGAGGTTTCCAGCTTCCATACGTGTCTGATAAGCTCCACCTGTATCAGGGATGATATTAATCTTTACATTGAACTTTGCAAGCATAAGGTCTGCGAACCAACCTGTCTGCATACCTGAATAGTTTGCAAGCTGTGAATAAACATCCAGTGTAACAGTTTCCTTTGGTCTGATTTTCTTGATGTTTCCTTCCGATTTTGCGGTTGTTGAAATAGCGAGTTCATCAACGCCATTGTCAGCAGTCTTGCTGCCACCGCAACCAATTACCATTGCAGAAAGTGCAAGAGCACCAGCAACTGCAAAAAGTTTTACCTTTTTCATATATCCTCCTGATTTGATATATACTATTTAAATTATTAACCCTTAACGGCACCCAGCATAATTCCCTTTACAAAGTACTTCTGCATGAAAGGATAAACCAGCAGAATAGGAATTGCAGTTACCATAGAAATTGTGTACTGGATAGACTTTGTGTTCATCATTTCCTGACGCTGAGCTTCACTAAGTCCTGTTGTTGAAGTACCCATAGAAGCAGCCAGGTTTGAAGACTGAGTAAGGTAAATGTAAAGTCTTTCCTGCAAAGTCTTAAGATGAGGAGCACCAGACATCAATACCAGGGAATCCTGGAAGGAGTTCCAATGTCCTACTGCACACCAGATTGCAATTGTTGCAAGAATAGGCTTTGCAAGTGGCCAGATAATCTTTAAGAAGATTGTGAAGTAAGAAGCTCCATCAATCTGGGCACTTTCTTCAAGCTCTGCCGGAATAGATTCAATATAAGTTTTAACCATGATGATGTTGTATACGCTTACAAGTCCCGGGATGATATATCCAAGGAAGTTGTTTGTAAGACCAAGCATCTGCATAGTTGTAAACCATGGAATAAGACCAGCACTAAAGTACATTGTTACAATCATAAAACGGTAAGCAACTTTTCTGTGCCACATTTCCTGCTTAGTTACCAGATAACCAACAAAGCCTGAAACTGCAGTAGAAGTTGCTGTACCAATTAAGGTACGAGCCAAAGTTACAATAAAGGAAGTTCCCAGGCCACTTACATTACGAAGGTTATAATAGTTCTTAAACTGAATTCCGCGTGGAATAAAGTTGATAAGTCCTTTTGCAACCAAACCATTATTTGAAATTGTATTTATGAACAAATAATAAAATGGGAATACACAAATAATTGTAAACGCAATAAAAAATGCATAGTTTATAACGTTGAATACAACATCACCAATAGAATGTTTTTCTACCATTTTTTTCTCCTATCCTAGAATATTGAGCTACCGCGAACCCATTTTGAAATCTTATTGGTAATGAACAACAAGATTACGCTAACTAAAGACTTAAACATACTTACTACTGTAGAGAATGGAATGTTTGAGTTTGAAGTCTGACCGAAGCTCAACTGGTATACATACAAATCAAGAACTTCGATTGGGTTCTTGTTTGTTGGATTCTTAAATACAAGATACTGATCCATACCGTTACTAAGAAGATTTGAAACTGAAAGAATCAAAAGAACGATATAAGTTGGGAACAATTCTGGAATTGTGATATGCCAGATTTTCTGGAAACGGCCTGCACCATCAACAGTTGCGGCTTCGTAAAGCTGCTGGTCAATTCCGGAAATTGCGGCGATATACATAATGGCGGACCATCCAAGTCCCTTCCAGGTACCCCAGAGCCACATCTTAACCCAGATAAGATGTTCACCCATAAGCATGTTTACACCCTTTTCCCAGAGTCCTCCGTTTACCATCAGGCTGGAAATAAAGCCTTCTGTTCCAAAAATACAGAATGCAATAGCGTAAACCAAAACCCAGGAAATGAAGTTTGGAATTGTTGTCAAAGTCTGAATAACCTTGCGGGCATGTGTATTCTTAATTTCCGAAAGGAAGATTGCGAAAATCATAGGGAGCCAGCTGGTTGCAATTCCAAGACCACTCATTACAAGGGTATTTCTTAATACACGCAGAATATCTGAGCGGGTTGCCGCATTTTCAAATGGAGCCTTAAACCACTTAAAGCCAACCCACTTATCCATAGAAAGTGTATCACCGGCATTATAGTCAAAGAATGCATAACGCCAGCCCCAAAGTGGAAGATAACTAAAGATAAAGGTAAGAATAAGGAATGGCAGAATCATAAGGAAGAGCTGGAATGGAGCTTCTATATGGCACTTTTCACCTTTTTCTGGTGCCGGAGTTTTAATAAAGGAAACAAGGGCACAGACAAAAATCAAAGCAAGTAAAACACAAAGTAAAGGAACAGTCTGAGGTTCAAGCGGTTCTATTTTTCCAACGTTTTCGCTTGAAGTTAAAAGATTGTATGCATGAACAATTCCAAACATGCTGAAGAAGCTTAATGCACTTCCACCAAGAATTGTAAAATGTGCA
>JAIKYB010000217.1 GCA_024683675.1 Treponema sp.
GAAAAGCCTATATCTGATTTTACTGTGTTTTTACTGCCTTTTAATTCAAGAGAAAGGCTGATGAACTTTTCTACTAATTCCTTTTGCATAGGATTTGTGGCAGATAAAGTGGCATATACTCTTTTTATATTTGGATTAAGAGGGTCAACAGCAAAATAGGCAGAATCAATGAAGACATTAAAGGCTGGGGTAGTGAAGCTGCTTTCACCCTTTACACTAACGTTATCAGCAAAAATATCAGGGCTCATAGAGATTTTATATTTTGTATCCAGCTTCCAGTTTTCTTCCGGCTGAAAGGACAGGTGACGGTCGCTTACCCAGGTCCACTTTCCTGCTATGGCAGGACTTATTGTAATAGTTCCCGAAGGTTCCTTATCTATATCTTCAAGCTTTGTTGCAGAGCCATCAAAATAAATTTCCAGAGAATCTGGACTTTCTCTGGATGCTGAGGTAGATGGGGTGCTTATGTTGTAAGTAAGCTTTAATTTTTCACTCGGAGGGGCTTTACCGGAATTAGCTTTATATTCCTGGTCTTTTTTACATGACACTAAAGCAATAAGTGCTAAAAGAATTGTGGTTGCAAATAAATTGATTTTCTTCATTTTAACTCCAATTTTTTTATATAAATACAATTATTATTATACATTGAAAAGGTGGTCTTTACTATAAAAAATCTCAAAAATGCTATCTATTGTATGAACTTTCATTTTTCGGTATTATGGATGATTATATAGTTGTTTATTAGAGGAAAATAATGATAGATAAGTGGGAAATTGTAATCGGTTGTGAAATTCATACTCAGCTTTTGACTAAAACAAAGGCCTTTTGTGCCTGTGAAAACCGTTACGGAGGAATGCCTGATACCCGTGTTTGTCCTGTTTGTTTAGGACTTCCTGGTGCTATGCCTCGTATTTCTAAAGGTTATGTTGAGCTGGGAGCCGTAGCCGGACAGGCTTTGAACTGCAATATCGCACGCTTTACAAAATTTGACCGCAAGCATTATTTTTATCCTGACCTTGCAAAGGGGTATCAGATTACTCAGTATGATATTCCTCTTTGTACAGACGGTTATGTTGATCTTCCATTTAGAAGTTATCCTAAGGATGAACAGCCTGGTGGAGCTAAATGCCGTGAAAAGAATTTTATTGGTAAGGATTGTATAGTAGGAGATGGTAAATACCGCCGTGTTCGTGTTGAGCGTATTCACCTTGAAGAGGACGTAGGTAAGTCTCTCCATCTTCAGGGATCGCATTCTTACATTGACTACAACCGCTGTGGAACTCCTCTTATTGAAATTGTAACAAAACCTGATATGACTTCTCCAGATGAAGCTGCTCTTTTTATGCAGACAGTTCAGGAAATCCTTCGTTATGTAAAGGTAACAAACGGTAATCTGGAAGAAGGAAATATGCGTTGTGACGCAAATATAAACCTTAATGTTTGGGAAGACGGAAAGCTCTGGCACACACCAATTTCCGAAATTAAAAACTTGAACTCCTTTAAGGCTATTCGTGAAGCTTGTACTTATGAAGCTCAGCGCCAGCTTAAGGAATTCCAGGAAGACAGACAGGAATTTAACCCTGGCTTCAAGGTTACAATGGGGTGGGACGAAGAAAAGGGACAGACTGTTGTTCAGCGTACAAAGAACTCTTTTGTAGACTACCGCTTTACAACTGAACCTGATATTAAGCCATTTACAGTTAGTGAAGAATTGATTGCAAATGCAAAGGAAAAGGTAGGGGAGCTTCCAGAAGCAAAACGTCAGCGCTATAAGAAACAGTATGGCATGACTGATTTTGATGTAGAGACAATTACTTCTACCCGTGACCTGGCTCTCTTCTTTGAAGATGCCGCTACAAAGTCTAAAAATCCTAAGCGCGCTGTAAACCTTATTTTAGCAGAGCTTTTGGCTGTACTTAATGAGCAGAAGATTACAATTAATGATGTAAAACTTTCTCCGGCTCATATAGCAGAGCTTGCTGATGCCCTTGAAGACGGTAAAATTACTTCTAAGCAGGGTAAGGATGTATTTGCAGAGATGCTTGCTACAAATAAGATGCCTTCTGTAATTATTAAAGAAAAGGGCCTTGAAGTTGTAAGCGATGCCGGCGAAATAGATAAGATTGTTCAGGATGTAATTGCTGCAAATCCTAAGGCTATTGAAGACTACAAGAGCGGAAAGACTAATGTTGTTGGTTGGCTTATGGGACAGGTTATGAAGCAGTCTCATGGTAAGGCAAATCCAAAGCAGGCAACAGAGCTTTTGAATAAGCATCTTTCAGAGATGTAGAAGATAAGCGGGCATCTTTTTATAAGTGGCCCGCTTTTTTTACGAGTGCTGCTTTACAAATTCAATGAAATCGCGTTCAGACAGGGGCTTTGAATAGAAATAGCCTTGAGCCTGGTCGCAGGAAATTGAGCGCAAAAAGTCTCTTTGGGCCTGAGTTTCAACACCTTCAAATACCGTCTCCTTTTCCAGGTGCTTACTCAAATCAATTAATATTTCAATAAATTTTGCAGACTTTTCATCCAGGCTGCCGTTTTCTTTGGTCGCTGTCAGTAAAAATTCCCGGTCAAATTTCAGTACATCAATTGGAACCTTAGTAAGCATATTTAAAGAAGACTCTCCGCTTCCAAAATCGTCCATTGCAACAGTAAAGCCTTCCTTGTGGAGTAAATTTGTTATTTCCTGCAGTGTAGAACTGTCCATTACAGACCTTTCCAGTATTTCCAGCTGAATCAATTTTGGTGGAATATTAAATTTCCTAAAAAGATTCATGAAGTCATGCATAAATTTATCAGGTTTACTATGGTTGCGGCTCATATTAACAGAAATAGGCACTATTGTATTCTTTGCAATAAGCTGTTTTTCTATGAATTTAAAAACCTGCTCGTAAACGTAAAAATCAAGCTTAGTAATAAAGCCGTTTCTTTCAAAAAGAGGAATGAATTTATCTGGAGTTAAAAGTCCCAAATCCTTGTTGTACCATCTTACCAGAGCTTCTGCGCCCACTATTTTATCTGTCATCAGAGAGATTTTTGGCTGGTACATAACGAAAAACTCCTTATTTTCCAGAGAGTTTTTCATTTCAATTTCCATGTAATGCTCTTTATTAATCTGTTCCAAAAGCCTTGAATTGTAAATTGAATATTGAATGAGCATATTTTCCTTTATTGTGCTTTTTGCAAAGGAAGCTCTTCCTATAAGGCTTTGAATTGTAACGTCTTTTTCTTTTGGCTGGTAAAAGGCAATTCCAAATTTTGGGAAAAATTGAATATCATAATTTTCAACCGCTTCGTTTATTTTGTTAACAGAATCTCTAAAAACTGCCATAGATTTTCTGATTTCGGTAACCTTAAAGAAGCAGTAAAAATGGTCGGCAAAGCCTCTTCCAATTATTCCGTTTCTTTCTTCTGTATGTTCATTTAAAAGCTTTGAATAAAAGTAAATTATTCCGTCTGCGGCTTTTTCTCCAAAATTCTGATTTATAAATTTAAATCCTCTGATATCTGCTTCAATCAGCATAAATTTTGATTTTGGATAGTGACGTAAAAGTCTGCTTGCTTCCTTTTCAAATCTTTGTCTTGTCCATAGCTTTGTAAGAGGGTCGTAATCAGCTTCAATAAGCTGTTTTTTATAGAAGGAATCTATAATACCGGTTTCAAAGAAGATAAGAATTATAAGGGATAAAAATGAAATAATAATTATTAAAAGCTTTGTATTGTTTTGCTGGGCGTATACATTCTTTATATGCTGCTGAGGAAAGCCCAATACCAGAGTCCAGCCGCAATTATCAATTTTTGAATAGAAAATATGAACCAGTTCTCCCTTTTCATTTCTGGTTTCGGCCATTCCACCTTGAGAATTTGAAATAACTTTAGAACTGATATGAGAGTAGTTTTCGGCTGCAGGAGTAAAATCTTTTCCTATGTAAGATTTATCCGGATGAATTAAAAATTTGCCGTTTCTGTCCTGCAAATACACGCTGCAGTAGTCATCAATTTGGATTTTTTCTGTAATAGCTTCCAGCTTGTTTACTTTTATAGCTCCGCAAAGGGTTCCCCGGAATTCTCCTTCATCATTGTAAACAGGCTCCTGAATTATAAAAATTGGGTAATCTGTAAAGGGAGTTTCAATTATATCAGAAACAAAGTAAGAATGATTAGAATCATTTCCATTTATTAATGTATAGGTTCGGTCTGAAAGGTCTTCAACCTGGCCGTTTGAAAAAAATCCCATTCCGTTTTTATCTATAAAATATAGAATGCATATATCCTTGTGAATATAGGGGGTGTTTACCTGAAGCCAGCCTTGAATTTCTTCTCCGGATTCCTTAGACATAAGCTGCTGGTCGTAAATTGAATTTAGAGAAGTGTGATAGTTTTCCAGATACCAGTTTATGGATTGTGAATAGCCCTGAAGTGTTTGATTACAGCTTTCAAGATAGTTTTTTTCAGCATTTTTTAATGCCCTTTCTGTAAAAAAATTCGAGAGACCAAGAACTAGAACTAAGGAAATTGTGCCAACAAGCAAAGTAGAGAAAAATTTAACTTTGTTCTGGCTTATCTGCTTCATTAAGGTGATTCTAACATCTAAAGAATAAATAATCAAATTTTAATTTTTTGTAGGATTTACATGGACTTTTATATGCATTTTGATATACTTAGGAAAAATATTTTTTGAGGTAAGTATGAGTACAAATTTTCCACTTTCTAATTCACAGCTTTCAAACCTTGTTAAGGATTTTCCAACACCTTTCTATCTTTATGATGAAAAAGCAATCCGCGAAAATATGAGACGATTTACAAAAGCCTTTAGTATTTTCCCTGTTTTCTGCGAACATTTTGCTGTAAAAGCCTGTCCAAATCCTTACATATTGAAGATTCTAGCTGAAGAAGGTTGTGGTGCAGACTGTTCTTCTTTACCAGAACTCATTCTTTCAGATTTAGCCGGTATAAAAAGAGAGAAAGTTATTTTTACTTCAAATGAAACTCCTGCCTCAGAATATAAATATGCTTATGAGCATGGAAATATCATTAATCTGGATGATATTACACATATCGAATATCTAAAAAATGCTCTTGGAGAACTGCCTGAAACAATCTGCTTCCGCTATAATCCTGGTTCAGAAAAGCAGGGCTGTAATTCTATAATCGGAAAGCCTGAAGAAGCAAAATATGGACTTACCCGTGAGCAGATGATTGAAGCTTACCGCATTTGTAAGGCAGAAGGTGTAAAGCATTTTGGGCTTCATACTATGGTTGCTTCTAACGAATTGAATCCAGCCTTCTTTGTTGATACTGCAAAACTTGTATTTGAACTTTGTGTAGAAGTTCAGGAAAAAACCGGAGTTCGTATTGAATTTGTTGACCTTGGTGGAGGACTTGGTATTCCTTACCGCCCAGACCAGAAAGCTGTAGATTATGATCAGGTTGCCCGTGGAATCCGTGAAGAATACGACAGAGTAGTGGTGCCTGCCGGACTTGATCCTCTTGAAATTCACTGGGAATGTGGCCGTCCAATTACAGGCCCTTATGGCTGGCTTATTGCAACTGCAATTCATAAAAAGCATATCTATCGTGAATACATTGGTCTTGATTCTTGTATGGCTGATTTAATGCGCCCTGGAATGTATGGAGCTTATCACGAGGTAAGTGTAAGTGGAAAAGAGGATGCTCCTAAAACAGAAGTTTACGATGTTGTAGGTTCCCTCTGCGAAAACTGTGATAAATTTGCAGTTCAGAGACCTTTACCAAAAATTGAAATTGGAGATTTAGTAATTATTCACGATGCTGGTGCTCATGGTAGAGCAATGGGCTTCAACTATAATGGAAAACTTCGTTGTGGAGAAGTTCTTATGCGTGAAAACGGCTCATTCAAAGAAATACGCCGTCGCGAGACCATAGAAGACCTGTTTGCAACTATTGATCTGGACGGCGTAAAGCAGTTCAATTAAGGCTTATCTTACGATAACATACACCTTCTCGCTTGAAGAAGGTGAAGTGTTACCGAAGGTAATTGTAACATCAGTGTCATCTTCTGTAACACTTCCAGCTTCTATAAGGGTCATTCCGTATGGGCGGATGGCCTTTTGGGTATCGTAACCGTACAATTCTGGACCGTCAAATTTGTAGTAAGAGGAATTGCTGGAAGCTGATACTGATTCATAAAGATCTGACAGGCTGTCTTCCAAAGTCCATAAATCAACTGCGCTTACAGGATATCCGTAATTAATTCCATTTTCAGAATAATACAAAGCATCTGAAGCAGATAAGCTGCTGCTCTGGTTATAAGTTGGCCATGAATAAGTATCAGTATCATCTGCATCTATAATACAGGCTATAGTGTACATTTTAAGAATGTCTTCTATAGAATAATCACTTTCATTTACAGTGTTTATAGCAGCAACAATTGATTCTATATCTACAGAATCATTTTGAGACATCTGAGAAACAAGTTCGGCTCCTCCAAATTCTCTTGTGATCCAGCCGCCAAAGGCATAGTTAGCTGCATAAGAAAGAATCTGATAATAGCTGCTGTCAGAACGATATTCCAGGCCGCAGTCTGTATAACACTGCTCGAACATAGGAAGTCTTCCCTTAGGACTGTCGGAATCGCTTATGCCAAGGTATTCCTGCATTAAATCTTCACAGAGCATAGAAAGCATTTCATTAAAGGCTGTGGATGAAGAAAGTCCCTGTTCCATGTATTTTACACCCCAGTTAATCATATGCTGAAATTCATGGGCTAGGGTAGAATACATCATCTGAGTTTCTGTAGAAGTGTAGTAGGCATCTATATAGAAGTATTTACCTTCGTTTGAGTAATTCCTTACATCAGAAGAAGAGTAGCTTGTACCCGAAATAGAAGAAATACTGTCTCCATTTGGATAATAATCCTTTGCATAGAAGTAACCAAGAACACCTGTTGAATCATCATCTGAATGATCTGCACCAATATCATATACAACAATGTTTACCATTGTTCCTGTGTCACTCAAATAATTCATTGGAGAAGTTTTAAAGCTTCCTGATGAAGTATAAGAATAGTAGATTTCGTCAGATTCCTGACCAAAAATATTTCTCACCATAGGATAAATTGAGTCAAATTTTTCAGCAAGCTCTAAAGCCTGTTCTTCGCTAATCTGCTGGTCACTGCTTGTTGTATAGCTTCTTTTTGTGGAATTGTTATAGTAATAAGTTCCAGCTTCATCGCTTTCATAAAAGCCTTCTACTACCCAAATATAACAGTAATCTCCCATAGCGCGTAAAATTGCATTTGCACTTCTGTAGGTTGAAATTGAAGTATCAGCATCTATGTAGATTTCCTTTGTGCTTGTTCCTACAACCGGAGTAATTTGTTCTACAGCTCCGCTTGAGCTTGAACTTGCACTTCTTGCAGCTGAAACTGTAAGTTCCGGATTTGTTGAAAAAGCTGCCGGAATAAAATGATTTCTTCCCGGAAAAGAAGGAATTCCGTGTCCGGTAAAACCGCTTGAAGAAGTAGAGCTGCTGTTGCTTGAATCTGAGCTTGAAAGAGTCAGGTTTTCTGCAGCAGAAATATACTGGGTGTTTGAAGCAGAAATGCTGGAAGAAGTTGGATTTATTTTTGAAAGATAAACCTTTTGATTCTGGGCAACTCCTGTAATTGTAAGGCTTCCTGCGTCTGAGGCTAGCTCATAAATAGGAGAGGAAACTGAATAGGCCCAGGTGTAAGCACAAGTGCTTGAGCTGGAAGAAGAAGTGTCTGAAGAATCTGTGCTGTCTGAAGAATCTGTGCTGTCTGAAGAGTCTGACTCTGAAGAAGTTGAATCTGATGTGTCGGAGCTGTCACTTTTTGTACTTGTCTGAGTTTCTGATGAACTTGTGCTTTCCTCTGTTTCACTGGTAGAAATCTGGTTCTGGCATGAAAGAGATAAAAAAGAAAGTGAAATAATTATCAGAAACAAAAATTTAGTAAATGCTTTCATAAGAGCCTCCGTTATATTTTATAAGTCATATTTTTAAGAAAAGAAAGCGAAAAAAACTCTAAATAAGAATACTCTTAAAAGAAAGAGGTCATTTATAAGAAAGGTTAAGAATCCTTAAGATTTATTATGTTTTTTTTTGAAAGTAGCTTTTGCTTTACAGAAAAATAAGTTAACGCTTAAAATTAAAGAGAATTGTACAATTTTATAGATAGTTTCTTCATTGACTTATAATGATTCATAATTTACACTAAGATAGAATACATTTATCGGGGAATTCCCCGATTGAAATAAGGAAGGAAAATGAAATACGGTTACTTTGACGATGATAAGGCAGAATATGTCATCACTAGACCTGATACTCCAACATCCTGGAGTAA
>JAIKYB010000203.1 GCA_024683675.1 Treponema sp.
CTAAGCGAAGTAATAAGAATTGATGTAATTCCGAGCAGGGCAACGAAGAACAAAATAACAATTATAAGAGAACTGATAACCCAGGGTATACCTGTTTTTACATTCAGCTTTTTTATGATTGGTAGGAATACAAAAGAAAGCATAAAAGAAAGTATAACAGGTATAAGCACGGTAGACATGGTTTTACACAGAAAACCCGCAAGTACAACAGCCAGAAATAAAACGAGATAAAAGATTCTGTTTGATGGTGTGTTTTTATTCAGGTTTTCTGTTTCTTCCATAGGTGACTCCTTTTGTGGTAGACCTAAAAATTACTTTCGCAATTTTTTTAACGGTCTGCTATTGAACACCGGCCGCCAGCGGCCTTACACATTATTTCTTAGGCAAAATTTTGTCAAATCCACAGTAAGGAACAAGTACTTCAGGAATTGTTACAGAGCCGTCTGCATTCTGATAGTTTTCAAGAATTGCAAGCATTGCACGGCCTACGGCAATTGCAGTTCCGTTCAATGTGTGAACGTACTTGTTCTTTCCATCGTCATCCTTGTATTTAATGTTGAGGCGGCGAGCCTGATAGTCTGTACAGTTAGAAGTTGAAGTTACTTCTCCGTATTCACCGCCGTTACGGCCAGGCATCCAGGCTTCAAGGTCCCACTTACGGTAAGCAGGAGCACCGAGGTCTCCGGTACAGGTATCTACAACGTGGAATGGAAGACCGAGTCCTGTAAAGATTTCCTCTTCAATCTGGCGGAGCTTTTCGTGAATCTCGTCTGACTGTTCCGGAGTAGCGTAGGCAAACATTTCTACCTTATCAAACTGGTGAACGCGGTAAAGTCCCTTGCTAAACTGACCTGCGGCACCTGCTTCGCGGCGGAAACAGTGTGAAAGACCTCCGTAGAAACGTGGAAGGCTTGCCTTGTCTAAGATTTCATCCTGATGATATCCACCGAGTGTGATTTCTGCGGTTGCAACGAGACAGGTTCCTTCTTCTTCGATTGAGTAAACGTTAGATTCGTTTCCGCGTGGGTTGAATCCGATTCCTTTAAGAACCTCTTCCTTTGCAACATCAGGTGTAATGAACATCTGGAAATTGTGCTTGCGGAGAGTGTTGAGGGCGTACATAATTAAAGCCTGCTCAAGGAATACAGCTTCGTTTTTAAGATAATAGAACTTTGGACCAGATACCTTTGTACCGCGGTCAAAGTCGATGATGTCGAGAGATTCGCCAAGCTGAACATGATCTTTTGGTTCAAAGTCAAACTTGCGTGGAGTTCCAACCTTCTTTACTTCGAGGTTTTCTGTATCTAGCTTTCCAACTGGAGCATCTGGGTGAACCATGTTAGGAATCTGGCGGGCTGCTTCTTCAAGTGCTGCTTCTGTTTCTTTTGTTTCTGATTCTACAGAAGTAATTTCGTCTTTAATTGCCTTACCGGCTGCAATGAGCTCGTTACGTTTTTCCGGGTCGAGTTTCTGCTTCATAGCCTGAGCGTTTTCGTTACGCTTCTGCTGAAGTCCCTGAAGTTTTGTTACAAGGGCAGTGCGCTTGTCAAAAAGTTCTACAACCTTGTCTGCATCAGCAGTCATGTTACGGTTAATAATGTTCTGTTTTACAGCATCAAGATTGTCTTTAATAAATTTGTAGTCCAACATATTTTTAGTCCTCTTATATTAATTTGTACGTCACTCCGGTCCTCAAACTAGTCTTGGGGTCGGGGTCTCATTTAATAGATCCTGAAACAAGTTCAGGATGACGTTTCATTATCTAGTTGCAGATCCCGAATCCTGAATTTATTTCAGGGGCAGGATGACGATTGTTTTAGTTAGTTAATTCATATTTTACAGTTACGTTAGACGTAATTGTTATATTTCCCTCTACGATTGGTGTTTGTGTTCCTCCATCTGCCATTGAAACAGCTTTGAACATCATATCATTACTGCGACCAGCACTGGTATAATCCTCACGGATTTCGAGTACACTGTTTACTTTACAGCCACTAGCTCCAGCAAGTAATGCTGCCGCATCCTGTGCATTCTTTATTGCAAGAGTTCGTGCTTCTCGTAAAGCACTTGCCTTGTCAGAAACAAGATATTCAAAGGATGTAATGCCGTTTGCGCCTGTGTTATTTTTAACAGCAGCATCAATAACTTTACCTGTAAGGTCAAGATTTCTGATGGTTACAGCAATTGTGTTGCGGACTGTATATTCGCCGGCATATGTATGAGAATTATCCTGAGTAATGGAATAATCATAAGTTGAAATATCAGAATCTGAAATTCCAGCTTCTTTAATTGCATTGATTGTATTCGTTGTATTTATTGCATTTCGCTCTGCTGTCTGTGGACAGTTCCAGCCTGTATTTTTTACAATGAATTTCATTGAGACCATATCAGGTTTTATGGAAACGCTTCCCGTACCCGAAACCGTAATTGAGCGGACAGGAGCTTCTTCCTTTGCCGGGCGTCCTAATACACAGGATGAAAAAAGGGTAGAGCCCAATCCAATAATAAGAATAGATTTTGTCAATTTTTTCATATAATCTATCTAACCTCCAAATAGAATCTTTTTAAATATATTATGCGCTTATTTGCACTGTCCCAAAGCCTGCTTGCCGGGTAGTTTTTAGTAAGCGTTGTATAGGCATCAATTGCATCTTTGATGTCACGTACATCAGATTTTGCTTCGAGAATCTGACCTTTGAGATAAAGTGCTTCATCACGGTTGTCAGTTGAAAACTCAAAGAATTGATTGAGCTTTTTAAGTGCAGCTGAATATTCTTTCTCATTATATAAAACCTGAGCTTCCTGTAAAAGTGACAAAGAATTTACAGAAAATGCTTTAGATTCATCAACTTCTGTTGTGTTCGTTTCTGCTTTTTCAGAAGAAGTGCCCGTTGTATTTACAGTGGAGCTTTCAGAATTTGTTATGGTTTTTGATTCTGTTTTAGCAGTTGATTTACTTTCTTCTGTGTTTGCTGTTGTTTGTTTTAATTCAGTTTGAGTGATTGTTTTTTCAGCAGATTTATCAGCAGTTTTTTCAGCAGTTTTTTCAGCAGCTTTTTGATTTACAGAAGTTCCTGTTGATTCTTTTGAAGCTGATGAAGTTGAAGAATTTGATGAAGTAGTTGAAATTGACGAATTTGTTGTGATTGCAGAAGTTTTTTCTGTTGAATTTGTTCCGGTATTTTTTTCTTCGGTGTTTTCCTCAGATATATTTTGAATCTGTTCTACAGCTTTTTCAATTTTCTGAACAGGAAGCTTGTATTCAGGAGCTTCTATGTGAGTTTTGTTTGAGCCGTTTTCAGGAGTAATTGTAACTTCAATATAGTCATCGAGATATTGACCTGTAAGCGGATCATTTTTATAGAAATGAATTATTTTTGTTCCTGCTTCACGAGCCTGCAAGCTGAACTTAGTATCTTTTGTTCCGAGTTTACGGCCAAAATAACTGAGGTCTTTTGAATTGTCTGTGAGCCCCATGTAAATCCATCCTGTTCCGGGATAGGTCACATCCAGATATTCGAATTTTTTCAGAGTTACTGAACGAGATGGAATGATTTCTTTTTGAGCTTCGCTGTTTTCAGTATAAGAATCTGTATCATCAGTTATGTCAATTCCGCCTGTAATATCGTCAGTATAAGATTGATTTTCCTGAATGATAATTTCGTTTGCAGAGTTTTCGTCTGTGCTGTTCTTATCCTCTGCTGGCGGATTATTGTTTTCTGCAAAAGGGGCTTCATTTAAATTTTCTGATTCAGCATTTTTTGCTTCAGAAGTTTCGGGTTCAGCAGTATTGTTTTCATCTGGAACAATAATTTGTGGAGGTTCTTCATTTTCAACTTCTTCCGATTCTGGAAGATTTTCAGCAGGTTCAATTTCTTCTATCGGTTCGAGAGTAATAACTTCCGGTTCTAAAAAATCTGCAGGTTCCGGGAACTCTTCTGTTTCAGATGTCTCTGCATTTTCCGTTTCAGTTTCACCGGGAATTTCATTATCCGGATTCTGTTCTTCTGAGTCTGTATTTTCATCTTCTTCAGAAGTTTCCGGGAACTCGGTTTCTGATGTTTCAAGCTGAGGTGCTGCTTCTTGTGAGAGTTCTTCTTCCGGAGCCGATGCGCATGAGGTTAGACACAACGGAATTATACATAAAACTGCTATGAATATTTTTTTCATGGAGCGGCTCCTGTAATCTCATTTATTAAATTATCATTAGCTTTTGAAAGCGAATCAATTTCCTTCTGGGACGGAACAGTAAACCATTTCTGAGCTTCTTCTTCGCTCCATCTTTCTTTTGGAGTTCTTGAAGCAGTATAGTCTTTCGGAAGCTCCGGACCGTCAGGTATAACAAGAGTTTCGGTAAGCTCAAGAACAGTTCCTGGTACTACGGGCGTTTCCTTTTTCTTTCCTGCCAGTGCAATCAAAAGGATAATGCATAAAAGAAGAAGCGCAACAAGACCTGCAATAATTAAAGAAAGCATTTTGTTTTCTTCATAAAAATCGCGAACCTTTTCAATAAGCGGTGAGACTTTTTCTTTTATGTTTTCCCAAATCCCTTTGAAATCCATATTTCAAAACCTTAAAAACAAACGTTCGTTAGTTTAAGACTTGTCTCGTTTTGGAGGACGAGGTGGAAGTACAACACCTTCTTCATCAGGAACGTCTTCGTCAACAAAGTTATCCTGATTATGGTCAATTACAGCACCTCTCTTAATATCTTCATCAAGGCGGAGTGCAATAATCTTACTTACACCGGACTCTTCCATTGTAATACCCAGCATTGTCGAAGCACCCATTACAGTTTTCTTATTATGAGTGATTACGATGTACTGACTCACACTTGCAAAACTTTCAAGTGCAGTTACAAAAGAGGAAACGTTCTTGTCATCAAGAGCGGCATCAATCTCATCCAGAAGACAGAATGGACTAGGGCGAACCTGATAGGTTGCAAAGAGAAGGGCAACCGCTGTCATTGTCTTTTCACCACCGGAAAGGAGAGCAATATTTTCAAGCTTTTTTCCAGGCGGCTGAGCGTAAATATCGATACCTGAGCTTAAGATATTTGCAGGGTCTGCAAGCTTGAGTTCGGCACGTCCTCCGTTGAAAAGGCGGCGGAACATATTATGGAAATTCTTCTTAATCTGATTATAAGTCTCAAGGAACATCTCGGCAGATTTTGATTTGATTTCTTCACTTACACGGGTAAGGTTTTCAAGAGACTTCTGTGTATCTTCATAGTTTGTGCGCTGGCGTTCGTAACGTTCCTTTACTTCGTTAAACTCTTCTGGAGCCATAAGGTTTACGCTTCCGAGAGACTGGAACTGCTTTTTAGCGTCAACGAGTTTTTCGCGGAGCTCTGCGGCCGGAGTAGTAATTTTATACATGCGCTCTTCAAATTCCATGAGATCTCGTGAATACTGATCCTGAAAGTTCTGCTTAACGTTACGAATGTCGTTGTCTGCAGAGTTGAGGGAAAGAGAAAGGCGCTCGTACTGCTCCTGATATTTATTCTGTTCCTCGCGTTTTTTATCGAGGGTATCACTCTTGCCGGAAACGCTTTTGTTAGCCTTGGCTATCTCTTCGTCGAGTTTGTTCATTTCGTCAGCAAGTTTTTTACCGCGGTATTCAATTTCTGCAAGCTCATCCTGATAAGTCTGAATCTGCTCGTTGATTTCTTCGGCACGTTTGTTTTCTGCAAACAGTTCATCTTCTGTGTCGCGCAAAGTTGCCTGTTCACTTGTAAGCTGTCGGTTTAAAGTATTTATTTGATTCTGACTTGCAGAAATCTGTTCCTGCATCTGAATTTCGTTGAGCTTGAGTTTCTGCAAGGTGTCACGGTACTCATTGATTTTTGCTGTGAGCTCGCTGTTTTGAGAATTAAGGTCTTTAATCTGATTATTGATATCATCAACCTTTGTGCGGTTCTGATTGATTTTATCATCAATTCCACGCTTCTTAGTCATGATACCTTCCGGTGAAAGGAATTCTGTAATGAAGGCAGGAGAAGCATCCTGATATTTTTTAAGCGAAGCTTCAATCGCCTGCATCTGGCGGCCGGCTTCTTCAAAGGCTTCTACCGCTTCAGAAATAGTTTTAGCAGCTTCATCTGCATTAAGCTTTTTTGCTGCCTGGTCAGAGAAAATATTTTTACGGCCATCAAGGTAAATCTTAAGTTTTGCAAAATTCTGTTCCAGTTCTTCCTTTGCAATACGGAGGGCTCCTTCACTAAAGCCTGCATCCTTAAGCTTTGCATCGAGCATAGAAACAATGTCTTCTGTAATTGCGGCAAGTTCTTTCTGAAGTTCTACACGTTCTTCTTCAAGCTCTGCAATCTGCGGACGGAGAGAGTCAGCCTTTCGGTCATTGTCTGTAATCTGGCTGCTGGAAGTTTCAATGTTCTTCTGGAAAGATTCTATATTAGCCTTGATATCATTTAACTGCTTATTTTTTTCGTGAAGAACGGCATTGTTTTCGTCAATTTCTTCCTGAACTGTATCAATTCGTTCCTGAATTGCAGCGCGGCGGCCTTCGAGGGCATTAAGCTTTTCCTTCATCAAAAGAGCCTGCTGATTCTGCTGTTTGATAAGTTCAAGCTTGCCGTTTTTTTCTTGACCGATTGCAAGAAGATTTGCCTGCTTACTGTAAAGGTCATCCTGCATGGCTTTAACTTTATCCATGTTCTCAGAAATCGTGTTGTTGATTTCTTCGATCTCCTGACGAACCTTATCTCGTTTTTCCTGAACACGCTTGAGTTCTTCTTCGTGGCGGGCCTTATCAGTTACAAAGTTTTTAAGACGAAGAAGGGTAAGGTCCAGCTCGCAACTGTAGATTTCTTCTTTGAACTGACGGTATTTTATTGTTTTTTCAGACTGAACCTTGAGAGTGTCGTACTGACGTTTAATTTCTCCCATGGCAATTTCAATCTGAGTCATGTTTTGACGGGTGCGTTCAAGCTCGCGTTCTGCTTCGGCTACCTCGGCCTTTGAACGGCTGATACCGGCTGCTTCTTCAAAAAGGTAACGGCGGTCTTCAGGCTTGCTCGAAAGAATCTGGTCAATTTTTCCCTGCTCCATAACAGAGTAGGCGGCCTTACCAACTCCAGTGTCCATAAAAAGTCTTCTGATTTCTGTAGGACCAGCAGGCCTTCTATTTATAAAATATTCCTGATCTCCAGAACGATAGAGTCGCCTTGTAATTGCAATTTCTTCTTCGTCCAGAGGCAACAGTCCCTTGTCATTACAAAGTGTTAATGTAACTTCTGCTGTGTTCAGAGCTGCACGGCGTTCTGTTCCGTTAAAGATAACATCTTCCATTTTTTCGGCACGAAGATTTTTAGAACGGTTTTCTGCAAGTACCCACTTTATGGCATCTACAACATTACTTTTTCCACAACCATTTGGACCAAGTAAAGCTGTAATTCCCTCTGCAAAATCAATGTGAGTTTTATCTGCAAAAGATTTGAATCCCTGAATGTCTAGACTTTTTAAAAACACTTTTCCCTCTTAAATGTACCGAATATAGTTCTATTATTGTAACGAATTTAGTGTTAATTAGCAATATTTCTAGGATATATAGAAGAAAAGCCTGGAATTTACTTAAAACTGGTAATCACCATTCTTTAATTTTTCGAATATAACTTCTTTTGGCATAGGTTTTCCAAGCAGATAACCCTGAATCCTGTCGCAACCTATCGATTCAAGGAAGTCTACAATTTCCTGACTTTCAACCCCTTCTGTAAGGGTCTGCATACCAATTTCTTTTGCCATAGAAACAATATTTTTTAGAACTGATTTAGTTTTTTTATTTGAATTGAAATTCTTAAGGAAGCCCATGTCAATTTTCATCATTTTAAAATTGTACTGGGTAAGGCTGTTTAGACCAGAATAGCCTGAACCAAAATCATCAAGCCATAAAGCAAAGCCAGATGAATTTAACTGCCTGAGAGAATCTTCAAGTGTCTGGTTAGATTCTGCAAGTGCGCTTTCTGTAAGTTCAATATGAATTAGTTCATTATCTAAATTATATTTCTGTAGATTTTCATCAATCAGTTTTTTTACATCAAGCAGTTCAAAATCAATTCGTGAAAAGTTTACAGAAACAGGAAGGGGAGTAATGTTAGTGCTTCTTAATTCATCAATATCCTTACAAACCTGCTGAAGTACAAAGGAGTCAAGCTTTTGGATTTCTCTGTATTCTTCAAGAATTGGAATAAAGTTTACAGGAGGAATCATTCCGTAAATCGGGTCGTTCCATCGGGCTAAGGCTTCAAATCCACATAATTTTTTGCTGCTTGTAAAGGCAACCGGCTGGTAATAAACCTTTATATAATTATTCTTAATTGCATTATCAATATTGTTGATAATATATTTTCTTCTTTCAAAATCCTGATTCATTTTGTCAGAATATTCACAATAATTTTTATCAAACTTCTTTTTTATTGTGTTACAGGCATATCTGGCGTAATCGCAGGCTGTATTGATATTAATGTCTGCATTCTTTGGACAGTAGGCACCAACTTTGAGTCCTAATTTAATTTCATTATCAGTTAATTCAATTTTACGTCTTAAAATTTCAAGAATTGATTGAGCGGAATCTTTTTTTGCAAGAACCACAAAGTGATCATCTGAAAAACGGGCAATAGGAGCCTTTTCAAAACTGTACATTAATAAATGTCCAAAGGCGTTTAATAAATTGTTGCCTTTTTCAAAACCATATTTTTCATTGTAGTTCTTAAAATTTTGAATATCCAAAAATAAAAATAAGAAGTCATCTGGTCGATGAAAGGTTTCTTTAAGACTTTTGCTGGCATTTATCTTAAATGATTGAATGTTTGGTATATCTGTTAACTCATCAGTAATTGCAAGCTTTTTAAGATAAGTGTTTATATTTTCAATATTTTCATCTTTTTTTGCATCCTTGTATTTTTGATAATACATATTGAAGCCAGTAAGTAAAATTGCAATCCAAATAATAAAAAGATTTACCTTTGAAGCATAAGTAAGAGGCATGGCTATAGCATAAATCTGATATACAGCAATAAAGGAAATGGTATCTATACAAAAACTTACAATTGGTCTCCATAAAATTAAATCAATTATAAAGATTTCCATTGTAATAAAGGTAAGTATCTGTTCTCCTTTTTTATAATCAAAATATGAAATATAAATACCAAAAATAATACAAACAAGAGAAAAAAATGTGGTTAATATTTTTCCAAAGGTTTTATTGTGTTTTTCCTCTTTTATTACCCTTATGGAATAAAATAAGAGGGTTAGGGCCCCTCCTAGTAAGAGGAAATATGCTCCAAGATGTGTAATAAGCCATTCTGCACTTCGAACTCTTGCTCCTGTAATATGATTTATGATTGAAGTTAGAATCATCCAGATTTCAAGGATGCTTATTATGATAGAAACGATGATACATGATTGAGCATTTGATTTTTCAAAATACTCATCCATATAAGGAGTATATTTTTCTAATCCCAGAATATATTTAAGTTTATTCTTCATCAAAGAATATTATAAACTCAAATAAAAAAAATACAAATTATTTTATAAATTATTTAAGAGTGTTTAAGAGTTCCAGAGTTGCTTTTACGGTCTTTTCCCAGTTGAATTCTCCGGCCCATAAAATACCATCGAAAATCATTTTTTCTTTCATAGCCTTGTCTGATACAATCTTTTCCATTGCTAAAGCAATATTTTCTGGAACTTCTGTATCGCAATAGATTGCAGAGGTGCCACCCATTTCTTTAAGGGCTCCTTTTTCTGATGCAATTACTGGAATTCCACAGGCCATGGCTTCAAGAATTGGCAGACCGACCCCTTCATTTACTGAGGGGAATACACAAGCTTCGGCACCAGCATAAAGCTTAGAGATGTTTTCTGCAGGGAAAAAGCCTGTAAGGAAAATGTCTGTTGCATATTTAGATTCAAAGGCGCATTTGTGGATTTCTTCGGCATAATCGCCATCGTTTCCGGCAAGTACAAGTCTATGGGCCAGGCCAGTTTTTTCTTTGAAGATTTCAAAGGCTTTTATAAGCTCTACATGTTTCTTTAAAGGTGAAGATAGAGTTGAAGCATAAATAAAATAAGGCCTTTTTATTGCAAAAGGAGTAATTTCTACCAGTTCGCTGTCTAAATCAAGGGCCGGAAAAAAGAGTTTGTGGTCAATACCATTATGAATAACAACAATTTTTTCTGCTTCTATTCCGATTTTAATTAAGTCTTCTTTTATGTATTGGGAAGCCGAAATTATTTTTTTAACATTTTTCAGTCCCTTAATGATTTTCTTTTTAGTTGATTTAGATTCATTTTCTAAATCTGCAGAAATAATACTGTTGGCGATGGCAATGCCTGTGTGATCTTTAAAATTTGAAGGAAGCACTTTTCCTATTGCAGGATAAATTACAACATCATATTTTGATTTTTTAATCAGTTTATGAAGCTTTTTTTTATGCCAGGCTCTTTCTGCCTTTAGATTATCCTTTACAGCAACTGAGTTATAAGTAAGTTCTGTTCCAGAAGTGTAAGTATAACGGTCAATTTCACTGCCAAATAGTTCAAGTTCTATGTCATCATTTTCTTTTTTTTCTGGAAGGTTTGAAATAAAATATAGAATATAGGCTCCAAAACCAGAGCGGGCATGTTCACAGCCTAAAGTATCTATTGCAATTTTCATTTCTATTCCTCATCAATCGAACAAGAAGAAACTTTTCCGTTTCTTATTTCTTTAGGATAAACTATAATTCCAAGCTTCTTTTCTAAAGCAGCAAATTGTCTCATTTCGTAGGCATCTCCAATTACAAGGTTAATGCCACTTTTCCCAGCCCTGGCTGTTCGGCCACTTCTATGAATGAAAAAATCTTCATCTGCCGGAAAATCCATCTGTATTATATGGCTTATATCAGGAATATCAAGACCCCGGGCAGCAAGATCACTTGTAATTAAAATCTTTTCTTTTCCGGAACGGAACCTGTCTATTGCGGCCTTTCTTTTTTGTTTGTCAGTTTTTGCATGCAGGGCAGCACATTGTATTTTTTTATAACTAAGCTTGCTGTATATATTTTCAACCTGATCAGCTCTAGAAGTAAAAATTAATGCTTTCGTAGGATTTTCTGCATATAAAAACTTTCTTAAAGTGTCAATTTTATCCCGGCTTTCGGCATAAATTGCCCAGTGGGTAATTCTTTTACGTAAAACATCTTCCGGAGGCATTACTATATTTTTTGCATCCGCAAAGAATATTTTTGTCTGTTTGTTAAGAGTTGCTGTACAGGCAATTATCTGTGTTCCGGCTGGAAGACATTCCCTAAAGTCTGAAGTATCAGCAATTGCTTCTTTTTTTACAAGTCTGTCTGTTTCATCAAAAACAGCTGCAATAAGTCCGTCAACCTTAAGTTTTTTCAATCGAATAAGCTCTACAATTCTGGCTGCAGTTCCAATTACTACTTCAGGTTTTTCTTTTAAGGTTTCAATCTGACGTTTAATTGGAGCTCCACCAATAAAAAGGGCTGTTTTTCTGTCTGTTACAGACTTACAGGCACTATTTATTTGGGATGCTAATTCAAAGGTCGGAGCAATTACAATTACTCTGATTTTTTGATGATCATTTTCCTTTTCAATTTTTTCTAAAAGAGGAAGAAGATATGCGAAGGTTTTTCCTGTACCTGTTTCTGACTGAAATAAAAGGTTTTCACCAGAGAGAATTTTTGGAATTACCTCATTCTGAACTGGTGTTGGTGTGGTAATGGCTAGAAGACTTAGTTTCTGCCTGATATTTTCAGATAATTCGCTGAAGATTTCTGCCATCTTTACTATGCGCTTTCAATAGACTTTGAATCAGTCTTTATAAGCTTTTCAATATCCTTTTCTTTACCCTGAACAATCTTTTTTGTTACAGTAAAGCTTTTCTTTCCCTTAATATCTGGAATCTTAAACATTACATCCATAAGCATTTTTTCAACTATGGTACGTAAGCCTCGTGCTCCAGTTTTCTGTCTTATAGCTTCGTCTGCAATTTCTTCAATTGCTTCCTTTTCAAAGTTTAATTCAACATCATCAATTTCAAAAGAAGCCTTAAACTGCTTTGTAATTGCATTCTTTGGTTCTGTAAGAACAGAAACTAAATCATCACGGGTAAGCTCTTTAAGGGCACAGGTAATTGGCATACGACCGATAAGCTCTGGAATGAGTCCAAATTTTACTAAATCATCTGGAGAAACCTGATTCAAAAGATTCATCTTGTCTTCTTCACTCATCTGACCAATTGAAGAACCAAAGCCCATTGCATGAGAAGAAACTCTCTGTTCAATAATTTTATCAAGTCCAACAAAAGCTCCTCCCAAGATAAAGAGGATATTTGTTGTATCTATCTGAAGCATTTCCTGATTTGGATGCTTTCTTCCACCCTGAGGAGGTACGCTTGCAACGGTTCCTTCAATGATTTTAAGAAGAGCCTGCTGAACTCCTTCTCCGCTTACATCACGTGTAATTGAAGTGTTTTCGCTCTTACGGGCAATTTTATCAATTTCATCAATAAAGATGATTCCACGTTCTGCAGCTTCAATATTTCCGTCTGCTGCATTAATAAGCTTAAGAAGTACATTTTCTACGTCTTCACCAACATAACCGGCTTCTGTGAGGGTAGTGGCATCTGCAATTGCGAAAGGTACCTTAAGTCTCTGGGCAAGTGTTCTTGCCAATAAAGTTTTTCCGCTACCTGTTGGTCCAATCAAAAGAATATTTGATTTTTCAATTTTAACGGCATTTTCGTCAGCCTGTTTTGCGGCAGATACTGACATTCTCTTGTAGTGGTTATAAACTGCAACAGAAAGGGTCTTTTTTGCGGCTTCCTGGCCAACTACATAGTTATCAAGGTATGCTTTAAATTCGCTTGGAGTAGGAACATCCTTTAATTCAATTGGCTCAACCTCAGCTTCCTGCTGTTCAAGAATGCCCTGGCAAACAGCGATACATTTGTCACAGATAAAAGTATTGCCGGTTGGTCCTGCTATAAGTCTTCTGTCTTTTCCAGCTGAACTTCCGCAAAAAAAGCAGAACTGATCGCTGGTATTTGAATTAAAAAATTTCATATATATATCCTTATCTTATTTGTCCTCAATTTATTTTCTTGATGGCATTACATGGTCTACAATACCATATTCACAGGCCTCTTTTGCAGACATGTAATAATCTCGTTCGATATCTTCTGCAACCTGGTCGTATTTCTTTCCAGTGTCATTTGCAAGATATTCAATTGAAAGCTTTTTAAGTCTGATTATTTCTTTAGCTAAAATGCTGATATCACTTTCCTGACCTTCAACACCACCTCTTGGCTGGTGAATCATAACACGGCTTGAAGGAAGGGCATAGCGTTTTCCCTTGCTTCCGCCACCAAGAAGAATTGCAGCCATACTTGCGGCCTGACCCATACAGATTGTCTGAATGTCACATTTTACATATTTCATTGTATCGTAAATTGCAAGACCTGCTGTTACACTTCCACCAGGTGAATTAATGTAAATACTAATATCCTTATCTGGATTTTCTGATTCAAGAAAAAGAATCTGTGCTACAACAAGATCAGCCATAGCATCATTTATTTCACCATCAATAAAAACAATTCTGTCTTTTAAAAGTCTTGAAAAAATATCGTAAGTTCTTTCTCCGTTTCCTGTTTTTTCTACTACGTATGGAACAAGTGTGTTCATGCTTTCGTTCATAAAAATCCCCTGAGATATATTATACTTATTATAAATATAATGAATTTATTGCAAAAAGAACATATCAAAACGAAAAAAAAAGGAATGAGTTATTGGCTCATTCCTTCTTTTATAATTTCAAAGTGAAATTGATTAAGCCTGTGGCTCAAACAACTGCTTGAAAGTCATTTTATCGCCCTTTGAAACCTTAATTTCTTTGTAGATTTCATCGTAAAGCTTGTTTTCCTTTGTGTCGTCAATAAGGTATTCCTTAGAACGTGGATCATCGTAGTGCTTCTTTACTTCTTCTACAGTCATTCCGCCTTCTTCAGCAATCTTAGCATACTGAGCTTCGATTTCTTCTGGAGTTACGCTGATATTTCTTTCACGAATAAGAGAGTCAACGATAATTCTTGATTTAAGCATTTTTTCGCTGTCTCCAGTCCACTGTTCGAGCATAGCTTCCTTTGTCTGTCCAGAGGCTGCAATCATTTTGTCCAACTGTTCTGGTGTTGTCTGGAACTGCTGAGCCATCATTCTCCAGCGACCGTCAAGTTCAGCCTGAAGCATAGATGCTGGAATATCAAAGCTATTCTTTTCTACAAGCTGTTCAAGGAGTGAGTTATTTTTCATTTCACGGATTTTGCGGTTCTTTGCAGTTTCCATGTTCTTCTTAAGGTCTTCTTTCATGTCTGCAAGAGTCTTGTACTTTTCGTTGCAGTCCTGAGCGAAGTCATCATCAATAGCAGGAAGGTCACGAACCTTTACAGCCTTAACTGTTACGCTGATTTTCTTTGTTTTACCAGCAAGCTCTTCGTTTTCGTCATCCTTCTTGTATTTCTTTGTGATTTCTTTTGTTTCGTCTTTTTTCATTCCGATGATATCATCATCAATCTTATAGATGTTTTCACCGCTTCCAACTGTAAATACGAAATCAGAGCGTTCAGAACCTGAAATTACCTTTCCTTCATCATCAAGTTCGCTGTAATTGATTGTTACGATGTTGTCTTTTGCAACTACACCATCTTTCTTATCAATTACCATTGCATTTCTTTCCTGCATAGCCTTGATTTCTTCGTTGATATCATCTTCTGTGATTGTTACCTGAGCTTCTTTTACTGTAATACCAGTGAAGTTCTTTACTTCAACCTTAGGGAATACGTCATATTTTACTGTGTAAGTAAGATCCTTTGTAAGGTCGATTTCTGGCATTTTTTCCATAACAGGCTGTGAGTATGGAAGAGGGCGCTTTTCTGTTTCTTCTTTAAAGATTTCATCAAATGACTGATCAATGAGTTCGCCGATAGCATCTGCTTTAATTGAATCTCCATACTTTCTTTCCAAAACATTTGCTGGAACGTGTCCTTTTCTGAATCCTGGAATCTGAGCGTTTTTAGTGTACTTGCTGAGAGTTGATTTGTAGGCTTCTGCAACATCATTCTTTGAGATTGTTACTGTGAGTTCTACAGCTGATTTCTCAAGATCCTTGAATTCTTTTGTGAGTTTCATATTTGCTCCTTGTGTAAGCGCCCCCGCGGCGCGGCCGAGTTAGATAAAAAAATAGAGACACAATAAAATTGCGTCTCTATTGTGTGATTCGAGCGGAAAACGGGAGTCGGACCCGCGACATCCACCTTGGCAAGGTGGCGCTCTACCACTGAGCTATTTCCGCAAACACTGTTTTGGACTGATGTCCTAGAGCGGAAAACGGGAGTCGGACCCGCGACATCCACCTTGGCAAGGTGGCGCTCTACCACTGAGCTATTTCCGCATGAATCTTTGTAGTCTTTATTGCGGGGGGAGGGACTTGAACCCTCACGCCGAAGCACCAGATCCTAAGTCTGGCGTGTCTGCCAATTCCACCACTCCCGCGAGTGTAAAACCCGATTCAAGTCTTGCGACTACGGTATTAAAGAATATATGATTGCAATTTTTTAGTCAAGAGGAGAATCCTCCTCCTGACAAAAATAATTAGAAGTTGTGAGTCCAGCTTAAAGCAATACGATTAAAGAACCATTCTCTGCTGATTGTTGAAAGGAAGCTTTCTTCTTTTGAATTTTCATATTCTGTTGAATAGCCTCGTCTGCTTGAAAAGTTTAAGAGAAGAGAAAGTGTGTCTTTTTCGCCAAACTGGAACTGAGCCAGAGGACTGATATCAATCCTCATAAAGTTTCCATCGTATCTACTGCCGTACAGGTAGGCATCATCACTGTAGTAGCCCTGAAATTCTGCCATAAGGCCCGCTCTTTTAATAATAAGAGGCATTTGATAAGCAAGAATTACATTTGAATAATATTTCCAGCCATTAACCTGATTTGGAGTTGCCTGCCAGTACCATAAATCCTGTGAATTCTGACCAGTCAACCCGATATATTCAGCTTTATATGAAGCAAGCATAACTATATGAGTCCAGTCTCCGGGTATAATGGCACCTGTATCAAACTGGAAGGTTCCCTGAAACCAGAAGTGATAGAACCAGGCTGTAAAAGGACTTAGGCTCTTGTAATCTTCTGTATTTTCATCATATTGACCAAGACCTTCAATTCCAAGAAGATTCCAACCACTTCCAATTTCTGCTCCTGTATTAAAAACTAAAAAGGCAATTGGTGTGTAAGAAATACTAAAACCTGGTTTTATTGAAACAGGAGTCAATTCTAAATATCCGTCCAGAGTAATATTATCACCTGCTGTTAAAGGATTGTTTCCAATAGGAGTTGGAATTGTGTAGCAGGCATGGCCTGTAGTTCTGCCTTCTAATCCGCTGTAGACACCTGTAAATGGTGCATAGTGTGTTGAACTGCTTACTACTGGTGCTGATTTAGGGTAGTATGCAAAGTCAGTTGTAATAGAAAAGCTTAATGGTAATCCGCCTAATGTAACAGAATCTTCCTGAGCAAAAACTGGAAGAGCAATACATGCTGCAAAAGCAAGTGCAATTAATCCTTTTACTGCTTTCATTTGAATCTCCTTGTGATAGGTTCAATATTTAGTTGATAGTAAGGCTATCAATATGACAAATGAAAGTATATCATACTTCAAATTAAAATCAAGAGTTTTTTATTTGTTTTTCAACTTCTGCTACAAAGTCTTCTCCCCAGTATTCACAGAGCATATCGCGGGCTTCTTTCTGCAGTTCGGGGGTAACGCAGTGGGTGAGTTGAGTAAGGTTGTTTGCAAGATACCAGCGACAGCGGATTCTGATTAGGTTAATCTGCTCTTCGGTGAGTGTGTTGGGCGGCAGGTTTGAAAGTTCGTTGAATAGAACTGTAAAAACGTTTGCTGTTGAGCAGATTTGTTCCCAGCGTTCAATCGAAGTGATTTTTTTATCAGAAGAAATACCTGTAGAGATGTCGTAACGGTATACTGGTACAGGAATGCTTTTGTAAGATTTTGATTCCAGGGTGATAAAAAAATAGATAAGAAGATCGTCTGCCATAACGCATTTTGTAAACGGAATATGGTTGAATGCGTGGAGATACACATTACGGCTGATAAGTTTTGCGCACAGGTAGCCGGAATGTTCTTGCTTTAAAAAACTGTTAATTATTTCTTTATCAAAAAGAGAGTTTGTCTGTACGTTTATACCTTCAACCATTTTTGGAGTTCCAAGGGGAATTTCCATTTTAGCGTGGATTATATCCGTGTTGTTTTCTTTTAAAGCCGTGTACAGAGCCGTAAGCGCGCCAGGTAGGAGTTCGTCATCACTGTCGAGCATGGTTATATAGGGGGCTTTTGCAGCCTCAATTAGAGTCCGGCGTGTTTCTATTGTCTGCATGTTGATGGGGTTTTCTATGTAGGTAATGGATGTAGCAGGCAATTTCTGTGCTTTTCTGATTTTCAAACATTCTTTTCGCGCAAGTTTAATGATTTGTCTTGCCGTGTATCCTTTGTTGTCCAGTCCGTCGCTTGCATCGTTTACTATGATTATTTCAAAATTGCTAAAATCTTGATTTATGACGGATTTAAGGCAACGAGCAAGATATTTTTCCGTC
>JAIKYB010000204.1 GCA_024683675.1 Treponema sp.
GGTGGAGTTGGTCCAATGACAATTGCAATGCTCATGCAGAATACTCTTGAAGCAGCACAGAGACGTCTTGGAGGAAACTAATGCGTGACATCCAGAATGAAGAGGACACCAGAAAGGTTCCTCTGCAGAAGGTTGGCGTAAAAGGGGTAAAATACCCTGTAACTGTTTTAGATAAAGAGCGTAAAACTCAAAATACAACAGCTAAAGTTGATTTATTTGTGAACCTTCCTCATAAGTATAAGGGCACTCATATGTCCCGCTTTATAGAAGTTTTCCATAAATATCATACAGATATTACAATGCAGCATTTTCTGGATATGCTGGAAGAAATCCGGCTTAAGCTGGATGCTCAGAAGGCCTACGGGCGGGTGGAATTTCCCTATTTTATAGAAAAAAAAGCGCCGGTCACTGGTGCTGCGGGCATTATGGAATACAACTGTGCCTATGAAGGTGAAGTAGGGGAAAGTCTTCCCCTCGCTCGCACTTCGTCGCTCGCTACCCCTTCTAACGGGGGTAATCCAGCCCAGCTGGATGGCCCCCGTAACGCCCCCGCCTCAACCCGCCAGTTCTACGTAACCATAGAAGTGCCGATTGCAACTCTCTGCCCTTGCTCCAAGGCTATTAGTGAGTACGGGGCACACAACCAGAGGGGCAGCGTAAAAGTCCGCCTTTTGTACAAAGACTTTTTCTGGATAGAAGACGTAATTTCTATGATAGAAGATTCCTCTTCAACACCGCTCTACACCCTCCTGAAGCGAAAGGATGAAAAGTATGTTACCGAGCATGCTTACGATAATCCCCGCTTTGTAGAAGACGTTGTTCGCGAAGTTTATCTTGGCTTAAAAAAGATGGGCTTTGAAAAGTTCTCTGTAGAAGCAGAAACAGAAGAAAGTATACATAATCACAATGCCTACGCTTACGCAGAAGCATAAGCATTGTGGATTATGTTACACATACGAGTTTGCGAAGCAAACTCGCCAAGCAAGGGCATTAGCCCTTGATTATTTGACAACGATATTTACAAGTTTATCCTTTACAACAATCATCTTTACAATTTCATGACCGTCTGTAAATTTCTTTACACCATCACGTGAAAGTGCAGTTTCCTTTAACTTGTCGTCAGAGCTGCCAGGTTCAGCTTCAAAGCTGTCTCGCTTTTTGCCGTTTACCATAACAACAATCAGTTTTGTGTCATCCTTTGCAAATTCTTCATTTACACTTGGCCACTGTACATAGGCAATTGTGTCCTTGTTGCCAAGCTTTTCCCAGAGCTCTTCACAAAGATGAGGTGCATAAGGAGAAAGCACCTTTACAAAGTCAGCCCACATGCTCTTTGGAACTTCAGGAAGCTTGCTCAGTTCGTTGATGAAAATCATCATCTGACTTATAGCTGTATTAAAGTTCAGGCTTGCTGTATCATCAGTTACCTTTTTGATTGTCTGAGCAAAAGTCTTTCTTGCAGAAATAAGGGCCTTATCTTCAAGCTTACCTGCGATATCGATATCGCTCATTGGCTTTTCAGAAACTGACCAAACCTTTTCCAGGAAGCGGTGAATACCAACAATACCCTGAGTTGCCCAAGGTTTAGACATTGTAAGAGGTCCCATGAACATTTCGTACATGCGGACAGAGTCTGCACCATAAGCCTTAACTTCATCATCAGGATTTACTACGTTCTTCAAAGACTTAGACATCTTTGCAACAATCTGTTCAAGCTCTTCGCCTGTAGCCTTTTCGTAGTATTTTCCATCTTCCTTCTGTTCAACTTCATCAACAGGAACCAGAGTCTTATTCTTTCTCTGGAAGGCAAATGAAGTAATCATACCCTGGTTTACAAGACGCTGGAATGGCTCTTTTGTGCTAACTACACCAATATCATAAAGAACTTTGTGCCAGAAGCGGGCATAAAGCAGGTGCAAGACGGCATGTTCAGCACCACCAATATAAAGGTCTACCGGCATCCAGTATTTTTCCTTGTCGCTTGCACAGAAGGCCTTTTCGTTATGTGGATCAAGGTAGCGCAGATAATACCAGCAGCTTCCACCCCACTGAGGCATTGTGTTTGTTTCTCGTTTAGCAGGCTTTCCGCATTTTGGACACTTGCAGTTTACCCAAGAATCAATTGCAGCAAGAGGAGATTCTCCAGTTCCTGTTGGCTGGTAAGATTTTACTTCTGGCAGAGTAAGAGGAAGCTCTTCTTCTGGTACAGGCACTGTTCCACAATCCGGGCAGTGTACCAAAGGAATTGGCTCACCCCAGTAACGCTGGCGGCTGTATACCCAGTCACGAAGCTTATAGTTAATAGCCTTGCGGCCAATTTTCTTTTCTTCCAGGAATTCCAGCATCTTAGCAATTGCATCTGCCTTGTTAAGACCATCAAGGAATTCTGAATTTACGTGGATTCCATCCTGAGTCCAGGCCTGCTTTTGCACATCAACTTCGCTCTTCAAAACTTCGATGATTGGAAGGTTGAATTTCTTAGCGAATTCCCAGTCACGGTCATCGTGAGCAGGAACAGCCATAATAGCACCCGTACCATAAGAAATAAGTACATAGTCTGCAATCCAGATAGGAATAAGTTTTCCGTTTACAGGATTTATAGCATAACTGCCGGAGAATACACCGGTTTTATCCTTTGCAAGGTCAGTTCTTTCCAAATCAGATTTTTTAGCAGCTTCTTCCTGATATTTCTTTACAGCCTCAGCCTGTTCTGGAGTAGTAATTTCAGAAATGATTTTGTGCTCTGGGCTTACAACCATGTAAGTGGCACCAAAAAGAGTATCACAGCGGGTAGTGTAAACTGTAAGCTTGTTATCAGTTGGCTTTCCGTCTTTATCTGCAACTGTAAAGGTTACTTCAGCACCTGTAGATTTTCCAATCCAGTTGTGCTGCATAAGCTTTACGCTTTCCGGCCAGTCAAGACCTTCAAGATCTGCATCAAGGCGGTCTGCATAATCAGTAATTTTTAAAATCCACTGGCGGATTGTCTTGTGAGTAACTTCAGCTCCACAGCGGTCACATTTTCCGTCTTTTACCTCTTCGTTTGCAAGACCTGTCATACAGGAAGGGCACCAGTTAATTGGAGTCTGTGCTTCGTAAGCCAGTCCCTTCTTATAGAGCTGCAGGAAAATCCACTGAGTCCATTTGTAATAGTCTGGTTCACTTGTTATAACGCAGCGGTCCCAGTCATAAGAAAAGCCAAGTGACTTAATCTGCTGGGTAAAGTGTTCAATGTTTGCATTAGTTGTTGTTTTTGGATGAGTTCCAGTCTTAATAGCATAGTTTTCTGCAGGAAGACCGAAAGAGTCATATCCCATTGGATGAAGAACATTGTAGCCATTCATACGTAGGTAGCGGCAGTAAATATCTGTTGCGGTATAACCTTCAGGATGTCCTACATGAAGACCTGCCGCACTTGGATAAGGGAACATATCAAGAACATACATACGTTTTTCAGGAGGGAATTTTTCATCCTCATAAGTTTTGAAAGTTTTGTGTTCGTCCCAATATTTCTGCCATTTTGGCTCAATTGATTCAAATGGATACTTTGACATTTTGCTACCTCTTTATAAAAACTGTCATTATCAGGCAAGTGTCGCAGACATTAGGCCTGATAATCTACATATTATAGTAAAAAAGCTGATTAGTGAGAATATCTTTTAATTGTTTTATTACTCAAAGTAGTTGAAGTAATTCGGTTATTTCTTTTTTTATAGAGTCCTTGTCTTTTTTGTCAGATTCAGGAAAAAAATCTCGGGGATTAACATCTAGTGCAGATGCAATACGTATTACAGTTAATAAAGAAGGCTGTTTTTTGCCAGATTCTATATTTGCTAGAAAGCTCTGTGACATATTGGCTTGCAGGCATAGTTCCATCTGGGAAACTCCCTGTGAGATTCTCGTTTTTTTTTATTCTTTCTATTACATAAGCAAGCAGTTCTTCGTTGTCCATCATAATAATTGTAATACCCGAAAGAGCATAAATAAATGTGTGTTAGAGTATAAAATATGCTTTACAGAGTATAAAATATACCCAATAATGGAAAGTATATATTACTTTAGGAGGTTTAGTAATCTATGAAAAAGTTAAAGAAAATGCTTTTTGCAGGCTGTGGAATTCTTTTTGCTTTAGTTCTTTTTGCTTGTAATCAACCTGCAAGTCCAAACAATGGTGGTGAAAATGGTGGCAATGAAAGTGGTGGTTCCGGAACAGGAGCTAATACTTCTTCACTTATTAAATTTAATATTTCAAATGCCAGTGTACTTGCTACAACAGCAAACAAGAATCATAAAAGAAGTGCAAGAGCTGCAGATGATGAAGAATTAGATTCATTGGTTGCAATTGTAGAAAATGAAGATGGCGAAGATGAGGTTATAAATGTAATTGAAGTAGCCCCAGAACTTCAGGAAGGGTGTATACCACCAAAAGTTGTTGAAGTTTATAAGTGTCCATATCCAAATGCACCAAATCTTGCTCAGGGTATTTACACAGTATTTGAAGGCTGGATTGAAGGCTGGAAGTATACAAATGGAACAGATGCTCCTAAGGCAAGTATGCTTATGTATGTATACCCAGATGGAGAGGTTTTTGATGTTCTCAATATAGATGGAGAAGTAAATCACTATATTCAAACCTATGTAAAGGCAAATGACGGAAATGACTACATAAAGTTTGATAAGAGTGGAAATGCATTTATTCTTGCAGATGATGGTTATAACAGTGTTGTTTATAGATTCAGTCCGGCAGATAAAAAAGTAGATAAATACGACTTAGGACTTAAAAGTGATAAGAATTCTGTTTGGATAGGAAACTTTGAAATTTCTAATGATGGTTATTATATCTTTGTAAGAGCAAATGAAGATACTGACGAAGGTACTGTTAGTTCTGTTTATGCAATTGAGGTTAATGGAAATAAAGCACCTGTTTGTCTCTTTAAGAATGATTTAGGTGGTGGATGGGTTCAGACTCTTACATATAACAACACTAATAATACTCTGTATTTCTATAACTGGGCACCTCAGGGTGAAGATATCTATGACGACGCTGGTGTTAAAACAGAAACCTTGTCGTATGCAGATAAAGGAACACAAGCTGTTGGATTGTATGCTCTGGAAAGACGTTCGAATGATACTTTTGATGCAAAAGATTTGAAAAGATTCTATAAGCTTCCACTTTGGGCTTTTTGGAATGTTGCACACCAATTGCTCATGGAAGAAAAGGTTGTTGGACAAAATGATGAGGGTAATGATGAAAAGTCTTGGGTAGCAAAAGAAGGTGTTACTGATGCCGATTATGAAAAATTTATTGCTTGGATGAAGTCCTTTGCAAATTGCAATGCTGATGATGTAGTCTTTGACCTTTCATTCTTTGATTCTGATATTGTAAAGAATGCAAAGCAAATAAATGCGGAGTCTGGTGCAGAAGATCCTTATTTACATCCGGCAAACCGCAGGGCTCTGGCTGCAAAAGACGAAGACGGCAATTATCTCAAGGAAGTTGATGCTTTAAAGTATTTGCTTGAAACCCCAATATATTGGAATTGGGATGAAGAAAATCCAGATTCAGAAGATTTTGAAGATGACCTTGGACGCTCTCTTATGACTTGCTTAAACTGGACCTTCTGGGGTTGGGAAGAGAATGTAAGGTCTGCTGCTGATGTAACGAATGGAAAGTATGCATATTTCCTGGAAGCATTCCTGCATCACAAAGATGGCAATACTGCAATTTTTGATGATTACTGCTATGGATCTGGCGAGTATACAAGTAATAATAATGGTGGAATTGCTATCTGTAATGATGATGGTGTATGGAACTTTGTAGAAAGAGGTCATTCTTCAGACGATGGAAAAAAATGGATTAATGACTATTCTATTGCATATCAGCTTACTGATAGAAGGGGTAACTTTGTATTAAAACAGCC
>JAIKYB010000207.1 GCA_024683675.1 Treponema sp.
AGGACTTTCTATAAACGTGCTTTGTAACGACGGAAAACCAGACCCTAAGGATGCCCAAGAGCTGCCACTGGCACAGAAGGAGCTTGATGAAATCAAGATTGATATGTTCTGCGAGCACTGCACTGCAGATTTGAAGCGCAGCATTCTGCCGGTCCGCTCGGTTGGTGTTCAGGGCGATTTCAGAACTTACAGATTCCCGGCACTGCTTACTTTTGGCGAGGAAGTGGTTTCGACAGGCTCAACCACCGAACATACTGGCTTTTACCACTTCCCTGGAAAACGCGAGAAGATTGAAGCTTGCTCTTCGACTATTACTAACAAGGCAAAATATATCAACCGTACCTGTATTAAGCTTTACCAGAAGCCAGGCCTTGCAGACAGCGACCTGAAGATTCAGGAAGGCTACTGCGACCGCCGCCGCCTTGACCAGCTTCGCGAGGTTGACAATATTGTTTTGACAGAGCTTCATAAGAGCGGCTGGTACGACAAAATCTTCCAGCATCTTACTATTGATTTGCCATATGCAAGTACCTCAGACCATGCAAGCTTTGTATTGCGTCCTGTAATTTCTGAAGACGTAATGACAGCCCGCTTTGCGATGCTGCCGGAAGAGCTCCTCTCGACAATAGTTCACAAGATTGCAGAACTCCCCTTTGTTGACGCCCTTTACTTTGACGCAACAAACAAACCTCCTGCAACCTTTGGCTGGGAATGATTCAATTTCTCCAGGATGACAAAAATCTCAATATAAATCACTAGCAAAGGCGCCGCTTCACTGGCGCCTTTTTTTTTACGATTGAATATCATCTTTTATATGCTATAATTAAAATATGAGCGAAAAGTTTATCAATTGGTTTCTAAAAGAGATTCCAAGCCTTACAGAAAAAGGAATTATCACGGCTCAGGTTGCTCACAGCCTGAATGAATATTATATCAATAAACTGGCTGAGCTTGAAAAGCCCGTCGAGATAAAGCCAGAGACAGCTCAAGCTCAAGAATCTGATCCTGTTTACACTGAGCTTACAGTTACACCGTCAAATATACAAAAAACAGAAAAACCGGAAGTCCCTCAAACAGCTCCTCAAGTAAAGCCTGCTGCAAAGAAGGCTCCAAAAGTCTCTGTTTCTGTAATTCTTACAGTAATTGCAAGCGTTTTAATTTCCTTTGGAATTATTTCCCTTGTGGCCTACAACTGGGCAGCAATTCCCCGCCTTGCAAAAGCAATAACGGCAATAGTTCTGCTGCTTGCTACACAGACAGCAGGCTTTATCCTTATCAAAACGGGAAAGGCTGAACAGGTAAAAATCCGTGAAGGCTATTCTATTTTCTGGGCACTTTTATTTGGTGCCATGGTTGCCTTTGTTTCTCAGATATTTAAGTTCCCGGGCGACTCTGCAAGTTTTATGTTTGTCTGGACACTTTCTGCAATCATCATAACAATACTTTTTTCTGCCCATACCAGCTTTTATCTTTCAATGCTTTTCACTTTGATTTTTGCATTTATAAGCTGGGAAAGCAAATCTGCAATCTTATTATATCTTCTTTGCGCAGGACTCTATCTTCCGGCAAGAAAATCAAAAGCAAGGGAAATACCTCTTTTTATCTTAAGCTATCTCTTTTTCATTTTCAGAATAAATGAAATGCCAGTCGGCCAGAATATAAAGGCAATGCTTTTTGTTTTCTCACTTGTCTCTATAGGTTTTACTTTACTCAAAAATCAGAACAAGGAGCTTCCAATCTATTATTGTGGAATTATAATCATTGCTCTTTCTGCTCTGATTTCGCTCTTTGCAGAGAATTATTATTCAAATCTTGAAATCCAAAAAAGCCCAATAAAGATAATAGAGCTGGCAATAATTCTGATTATAACAGCAGGCCTTTATACAGAGGGTGCAGTTATTCCACTTGTAAAAAAAATCAGAAATAAAGAAAAGCTTTCTTTTGAAAATCTTCTTTATCTGATTCCAATTTTGCTTGCACTTAATACTCTGCTGCCAGAACAGACAGAAGTCTTGCAGACAGCGGCTCTTTCAGAATGGTATAAAGTCTTTCTTTCTCCTTTCACTCTGCTTATTCTTTATTCAATGACAATGTTTGTAATTGGTGCGCAAAAAAATCATAAGCTGGCCTGGGCTTTCTTAGCCTTCATTATTTTGCAGGCTTTCAGGATAAACGAAGTAAGTGTTTCATTGTTTTATACATTCGTCTCTCTTTCATTTTTTATTCCTTCTGTCATTCTCTGGAAAAATAAATTTTCCAGCACAAATGAAAATATTGCTACGATAACAACAAGCCGCGTTATATCAGCACTTCTATTTTTCATACCGGCCTTTTTATCAATTTGTAATACAGAATACTTTTATTCCATTTCAAAAGTACCAGGCATAGGCTTTCTATGCTTCATTCCGGCGGCCATCTTTGGCCTGCTTCTTTTAATTCAACATACAAAAAAAGATTCTAAGGTCTTCCTTAAAAATCTCGATATATTTTTAAATCTGATTTTTGCGTTCATTTCTATGGCAGCTGCCAGCAGTCAAAACAAAGGTACAATTGATTTTGCTATAAAAATCTTTGTTGCCCTGAATTTCATTTACTACACTGCTGTCGCAATCAAAAAAGAAAAATACATCTTCCTTTTGAACACAGTTCTTTCCATGGCATATTTTATTATTACTCTTATGTCACCTGAATCTGGAACTACTGTTATGTATCTCTTGTGTACAGGAATACTTTTTGCAGCAGGCTGCTTCCTATGGAAAAACAATTTTGGCCTAACCCCTGAAATAAAAAACTGTCTGATTGTTGTGAGAGTTGCAGCTGTAATCATTCTCTTTATTACTATCTTATTGGCAAGAAAGGCAGATTCACTTTTATATGTAAATAAGGGAATTGCCCCTTACATTCTTTGTACTTTTACACCACTTGCAGCCTTTGGTCTTTTTATGAGCTGTATCTTTGCAAAAAAACATATTAAAGACTTTTTGCTCAATATTGATATCATAATAAATATTGTGGTAACTGCAATTATTCTTGCACTTTCTTATCTTTGTAATGAAAATATCATATTACTGATTCTTGAAATTTTAATTGCAATAAATCTTATAACTTCCTGTATTTACATAATAAGGTCTGGCCGCTATGAATATGCCTTCTATGTACTTTTTGCCCTTATTTATTTTGTGATTTCATTTATTTCACACGAATTCTCTATAAGCATTCTCTATCTGATTAGCACAATAATTCTTTTCACCTCGGGAACCTACCTTTGGAGAGAAAAGTTTGAGTTAAATGAAAACAGCAAACTGATTCTCATTATCACGAGATTTGTAGCTGCAGCATTTCTTCTTGCAATTACAATTCTATCCAGAGAGCCTTATTCAATTCTCTATGACAATAATGGAATAGAAAAATACATTTTGATTTGCTTTACACCTGCAGCACTTTTTGGCCTTACACTCTACATTGTTCTTGCTAAAAAGAATCTTTCTCTTTTTCTAAAGAATGCTGATATTGCAATAAACCTTTTCTTTGCTTCCCTGATTTTTGCCACTGCCTATCTCTGCGAAGCAAAGGCAATACAAGTGCTTTCAGAAATTATTATGATTTTAAATCTGCTTGTAGCCTGCATTTATATTCTTTTGCATAAGAAAAACGAATATGTCTTTTACCCTGCAATTTCTTTAATTTACTTCTTTGTTGTATTTTCAAGTATAAAAAATGCAAACACTATAGCAGGAGTATTTTTCATAATAGCTATACTTGCGGTAATTATTCATTATTTTGCCCAGACAAAAAACAGTTCTCCTGCAAAAATTCTTTCTGCAATTACAACAGGCTTTGTGCTCTTTTACGAAACTTCAATCAGATATCTAATTGAAGATGAGCATTTTCACCTTGCCTGTAATTTTTATATAATTTCCTGCATGCTTATTATGGGAGCCGTTGCCCTTTTCTATCTGATTCAGATGATACAAAATAAAGTATTCTTTAATCCTGCAATATTCCTTACTCCAGTACTTGTTATTGTGCTCACCTTTATCAGTGATAAATTTTCCGTGCTTATCACCTTCCCTCTGATTTTGCTTTTCTGCGTTTATTATTTCTATCTTGCCTATAAGAATAATTCACTTAAAACTGCTAATCTGAGCACAATTTATTTTGGACTTATGTTAATGATAAGATTCTTCTCTTCCGGCTATGGGCTTAGCGTTCAGGGAATTACATTAATCTCTATGGGAGTCCTTATTCTGGTTATGAATATTTTAATGACAAAAAGGAGAGAAAAAAATGACTAAAAAAAATCTTATTACATTTTCTATTCTGATTCTTTTTCAGCTTACTGTACTTGCGGCAATGTTCATCAAGGCTGCTGCGGTCAAAAACTATGCCATAAAAAATAATACCATAATCAGAATTCACTGCACTGCTTATGATCCTTTTCATCCTCTAAAAGGTCGTTATGTTCAGCTTAATCTAAACAAAGAAGACATTGAGCAGGCCGAAAGAAAAACGGGCTTTGATTTATCCGACATTGGAAAAACAGCAGATGCCTATTACCTTCAGGAAGAGTACGCCCTGATTGTAGACTCTATGAACAATGGTAATTTTAACGTTCTTGAACCTGTACTTGAATTATACGTTGGAAAAGACGGCTCTGTAATTCAAAAGGCCCTATACCTTCACCATAAGGGAGAAGAGCTTCCAATTGAGCAGTATATAAAAAACTATAAGCTATAAAATTAATAATTGTATAAAAAGTATAAGCCTCATCTATTTACCTACCTTTTTACTTGCCTATTATCCCGCAAAGTGGTATTTTAATTGTTAGTCTGCCCTAACTATATGAGCAGGATAATTTTATAATCAGGTGGTTAGACATGAAAAAAGTTCTTGTCTGTAAGGAGCTGGATCCTTTAGAGACCAGAGTCTCGCTGATTCCAGACGACATAAAAAAGCTTACCGCCATGGGCTTCGAGTTCCAGGTTGTAAGTGGAGCAGGTATAAAAAGCGGCTTTACCGATGACGCTTATACTGCTGCAGGTGCTAAAATCATCTCAAAAGAAGAAGATGCTTATGATTCCAGCGAAATTGTTGTACGCATTATGAAGCCTCAGAGCATAAAGGGAATCAAAAAAGATACTCTTCACCTCAGCTACATGGATCCATTTAACGAGAAGGATTTGTTGAAGGACTTTGCAGAAAACGGTATTCAGGCTGTATCTCTGGAAATGATTCCACGTTCAACTATTGCACAGAAGATGGACGTTCAGTCATCACAGACTTCTCTTGCCGGTTATGTTGCAGTTGTTAACGCAGCCGCCAAGCTTCCAAAAATCCTTCCGATGATGGTTACTCCAGCCGGAACTATTAATCCGGCCCGCGTATTTATTATTGGTGTTGGTGTTGCAGGTCTTCAGGCTATTGCTACAGCAAAACGTCTTGGTGCTCGCGTAGATGCTTTTGATACACGTCCGGTTGTAGAAGAACAGGTTAAGTCTTTGGGTGCCTCCTTTGTTAAGATTGACCTTGGAGAAATGGGACAGACTGCACAGGGCTATGCTAAGGAGCTTACTCCGGAGCAGATTGCCAAGCAGAAGGAAGCTCAGGCTAAGGTTTGCGAACGCTCAAATATTGTAATTACAACTGCTAAGGTTTTTGGACGCAAGGCTCCACGCCTTATCGAAAAAAATGTGCTTGACCGCATGATGCCGGGTTCTATCGTAGTTGATATGGCAGTTTCTACCGGTGGTAACGTTGAAGGCTCAAAGCTCTTTGAAAACGTCGTTACAGAAAATGGTGTAACAATTATGAGCGGTGACCTTCTTGAACGCCAGGTTCCTTATGATGCTTCAAAAATGTTCAGTGGAAACATTACTGCTTTCCTCACTCACTTCTATAACAAAGAATCAAAAGAATTCGAAGTTCGTATGGAAGATGACATCATGAAGGGCTGTCTACTCACACAGGGCGGTCAGATTATACACGAACGCTTTAAGAATGCTTAAAAGCGGTTCCATCACAAAGGAGTTTTTATTATGGATATAATGCTTATTTTCGTATTTGTTATTGCAGCCTTCCTTGGTGTTGAGCTGATTTCGAAGGTTCCTTCACAGCTCCATACACCTCTTATGTCGGGAACAAACGCAATTTCCGGTATTACCGTTGTTGGTGCCATTACAGTTACTGCTGTTGGCGTTGGAGGAAAGGTTGGCCTTGTACTTGGCTTCCTGGCTATTGTATTTGCTACAATCAACGTTGTTGGTGGGTACCTTGTTACAGACCGCATGCTTGGCATGTTCAAAAAAAAGGACGACAAGAAGGCAGGTAAATAAAAATGTCAGATATAGTAATTAAAATCTTATACATGGTTTCTTGTATTTTCTTTATCCGCGGTATTAAGCTGCTTGGCAAAACAGAAACTGCCCGCAAGGGAAATCTTTATTCTTCAATCGGTATGCTGATTGCCTGTGTAACAGTTCTTACAGAAAAAGAAGTTATCGGTTCCTGGAGCTCAAATCCTCTTGAAAACGGCTATCTTTACATTGCAGCCGCAATCATCATTGGTTCTGTAATCGGAATCATCTGGTCAAAAAAAGTTGAGATGACAGGCATGCCTCAGCTGGTTGCCCTCTTCAACGGCTTTGGTGGACTTTCTTCTTTGCTGGTTGCAATTGCCCAGTATGCCTGTCAGCCAAAGGGAGACTACTTCACAGCAGCTTCTCTTGGTCTTACAATCGCAATTGGTGCAGTTGCCTTTACAGGTTCTGTGGTAGCCTGGGGTAAGCTCAGCGGCAAGGCCTTCAAAAAGAATATTACAATTCCTGCAAAAAATGTTCTCAACGCAATTATCTGCGTAATCGGTCTGCTTGGAATTGTTGCTTACGCCTTCTTTACAGCAGAAAATCCATTCGGCTATGCCCAGCTTGAATTGTGCGGAATTATAGTTTCAACCGCTGCCTTCCTCATCCTTGGTTTTACTATGGTAATTCCAATCGGTGGTGGAGATATGCCGGTTATCATTTCCTTCCTCAACGCTCTTTCTGGACTTGCAGCAGCCTTCGCCGGCTTTGCAATCAACAACACAGTACTTGTAGTTTCCGGTTGTCTGGTTGGTGCTTCAGGACTTATCCTTACCCTCATCATGTGTAAGGCTATGAACCGCAAGTTCTCTAACCTCCTTTTCAAGAGCTTTGGTGCAAAGAAAAAGGCCGGAGCCACTGGTCCTGCAAAAGAACCAAAAGCCTTGAGCGTAGAAGATGCTTATGTAATTCTGGAAGCTGCAAAGAACGTAGTAATTATTCCAGGTTATGGTATGGCTGTTGCTCAGGCTCAGCACGCTGTAAAAGAGCTTTGTGATAAGCTTGAAGAAAACGGTGCAGAAGTAAACTTTGCTATTCACCCGGTTGCCGGTCGTATGCCTGGTCATATGAACGTACTTCTTGCCGAAGCAAATGTTCCTTATGAACAGCTCAAGACAAGTGATGACATGAATCCTCAGATGAGCAATGTTGATGTTGCAATCGTAATTGGTGCAAACGACGTTGTAAATCCGGATGCAATTCACGACGAAAGCTCGCCTCTTTATGGTATGCCAATCGTAAACGCTCATGAAGCAAAGACAGTATTTGTACTCAAGCGTGGTAAGGGAACAGGCTTCTCTGGTGTAGAAAACCCTCTCTTTACAAACGACAATACCGTTATGATTTATGGTGATGCAAAATCTACTGTAAGCCAGCTGGTTGCAGAATTTAACTCTTAAAAAAAGGGGGCACTTCAAACAAAGTGCCCTCTTCTTTATCATAAAAAATCACTAATCAGAATAATTTAGAACCTGCTCAGTTATAAGCGGAATCAACTGCTTTTTTCGGGAAACTACATCCTTTAAATAATAAACATTGTCTTCCATTTTTGGGAAAGTTATAAACTGAACAAACTTAGGGTCACAATCTATAAGAAGCACGCTGGAAAGCTTTGTAATATCAGTTACAAGCAGACAAGAAAAAAGCGCCTTATGAGCACGACGTTCAACAGCAAGTTCACTCATAAAATCAGCCTTACGATCCAAAATTTCCTGAGGATTTCCTACTTCAATCTGACTTGCTGTATAGGTTACCTTTCCTTCAGTGTACTCCTTCATATCCTGATGAATCAGTTCATCAGCAGAACGTCCACCTACTTTACTTCCCGCCATAAGAATCTCATTTCCAAGAGTCTTTATATCAAGATTTGTTATGCTGGAAAGATATTCAGCCATATCTCTATCTGTATCAGTTACAGTTGCAGACTGCAAAATTAAAGTATCAGAAAGAATACCGCAAAGTAAAAGTGAAGCAATATCCTTTGGAATCGGAATTTTATATTCCTTGTAAAGCCCCGCAATTTGAGTAGCAGTAGAACCTACAGGACGATTTATAAAAGTAATAGGATTTTTTGTAGGAATTGAACCAATTCTGTGGTGATCAATTACCTCCTGAATCTTATAATGCTCAATTCCTTCTACAGCCTGAGTAATTTCATTATGATCAACAAGTATAACCTCAATATTAGGTTCTTTAATCAAATCATGCTCAGAAATAATTCCAATTACCCTATCCTGATCATCAATAACAGGAAGGTACTTACAATGAGCATTCTTTAAAATATCCTTGATTTTTGAAATTGTATCATTCTGGTGAACAGTACAGATTTCTTTATCACCCATTGCCGAAACAGGCATAGAATAAGCAATCAGCATAGAGGTTGGTGATGTTGAATATGGCGAAACAATCACAGAAACCCCATTTTCTTCTGCAAGCTCACGAAGCTTTTTGTCAATTACACAATTAGAAGTTGTTATAAGCAGTTTAATTTTGTGTTCAATACAGATTTTCTGAATATCTTCACGATCGCTGGCAATAACAACAATATCTTCGCTGGCATGAGCATCCAGTCTTTTCTCAAAGCTTTCAATAGAAGAAGAACCAACATGAATAGAGGCATTAAAGGTCTTTTCTGCATCCCCAGCAATATAAATAGGCTGAGCATTAAGAGTTTTTTGAATAAGGCTGATACTAGTAGATAAATGATGCTTCTTTTCAGGATTTAAGATTGTAAGTACACCCTTTGCAAAACCTGAATAATGAAGAAGAGACTGATATTTTCCATTTGAATCAACAATAGGCAATACCCGGATTTCAGTTTTTTCCATCTGACCAATTGCTTCCCAAACAGAAATATCGGAACCGACAGTTTCAACTTTATCCTGCATAAAATACTTTACCTTTGGAACCAAATCTGGTAAATATTCAGGACGAGGAATTCCAAACTTCTCAAAAATATAAGCAGTCTGAGGATTTAAATGACCGGCACGAGCAGCCTTATATTGATTATAGCCTAAAAGATTTTTTAGTTTTGCATAACCTACAGCAGAAACCACTGCATCAGTATCAGGATTTCTGTGACCAATGATGTAAACAGTCTT
>JAIKYB010000237.1 GCA_024683675.1 Treponema sp.
AGACTCTTCTTCAGTTTTCGTAGACTCTTCTTCAGTTTTGACTTCTACTTTATTCAAAGTAAGGGAAAGCTCATTTAATCCAGCTTTTAAGATTATTGTTTCGCTCTTTCCCTTATAAAGCTCTACACGATTTTCGCTGCCATCTTCTAAAGTTTCTGTGTAGTAAGCAAGGCCTTCTGCAACAAGAGACATATTTTCTGTAAGTTCCGAGAAAGTAAGAACATTTCCTTCTTTTACGGCAATAGTCTCTTTTGCACTATAATTTCCAGAAATGGAAACTTCAAAAAAGAGAGAATCTGTAAGGTCAGTTTCTTCAGCGGCTCGACAGGATGATTTTAATTTTGCAGCCTTAGTTAATCCGTCTGCAAAACTTTCGTCGATAGTGAAAACAAGAGAACAATCACTTTCTGGTAAAAATTGCGAGCAGGCTGTTAAAGTAATAAGTAATACTGACGCAAAAATTAATAAAAACTTTTTCACGGCTTTCCTCCGCTATTAGAAGGTTTTTATAATTGATTTTTCAATTTCAGGCGCCTAGATTGTATCATATATTCTTGATATTCGCTAGATAATTTTACTTTATGATTAATTCTGCAAGTGCGACAAAGCTTGGAAGACTGATTATACAGAGAATACTTGTAATAGAAACTGTAAGGCTTGCGTAGGAAGCATCCTGATCAAAAAGACAGGCAAGGCTCGGGATGGATGTTGCAACCGGGCACATAGAACAGATAAGAATTACAAAAATTATCATGCGGGCGTCTGTCATATTTCCAATGATTTTATAAACCAGGAAAAGAATTGCAATATTCATAAGTGAACATATAACAAGACGAAGTATTGTCATTTTTGCAAGACGAGGAAGTATTTCTTTTGACTGAGACGGATGAAAATCTGCAATTAAAATACCTACCAGAGCCATGCTTATAGCAGTATTTGTATCAGCTACAAGGGAAATTGGGCGGGCAATAATTTCCGGAAGTGTTGAAGGTAAACAGAAAATCACAATACCAAGGGCTACTGCAATAATATTTGGATTTGTAATTACCTTTATGAGATTTGTACTTCCGCTAAGCTGATGATAGCCATAGGTCCAGACAAGAACATTAAAGACTGCAAGATAACCCATAAGGTAGATTACACCTTCATCTCCAAAAACGCCTCTAATCAGAGGAATTCCTATAAAACCACAGTTAGTAAAGGCTACTGCCAGACGGTCTATCTTATTTTTTGAAGTCAAGATTCCCAGGAAAATCATCATTCCATGAATAACCAGAGAAATAATGACAACTATACCAAGCATATAAAGCTTTTGAGAATCAAATTCCCGGTTAAAGGAATTAAGTACCATTGTTGGATTTATAAAATACATAAGGAGCTTACTTAAAAACTTGCGCTCCCCTTCTGTTACCTTAAAGGCCTTTGCAAAAATAAAACCGGCAAGACCTATAATTGCCATTGTAATCAGCTGCTTAGTAACTAAAATGTACATTTCTTTTTCCTACTTTCCAAAAGCTGCGAAAATTGCTGTAAAAAGTCCAAGACTGCCTGCCATCATAATAAGCCCCGCAAGAAGTACACCAAGCATTACCGCAATTACAGTGTCGCGAAATTTCATATCAAGAAGACTGGCAGCCAGAGTTCCTGTCCAGGCTCCGGTTCCAGGCAAAGGAATACCTACAAAAAGCAAAAGAGCCAGAAAGATTCCCCGGCCAGCTTTAGCCTGCATTTTTTCACCTGCAGAAGTCCCTTTTACCAAAAAGAAGCGGCATATTCCGCCAATAAACTTTTTATCCTGTCCCCATTCCAGAAATTTGCGGGCAAAGAGATAGATGATTGGAACCGGGATCATATTACCAATAATACATACTATATATGAAGGAATTATTGGCAGCTGCAAAGCCTGAGAAACCGGAATTGCCCCTCGCAACTCAATAAGAGGAACCATAGAAATAAGAAATATCCACAGGTAATTTTTTAGCATGAGGGAATTATAATGATGATTCACAGCATTTTCAACACAGGGCATTCTGAACC
>JAIKYB010000030.1 GCA_024683675.1 Treponema sp.
CCGCCATTCTAGGATCAGAGCAAGCTCCGATCTTGCCATTCGACTTGCATGCTTAAGACGCGCCGCCAGCGTTCGTTCTGAGCCAGGATCAAACTCTCCATGATTATTTCAAAACCCCGAAGGGTATTGATTTCACATAAATAGTTCAAACCAGCTTTATTTCTTTGCTGAATTGATTTACAATTGAGTTCCGGGAACCGGAACTCACGGGTATGTTTTTGACTAAAACATAAAAAATTATATAGTCAGTTTGTTTCCTTCCCTGTACTGTCTAAGAACTTTTTCTTTGTCGCTACTGTCTTGTGCGACGGTGATGACTAATATATACTTCTCTTCAAAAAGTGTCAACACTTTATACCCTTTTTTTTATAATTTTTTTAACTTTTTTTTATTTTTTTTCAGCCACTAAAACAAAAAAACTGCCCACTCGCATGGACAGTTTTCGCTTTCTTATCGAAAAGACTCTTTTATTTTAAAAGGTTAGCTACTGCACTTCGACGCCATCTGGTAGCAATTGTATAAGCTGTATCACCGGAAACATTTTTTATAGTTTTATCAAGGCCAAAGGCAAGAAGTTTCTGTACTGTTCCTTCCGGACTTAAACGGGCTGCATAATGCAAAATTGTATTGCCCTGTACATCAGTCATTTTTCCTGCATACCTTACAATATTTCCGATAAGCTCGACATTATTCTTTTCCAAGGCGATTGTAACGGCATTTCTACCCTTCTTATCTATCATCTGGAATGGATTAGCCCCACTTTCAAGCAAAACAAGAGCAGCATTCATATCATCTGCTTCTATTGCATAAGCAAGAGGTGTATAACCATCAGAATTTCTGGTATCAAGAGGATATCCGGCTTCTATAAGCATTTTCATGGTTTTTAGAGAACCCTTTGAAGTTACAACAACATGCAGAGGTGTATTTCCATCACTATCAGTTATGGTCTGAGAGCTTCCAAGTATTTCCTTTATAACCTGATCATCCTTTGTCAGCGAAATTGAGAATGGAGTTTTTCCTGATCTGTCTCGCGACATTGGATTTCCTCCAGCATTTCTAACCATTCGGATAATCTTAATATCACCCATATAGGCTGCTTCATGATATGCATTCTGACCATTAACTTCCTGCATATTTGGATTTGCTCCATACTCAAGAAGTAGAGACACAGTTTCAGGACTATTTGCACGAATTGCATCCATAATTGGAGTTACACCATTTGTATCACTACAGTTTACATCGGCTCCATTCTGCAAGAGAAGCCTTGCTATATCATGCTTTCCGGCAACTACGGCATCAGAAAGAGGTGATTTTCCAGAACTATTCTGGGCATTTACATTAAGTCCAAGATCAATCAGCTTTCGGATTGATCTTATTGCATCCCAGCGAACAGCCATATGAATTGCAGAGCTACCCAGGTTATCACGGGCATTTATATCAGCTCCGCCATTAACAATCAGCTGAATAATATCAGGATTATCTGTTTTTGCTGCGCTAAACAATGCCGTTTCTCCATTTGCATTTCTGGCGTGAATATCTGCCCCCTTTGCAAGAAGATTTTCTATAGCTTTTGAATACTGCCACTCAGCCGCATAATGAAGAACTGAGTTTCCACTTCCATCCTTTGCATTTATTGTGCGGGAGGTAATAATCCACTCCTGAACACTTCCTCCATAACGAAGAGCAAGTCTTAAAGGAGAATTATTATTTGTATTTGCAGAGAAAATATCAGCATTTTTAGCCAGCAGTAACTCCCCTACCTTCTGACGATTTTTGAGAGTAGCAAGAAAGAGGGATGAATTACCATTTCTATTTCTAATGTTTACATCATCCATAAGGCTTATGATGTACTGTATCTTAGAAAGATTTGCATCTGTAATAATTGCAATATGCAATGGTGTATTTCCGTCTGAATCCTGTGAAAGAACATTTACACTATTGATTACAGCCTCTGTCATTTCATTTTCAGCTGCAAGGGCCAGTGTAAGAGGAGACTGACCGTGGGTATCCTGTGTATGAATATTCGCACCTCTGGAAGCAAGCAGACGAGCAGTAAGCACATCTCCCTTCTGGATTGCAATTGCAAGAGGTGTAACACCTTCTTTGTTACGGGCATTTACATCTGCACCACTGTTTGTAAGAATACTGATTGTATCTGTATCAACATTAAGCATGGCTGCTGTATGAAGAACAGTATCACCAAACATATCCTTTTGATTAAGATCTGCACGGTAACGAACAAGAAGTGTATAAACTTCTGAAGTCTTTTCACGTGGCATAATAAGCATGATTGGTGTTTTTCCAAGATTATCACGAGCATCCGGATTTGCATTACAGCTTAAGAGCAAACGAAGAATATCAGTATTTCCGTAGCGAACAGCTTCATGAAGTGGAGTTGCTCCTGAACTATCCTGAACTGTAGTATCGGCACCGTTTTCAAGAAGATATTCTGCAATTGGTGTATGACCAAGGATTGCTGCAATATGAAGACAGGTCTGACCATCATCAAAGCGAGTGTTTATATTTCTAGAACCGATTGCCTGCTGGAAGTAGTCATATTCTGTTTTAACATCATCTGCACCACCCATAATAAGTTCAGCAGCAATTTCTACTGAAGAAAGGTCTTCTATACTTTTGAAGGCAACAGCAAGAGGAGTAAGACCTGAGTTATCTTTTACAGAAAGCGAAAGTCCTTTTTTTACACAATACTTTATGGCAGCCAGGTTTTTTGTTTTTACAAAATAATGAACAATTGTCTGGCCATCTGTATCTCTAACTTCACCAGCTTTTGTAGTAATAAAAGCATCGTAATAAGCTTCTTCTGTACTGAGTCCAAGGTCAAGGGCTGTAGTATAATCAGCATCTCGGGAAAATAAGGTGCTGGCATCTACTGCAACAATAGCCTGAGCTGCTGCCAAAGAACCATTCTTTATGGCAACATGAAGAGGAGTATCTCCATCAAGGTTTTTAATAGAAGGATCTGCACCTTTAAATAAATAATATGTAATCAGATCCGGATCGGCAGGAAGCATTTTTGCAGCAAGATGCAAAACTGTATTTCCATTTTCATCTGTTTCATTGATATCTGCTTCCCAAACAAAGCCAGCCTTTGCTTCCTCTATACGGTTTCGCTTCATCAATTCGAGAGGAGTAAGTTTGTCAGGAGTTTTGTTTGAATTACAGCCGCTCAAAACACAAACTGCGGCAAAAGCTAATGTAATAAAAAGATTATTTTTGTTCATATTTTCCCCTATAAACACCATCTGATTTTTATACTATTCTATTCTTGTTTATCGGGGAAAACTGATTAGTAATTTACATATTTTTTAATAATTCTAGCATTTTTCTGAATGCACTATCAGGTTTATTCAGTTCTTTAGAACCCCGGGTTATTTTACACAGAGACATACCGTATTTTTTGGCAATTTCCCTCTGAGTTATCCCTGCATCAATATCCTTTACAAGGAGCCAGCGGCTGGCGATTGACTTAAGCTCTGGAGTTGATAAAAGACAAACTAAAAAATCATAAAGAAATTTTTCATCTCCTGATTTTAGCATCAACTTACTAAGCTCTTTTATTGTGTCATGCACCAGCTCTTCGCTGATTCCCGATTTATTTTCACCTGCTGTATTGCTATTATTCATAGAAACAATTATATCACAATACTATTTTTTTTCTAGCAAGGACTCTACTTTTTTTGCTGCATCTTCGATTTCAGGCATTTCAACACTTTCAACATCACCTTCATCTACAAGACGACTTGTTTTTTCTTCCATAGGAAGGCGACCAAGAACAGGAATGTTAAAATCTGAAGCAATCTTATCGATATTGCTCTTACCAAAAACAGTGATTTCTTTTCCACAATCCGGACATTTTACATAGCTCATATTTTCTACTATGCCAAGAATTGGGATATTCATCATATTTGCCATATTAACAGCTTTTTCTACTATTACACGTACAAGCTGCTGAGGTGAAGATACAATAATAATTCCATCAATAGGAAGAGACTGGAAAACTGTAAGTGGTACATCGCCAGTTCCAGGTGGCATATCAACAAACATGAAATCTACATCCTTCCAAACAACATCTGTCCAGAACTGTTTTACAGCACCTGCAATAACAGGCCCACGCCAGATTACAGGGTCAGTTTCATTCTGAAGAAGGAAATTCATAGACATGAGCTGAATACCAGAATCAGTTGTTACAGGAGCAAGCAAATCCTGACCTTCTATAGTTGCTGCACGTTCACTACCAACTCCAAAGCTTTCTGGAATTGAAGGGCCAGTAATATCAGCATCAAGAATAGCAGTTTTATATCCGTCTTTATTAACCTTTGTTGCAAGCAGACTTGTTACAAGTGATTTTCCTACACCACCCTTTCCACTAACAATTCCAATTACTTTCTTTACATTACTTGCAGGATTTAAATTTACATGAAAATCTCTTTTTTCACATGACTCTCCACAGCTACTGCAATCATGGTTACACTCTGCCATTTAAAAACCTCAAAATTAAAAAATTGATTTTATAACTAAATCTTCTATAAATATAATAAGATGAACTCAGAAAGTCTAGAAAAATTTTAGCCTGTATCTTATTACCACAAGTTGTAAAAAAGCAGGTGCGGCTGTTACTACTGACAAATACAAATGAATACACTATAATGGAAGAAAATCAATTTATTAAATCTGAGGACAAAAAATGACATCACAAATGATTGCTCAGCTCATTGCCTTCATTCTTTACCTGGCCCTTATGGTTTTTGTAGGTATTAGAAGTGCAAAGAAAAACAATTCTGCATCAGACTTTTTTCTGGGCGGAAGAAAGATGGGACCTTGGGTCACAGCATTAAGTGCAGAGGCTTCTGACTCTTCTGCATGGCTTCTTATGGGACTTCCTGGACTCTGCTATCTTGGCGGATTTAAGGAAACCTTCTGGACAGCAATTGGTCTTATAGCAGGAACTTATCTTGCATGGCTCATTATTGCAAAACCTCTTAGAAAATGTTCAATTGCATTTAATGATTCCATTACAATCCCAGAATTCCTTACAAACAGATTCCATGATAAATCTCACATTCTTTCCATTGTGTCTGTTTTGTTTATTGTATTCTTCTTCACCATTTATACAGCTTCAGGTTTCGTTGCCTGTGCTAAGCTTTTCCGCTCTGTATTTGGCCTGAACTGGAATGTAGGACTTATAATTGGTTTCGTTATCATCCTTTCTTACACAATTATGGGTGGTTACCGCGCAGTTTGTACAACAGACTTTATTCAGGGAACTTTGATTTTTACTTCCTTTGTTTTCTCTGCAGTAATTATTATAATTTCTCTTGGTGGAATTGGAAACGCTGTTGATCAGGTTCAGAACTTTACAACAAAGGCTTTGAACGGAGAATATGGAGAAGCAATGCTTAAATCATTTACAGCAAATAAGAGCTTCTCTCCTATGTCAGCAATTTCTGCTTTTGCCTGGTGTCTTGGATATTTTGGAATGCCACACATTATCGTACGTTTTATGGGCTGCCGTTCTAATAAAGAAATTAAAACTGCCCGCCGCGTAGGTATTATATGGATGATAATTGCATATATCGGAACCTTTATTATTGGTACTCTTGGAACTGCTTACCTTATGAACCACGGAATTCTGCTTGGTGCTAAACCAGAAGAAGTTTTGATTGAAGGTGTAAAGGTTCTTGGAAGCGGAACTCAGGAAGCTGTATTCAGTGAAACAATGCTTAAGATGTATCCAGCCTTTATTGCAGGTATTTTCCTTTGTGCAATTCTTGCAGCTTCAATGTCTACTGCAGACTCTCAGCTGCTTTCTGCATCATCTGCAATCGGACAGGATATCTTTAAGGGATTGATTAAAAAGGATGCAAGCGATAAGACAGTTCTTTTGGTAAGCCGTATTTCTGTTTTTGTAATTGCTCTTATTGGACTTTTACTTGCCCTTAACCCAGATTCTTCTATTTTCGGACTTGTTTCTTATGCATGGGCTGGCTTTGGAGGAACCTTCGGTCCTCTTATTATTCTAGCCCTCTACTGGAAGAAGGGAACTGCCAAGGGTGCTATTGCAGGTTTGATTTGTGGTGGTGTAACAGTTGTTGCATGGCACAATCTGCACGGAGGACTTTTTGATGTATATGAGATTCTTCCTGCCTTTATTATCTGTTTAATTGTAACCGTAGTTGTTTCTTTACTCGATAAGAATAAGGATGCAGAAATGCTTGCTACATACGATTCTTATAAGGCAATGGAAGACTAAAAGTCTTTTTTACTTATTATATAGCCTGATTTTCAAGGACATTCAGTTCCTTATGAAAATCAGGCTATTTTTTTTAACTTTTTTTTCATGTTACTATTGACAGTAACAAAATCATACTGTAATATACAATTGTTACTGTTAATAGTAACACTAAAAACTAATAGCTTAATAAAGGCGGTACATTATGGAAAACGAAGTTGGAAATGAAGAGGTAAAGCGCGAGCTTAACGTAGAAAAAAAGAAGGGATTGAATATTGCAGACCTTTTGCTTACAGCAATTTTACTTGCAGCTGGTGCAGTATTAAAATTCTTTGTAGGTTCAATTATTAATATTGGTGGCATGAAACCAAACTTTATCATTGCTATGTATTGTATGATAATTGTTTTGATTAGACCTAATATTCTTTACTGTGCAATTATTGGTATTCTTGCTGGTGCAATCTGCCAGTTCTTCCCTGGAACACCTTACTTGAATTTTGCCTCTGAATTTGCAGGTGCAGTTGTTATGGGACTTTTGATTAAATGCCCTCTCAAGTTTGGAAAGTTCGATCCTGTCCCAGCACTGGCAACCTTCCTTAGTACAGTAGTTTCAGGTGGCTTATATACTGTCCTCCTGATTTTTGTAATTCATGCAGACAAGGCAACCTTAGTTGCTTATGTTCCAATTGTTTTGTGTACAGCACTCTTCAATGCAGTAATTGTACAGATTCTTTACTATCCACTTAAAAAAGCACTCAAAAAATAAGGCATAAAGGAAAATACAATGGTACAAATCAGCAAGCTGACATTCAAATACGAAGATTCACAGGAAAACGCCCTTGAAAATATAAATCTAAATGTAGAAAAAGGCGATTTTCTTGGAATTATCGGGGAATCTGGAGCTGGAAAAACAACACTTTGCAGCGCTATAAATGCCCTTATTCCCCACCACTTTAAGGGAGATTATTATGGTTCTGTAAAGGTAAATGGAAAAGATACCTTTGAAATTGAACCAGGAATGCTGGCCCTTACAGTCGGCTCTGTTTTTCAGGATATTGACAGTCAGATGCTGAGTACCTTTGTTGAAGACGAGTTACTTTTTGGATTGGAAAACTTTGGTATTCCAAAGGATCAGATAGAAGAAAGAATAGCTTCTGCCCTTAAAGAAATTGGTATTGAAGATTTACGCTACCGTGAGATTTCTTCTCTTAGTGGTGGACAGAAACAAAAGGTTGCAATTGCCTCAATAATTGCACTTGAGCCAGAGATTCTGGTTTTAGACGAACCAACAGGCGAACTTGATCCTGCATCAAGCCGCCAGATTTTTCAACTTTTGGAAAAATTGAATCGCGAAAAGGGTATGACAATTATTGTTGTTGAACAGAAAATCATGCTCTTATGCGAATTTGCAAGAAAGCTTGCAGTAATGGAAAAAGGAAAGCTTGCTGCCTATGGTTCTGTACGTGAAGTTTTGCAGAATGCAGAAAAGCTTGAAGAAAAGGGAGTAAACATTCCTCGTGTCGTTACCCTTTCCAGAAAACTAAGACATGATGGTTTAATTCCGGCAGAGCTTGCCGAAGAAGAATGTCTTGCTCTTAATTCAGACGAAGCCGCCAATCTGGTAAAAAAGATTTGTGCAAAAATTGGCTTTGATAATTCAGAAAAAGAAGCTGATGAATTTGTAAAAAAGCAGCTTGTTCAAAACGATGCTGAAAAAATAATTGAATTTAAAGATGTTAATTTCAGCTATAAAAATGATGCAAATATTCGTGATATAAACGTTGATATAAAAAAGGGCGATTTTGTTGCCATTATAGGTTCTAACGGAGCCGGTAAATCAACCTTCTCTAAACTATGTAATGGACTTTTAAAACCAAGCTCTGGCGATATTCTTGTTGATGGCAAGAACACAAAAAAAGTGAAAACAAGTGCCCTTGCAAAACAAATCGCCTTCCTCTTCCAGAACCCGGACAGACAGATTTGCTGCAGCACTGTAGAAGAAGAAATTGCCTTCAGCTTGAAAAACATAGGTATTTCGGCCGAAGAAACAGAAAAAAGAGTAAAAGCGACTCTTGAAGAATTTGGTTTTGATGGAAAAGCAGAGCCTTTCAGTTTAAGCCGGGGGCAAAGACAGAGACTTTGCCTTGCCTGCCTTATTGCAGTCCGCAGTGATATTTTAATTCTGGATGAGCCAACCACAGGGCTTGACTATAAGGAATGTATGGAGCTTATGGAAAAAATCCGTGAGCTGAATGAAGAAGGTACCACTGTACTGATGGTTTGCCATGATATGGAAGTTGTTCTTGATTATGCAACCCGAGTTCTGGTAATGACAGGCGGAAGATTGATTGCAGACGGTCCAACCCGCTGGATTCTTGGAGATGACGAGCTTCTATCTCAGGCCAGACTTTTGCAGCCTCAGATTAGTGAAACATCAACTAAACTTGGAAAGGAATTCCATGATATTTTTAGTGTTCAGGAAATGATTGAAAAAATTACAGGCAAAAAAGAGGAGGCATAAAATGAAAGGATTTTTAGATTTTTTACCAGGACAGTCTTTACTTCACAAGATACATCCACTTGCAAAACTTTTTATTGCAGTTGCAATTTGTGCTTCAGCATTTGTGTCATCTTCTTATATTTTTCTTTGCTCCCTGATAATCTTAAATCTGATTTTGGGACTTGCTGGAGATGCAGGCTGTAAAAAGGGAGAAGAAAAACCTGGCGTTTTTAAAAGAACCTGTGGTCTTCTAAAGGGCTTACTCAAGGTTTCTCTGTTTTTGTTTATTCTCCAGATTTTGCTGATTAGAAGTGGAAAAGCCGTAATTTCTATTGGTGGCTTTGCCCTTACAGACAAGGGATTGAACAATGGTGCTCTTTTAGTACTCAGACTGATTGCAGCTACACTGCCACTTTCAATTATGATTACAGTTACAAATCTAGGTGATTTATCTAATGTACTTGTAAACAACCTGCATCTTCCATATAAGTATGCCTATACCTTTACAACTGCAATTAGATTTATTCCGGTTTTCGGAAACGAAATGAACAATATTATGGAAGCTCAGATTTCCCGCGGAGTAGATTTTGAAACAAAAAATCCTTTTAAGAAGATTGCCCTGGTACTTCCTCTTTGTGTTCCCTTACTGCTTTCTTCTGTCAGAAAAATTGATTCAACCGCAATTGCAACTGAATTAAGAGGTTTTCATTTTAGAAAACCAGGCTGTGCTGCAAAAGAATACAAATTTAAGGCAAAAGATTTTCTTTCTGTGATTTTTGCCTGTCTTGTAATTGCAGCTGCGGTGCTTGCAAAAATATACAATCTTTATTAATAAAAAAGAATAAAAAAAAAGCGGAGCTTTGAAAAAGATTTCAAAAAGCTCCGCTTTTTTTATGAATTACAGAAATTAAATCTGATCCATTCTTGCAACTTCAGCAGTGTAATCTACACCTGCAACATCGAAACCGTTTGTTGCGTAGAAGTCATGCTTGTAACCTGCAAGGTCGCATACTTCCTTGATATTGTCGTTGTTTACACTTGCCATAAGCTTGTCTACTTCTGCCTGAACATCTGCCTGCATTTCCCAGTCATCAACGCGGATGCGGTTTTCTTCATCTACAGGAACCTTACCTGCGGCACTGTTTGCACCTGTGTAAAGGCGTTCTGCAAAAAGGCGCTCCATCTGCTCGATACAGCCTTCGTGAGTTCCCTTAGCCTTCATTACCTTGAAGAGAATTGAAAGGTAAAGAGAAATGATTGGGATAACTGCGGAAGAACGGGTTACAAGCCCCTTGTTTACAGAAACGTAAGCAGCTCCACCAAGCTCTTTAGAAAGCTTTTCATTCAAAGTGTGAGCAGTAGCTTCAAGGTGCTTTTTAGCCTGTCCGATTGTACCGTCGCGGTAGATGGCATGACTCAATTCAGGCCCGATGTATGAATAAGCAACTGTACGGCAACCTTCAGCAAGAACTCCGGCAGCAGACAACTGGTCAATCCAAAGCTGCCAGTCTTCGCCACCCATTACCTTTACTGTGTTTGCAATTTCATCTTCATTAGCAGGCTCTGCAGCGCTTTCCTTAAGGCTGTCTGTCAAAATATCAATTCCAAGACCTGCGTAAGTTTTTCCAATTGGCTTGATTACAGACTTATAAAGCACGTGAGCTCCAGTCTCACTGTTAGGGTCAATCTTATCTGGATCAGAACGAACTGGTGAAGCAAGAGAGTAAACAATAAGGTCAAACTTTTTGCCAGCCTTTTTAGCTTCATCAATAATCATTTTACGAGTTTCGTGACTGAAAGCATCTGCAGAGAAAGTTTCTGTAAAAAGACCTTCTGCCTTTGCCGCACGATCAAAAGCCATATTATTGTACCAGCCAGGAGTTCCACCTTTAGTTTCTGTTCCA
>JAIKYB010000031.1 GCA_024683675.1 Treponema sp.
CCGCCATTCTAGGATCAGAGCAAGCTCCGATCTTGCCATTCGACTTGCATGCTTAAGACGCGCCGCCAGCGTTCGTTCTGAGCCAGGATCAAACTCTCCATGATTATTTCAAAACCCCGAAGGGTATTGATTTCACATAAAATAGTTCAAACCCAACTTTATATTAGTTGAATTGATTAGTTCAGTTTTACTAAAACAAAACTGAAAAGAATGTAGTCAATTTTCAGAACAAAAACTAACGTTTTTGTAAGAACCTTATTTGTTCTATTCTTTCCTTCCCTGTTATGTCAAAAAACTTTTGTGTTTGTCGCAACTGTCTGTCGCGACGGTGATGACTAATATATACTTCTCTACAAAAAGTGTCAACAACTTTTTTAAATTTTTTTCATTTTTTTTAAAATTTTTTTTGTTTTCTTACACTTTCATGGTATAATAATAGTCCCGCTAAAAAAAATCCCATGGGTTTTCCATGGGATATAAAATCAACGTAAATAAGTTTTAGAAATTATTACTACGTCTTAAAAGTTCCAGACAAGTGCGTCCATTATGATAGCTTGTCTTCCAGTTTCCGCCTTTATCTTCTGCAAGGATTGGCTGCCCCTTTTCATCAAGGGCATTCCACCATTCACCATTCTTTTTATCAATCTGGTGATTCAGAATCCAGTCCCATTCTTTAAGGCAGGCATCTGAATATTTTGAGTCTCCTGTCATTTCCCAGGCATTATAGAAGCCGTTCACTGCTTCTGCCTGATTCCACCAGACACGAGTTCGGTCACGAACTTTTCCCTGGTCGCGGAGGAAGTTTTCCATACAGCCATTTTCTTTATCAAAGCCTTCGTCAAGGGCAACCTGAGCTACACGAATAACTGTATCGCGGATTTCTGATTTGAGTTCTTCATCTTCCAGTTCGCAGGCAGCTTCCCAAAGGAGCCAGCTGGCTTCTATATCGTGGCCATAAGAGATTTCATCTGCAAGGAGCTTCCATTCCATATCAAAGAACATTCCCAGATGGGCATTTGGCTGCAGAATTTTATCTACTGAAACTCGTACAAGTGAAGCAAGAGTATCTCCTACTTCTGCACGAAGGGCCTTTGCATCTGCAAAAACGACCGGTAAAGTTCTATAAAGATTTGTGTAGGCTTCCATTACATGAAGGTTTGTGTTCATTGATTTTGGACAGTTCATGTCTTTTGGAGAAAGAATCATGTCATTTGTTTCGGACCAATTTACATCTCTAGCTTCTACGTATCCACCGGCTTCTGGATCTAAAGCGTGAGTTTCCAGCAGGTTGAAAATATCCAGTGCATAGTTCATTGCTTCTTCAGAGGCAAGGGGGGCGTTACGGGGGCTATCCAGCTGGGCTGGATTACCCCCGTTAGAAGGGGTAGCGGAAGACGGCTGGCCGGCTGCAGCGAGGGGAAGGCTTTCCCCTCCTTCTCTTAATTCTCTAAGTGCGGCAGCGTATTCTGAAAGTCCATAACAGCAGAAGGCTTCTCCGTAGATTTGTTTTTTACTTACCTTTGGAGTGCCATCCGGAAGAACAGACCAGTAAACTCCACCGTTTTCTTTGTCCCAATATTTTGTGATGATTGTATTGTAGGCAAAATCTGCCATTGGAAGATAGCGGGCATCTTTAGTAAGGCGGGCAACTGCACTGTAGGTCCATAAGAAGCGGGAGGTCATAACGATAGAACGCTGGATTTTATAATCCGGATTGTTGTCATTGTCTATTGCGCCAAAAAAGCCTTCGTTACCAGAAGTGGTATCACGGGCATGTTTTTCCCAATATGGGAGAATGTTGTTAAAAAGTTCATCTTTAATTGATTTGTAAAAATCTGATGTGAATGGTGCGGCCATTATTTTGCCTCTTTAAAGTTAAAGTAAAATTAAGTAAATACAACTTAAATTTACTTTAATAATAATATTGAGAGGTGGACTTTGTCAAGATTTTGATTAGAGACTGCTGTAGAGCATGCTTGGACGGCCGCCTGTACTGTAGTTTATATCTGCCCGGGCTTTTTTTTCTTCTACAAGATAGGCCATATAGTGGCGGATTGTAACCAGGGAAAGGCCAACCTCTTCGGCAATTTTATCGCCGGAAACCCAGCCAGGATTATTTTTAAGATATGCTGAAATAAGGTCTAAGGTTTTCTGCTGGATTCCTTTTGGAAGCTCGGCAGCGGAAGCCGGACTGGCAAGCGAAGTGTTTGGGCTGGCGGAAATGAGACTGTCTATATAGCTTTGGTCTATTACACTTGGAGAGCTTTTCATTGCCTGAGCTTTTGCGGCAAATTTTTCCAGAGCAACCTGAAAACGTTCATAAGCAAAGGGCTTTATAAGAAAGTCTAAAACTCCAAGGTGCATGGTTTCTTCCAGAGTGGCAGAGTCGTTGGC
>JAIKYB010000034.1 GCA_024683675.1 Treponema sp.
AGTCCACTTGAAGAGTCAACAGAAGAAAATCCAGCCTCAGACGGCATAGACCTCTCAGATATGGACCTTGGTGGCCTTGAACTTGGCAGGACAGATACAGCAGGCGACGCAGGTGACACCGCAGACCTCGGTGCCGCTACAGACTTAGGTGACCTTGACCTGGACGGCCTTGACGCAGCAGGTGACTCAGACGCAAGTGCCGACACCGGCCTAGGCGGCCTTGACCTCGAGGGCTTGGACGATATCGGTACAGAAAGTCCACTTGAAGAGACAAGAGAAGAAAGCCCGGCCGCAGACGGCATAGACCTCTCAGATATGGACCTTGGTGGCCTTGATCTTGGCAGTACAGATACAGCAGGCGACGCAGGTGACACCGCAGACTTAGGTGCCGCTACAGACTTAGGTGACCTTGACCTCGACGGCCTTGGTACCACAGGCGACACCAGTGACGCCGCAGACCTGGGTGCCGCTACAGATTTAGGTGGCCTAGACCTCGAAGGCTTGGACGATATCGGTACAGAAACTCCACTTGAAGAGTCAACAGAAGAAAATCCAGCCTCAGACGGCATTGACCTCTCAGATATGGACCTTGGTGGCCTTGATCTTGGCAGTACAGATACAACAGGCGACGCAGATGACACCGCAGACTTAGGTGCCGCTGCCGACTTAGGCGGTCTTGACCTGGACGGCCTTGACACAACAGGCGACGCAGGTGACACCGCAGACTTAGGCGGCCTTGATCTTGGCGGTACTGATACAACAGGCGACGCAGGTGACACTGCAGATTTAGGCGACGCTGCCGACTTAGGCGGCCTTGATCTCGACGCCCTTGGTACTACAGGCGACACAAACGCAAGTGCCGCCACAGACTTAGGTGGCCTTGACCTCGACGGTGGAGATGATTTTTCTGCCGGAAATTTTGATTTAGATGCTAGTGAAAGCATTGAAGATGATGCAGAAAACTTTGATGAAGAAAATTCTCCTGTAGAAGTTTTTGATACTTCAGATATTGAAGGTCTTGATTTTGGAATTCCTGAAACAGACAATCAGTTGAATGGAGATTTTGAACTTGGCAATAGTGATGACTTTGCTATGGAAGGCGAGTTTGAAATTCCAGGCTTCTCAGATGTTGATACTGCAAAAGATGAAAAGAAGTCAAAGCCTGTAAATACAGGAAAAGGAAAGAAGGGACGTGGTAAAAATCTTCCGGAACCAGATTTTTCAGATGCAGAAGAGAGCGATACCCTTCCACCAAATACACTTTCCGATGCTCAGTATAAGGTATTCTTAAAAAATCTCAGCGAATATCCTCTTAACGTACGACTTGCCTTTGAAGACCTTATTGTTCAGGATGAATTTACAGATGACGCTGAATTTGAAATCATCGAAAAGATTCTTAATAAGGCTCCAGCCCGTCAGGTTGCAGGTCTTCTTGAAAAAATGCTTGATACTTCAATCCCGGTTCCTCGTGATTTTGAACACAGAACTGCAGATGAATATGAAGCATATAAAAAATCTCTTTCATATCAGCTTAGAAATAAGATTATTCCAGCTGCCCTGATTGGTGCAGTTTCCTTACTTGTTTTGTGGGGACTCTTTAATTTCAGCAAAAACTGTATCTATAAACCACTCAAGGCAAATAGCCTCTATAAACAGGGTTATGAACTACTTGAAGCTGATGAATATCCTCAGTCAGAAATGAAATTCAATGAGGCAGTAAGCTATAGAATCAGTAAAAAATGGTTCTTCAATTATGCTCGTGGTTATCGTGCTCATAAACAGTATCAGCGTGCAGGAGATATGTATCAGAATATCTTAAAATGCTTCCGTCACGATAAGCCAGCCGGACTTGAATATGCAGATATGGAATTAAATGACATGGCAAACTATCCTCGTGCAGAAGAAATTGTCCGCCGTGAAGTTCTTGATTACCATATTAATGATCCTGATGGAATCCTTATGCTGGGTGATATCTTCCTGGAATGGGCAACCGACAAGGATCCTACAAAATTTGAGCTTGCACGTGAACAGTATGCAACTCTGCTTAATATTTATGAACCAACTGATTTGTATAAATCTCGAATGTTGAGATATTTTATCCGCACAGATAATCTGCGTGAAGTTCTTCAGCTTAAGCCTGATTTTGAAGGCCGTGATAAATCACTTTCTTCTGAAGACTGGGCTGAATTAAGCGGATATCTTCTTGATAAATATTACGGACCTATGGATCCTTCAGAAGAATATCTTCGTTATGAAATTGAAGGCCTAAGAGGACTTTTACTCACTGCTGTAAAATCTAATCCTGATAATCCTATTGCTTACTATAATCTGGCTAAGTATTTTATTAATACAAATGAACTTGAATCAATTGAATCAACTCTCCAGCGTGCAATAGAAAAGTTTAATACAGTTCCTTCAATGAAGAATCGTGATGTATATAAGTATATTGATTCTTACAGACTTCTTGGTGAACACTATATTGATACTACAGATTATCTGCAGGCTCAGGAGCAGTTTGCCGAAGGTATTTCTCTTTATACTACAGAACGTGATAATGCAGGCTTTGCAGGAACTCCTTCAATCGGAAAGCTTTACGAAGATATGGGAAATATTAAGTATACAATTTCCGGTGATTATGACGAAGCCCTTTTGAATTACAAGTATTCTGTAGAACTTGAAAATGACAGTCCATCTCTCCGTTACCGTATTGGTTATATCCAGTATAAGAATAAAAATTATCTGGAAGCTCTGGGAGCCTTTATGAAGGCTGGAGACGGCAATATTAAGGAACGCAATTTACAGCTTGCTATGGCTAATACTTTATTCCTCCGTGGAGATGATTATGCGGCAGAAGGCTATTATAATCAGCTGATTGATAATCTTGATGCTGAAATTGCAGAAGAGGGTATGGTATTCCCACAGACTAGCGTCAATGATTACGATACAGTTAATACTTATCTGTATGCGGCTAATAACTATGGAGTTACACTTTATCGTCTTGCAAAAAGAACTGGCAACAGCTCTTTGAATGCCCAGGCTATTGTACAATTCAGTCAGTCAGTACGTGCCTGGGATGCTCTTACCAGAAATCAGGAAACTCTTGTTCGTCTGCCAGGCAGCAATCTTGCAGAACAGAATATTAAATATATAACAAGCCCAATTCCAAACTTTGAGCCTTCTATTTATATTGATATTCCAAGAACTCTTACAAATAACGAAAGACTTTAGGAGCGGGCATGCAGACAAACAATGATGTAATGTATGGTATTGTTGCTCGCCAGCGGCTGAACAGCATCCTAAAGGAAATATTTCGAAAATCCATACATATTTGCTCTAGTTTTGTGCCTCTTTTTCTAAAATTCGCTTACTGGCCGGTAATAATTCTTCTTATAGCCGCACTTATATTTTATAGTCTTTCAGAAATACTTCGTTTAAAGGGGCATCCGATTCCTCTTATTTCAAAAATAACAGAAATGGCCGCAAGAAAAAGAGATGAAAATAAATTTGTCCTGGGGCCTGTTACCCTTGTTATTGGAATTTTATTTGCAGCTATTCTGCTTCCATTAGAAGCTGCTACAGTAGGAATATTTGCCCTGTCCTTTGGGGATGGAACCGCCAGTCTTGTAGGAAAATTAATAGGTAGAGTTGTAATTCCTGGGGCTCATGGAAAAACTGTTGCCGGAAGCCTGGCTTGTTTTACAGCCGTTTATATTTCAACCTTCTGCGTTTGTCATAACTGTTTTATAGCCCTGGTCTGTGCTTTTTGTGCCATGATGATAGAAGTGCTTCCTCTTGCAGATTTTGACAATGTCTTAATTCCGATTTCAATCGGCGGACTTTTTTATCTTATCTTTTAATCAAATTTCTTTAATCAAATCTCTTTAGTCAATCCAAAGATAATGCTGGTGCAGTTTCGTAAGATAAACCCAGGTTCCAACACTTAATATTAAAGTTCCAATTATATATCCAAAAAGATTATAGCAGTCAAAAAGAATATTGTAGCCAATATGAATCATAATAAAGCCTAAGGTATTAATCTGACTAAAATCATTTTGTTTATTGCTTATATAAAGAGTTATTACAGAAATTGTACAGAATATTGTTGTAAAAACATTTATAACTCTGGTAAAGCCATAAGAAACACAAAGATTTGGTTTAATTATTGCTGTATTAAGTGGAAGAAAGAGGGCAAAGAAAATTGAAATTACAATTACAATAAGACAGTTTTGTTCTGTCTGCTGCCTAAAACGATCTCCGCAAAAGGTAGAAAGGGCAAAAAGTGAAATTGGTGCCATAAGTCTTGAAGTTAAAGTTATATTTCCCAGATGAATAAGACTGTAAGAATAAGAGCCGTCAAGACCATATAGAGGTATGTAAAGTCTGGAGGTGTCCAAAAGCAGGGAAGCTAAAAAAACAAAAATGAAAAGAACTTCTGTTGCCTGAGTTTTTTCAAAGGTCCTTAAGATGATATAAGAAGTTGAAACTACATAAATGTTAATAGTAAAAATAGAAGCAATAATAGTCCAAAACTGATATTTAAAAAGAAAAAATGAGGAAGTTTCTGCAGGTGCAATTGGATATGTAATGTTCTTTGTACAAAAATGGTAAATAAAAATACCTGCATTCATCAGCATTATTAACGCTGAAATTATAAGGAAAATGAAGTTCACTCTGTTTCGGGATCTTATTGTCATATTTAAAAGATAGCGTGAAGATAAATAATAGTAAAGTGTTTGAAAAAAAAACCGAAAATCAAATAACGGTTTATATTTTGTTTTATATGGGAGGATATATGAAACGTATAATTGCTTGCACTTTGATTTCTGTTTTTCTTTTGGCTGGAATCTTTGCAGGAGATGTTGCATCTTTTGTAGATAAGGGCTTTACCGAAGACGGAAAGTATTATGTTTTTGGCCAGTTTGGTAAAACTGATAAGAAGTTTCAGGGCTGGGCTGAAATTTATCAGGTGGATGTAGAAAAAAACGATTATGTAAATGGTGGAGTATTCAGAACAAAGCCTTCTGCTGTAACTGCAGGAAAAAATGGTCGTGAAGTATACGAGGCTCTCGAGGCAAAAAATTATTATTATCTTAAGGATATTAAATGTCAGCCTGCAGATCCTGAGCATGTTCTCTACATTTTAGATGACGTAAACAAGACAGGAACTGATGAAATTGTTTTCACTGATTTTAAGTCAGATATTGAAAACCCGGATACATATCATATTCAGCTTATTCCTACAGTAAAGGGAAGTGGAAAAAAAGTTAGCTCTTCCTTCTATATCAATGTAGAAAAACGTGATGGTGAAGGAAACGTAATCTTTACTAAAAAGGTTGGTTCTCCAGATATCGTAAGAAAGGGTGTTTACAATTATAAAATCGAAAGAATTGTATGTGATAAATCAGAAAAGAATTTTATCTTTGTCGTAGAAAAGATGATGGAAGATGATTCCGGAATTAATGTTCGCTACATGGTGGAAGCAGCACAATTTTAATAAAAAAATTACCTGAAAATTGGTAAAAATGATTAAAGTCTGTCTATTATATATATAGAAGATATGAAAAGCACGGTTTAAGCCGTGCTTTTTTTTGTCAGGAGGTATATATGACACAGACTCTAAAAAGGGGAATCCTTACTTTTCTGCAGGGCTCCCTTATTGCGTCTCTTGTAATTGCAAGTGTTGCGGTTCCTTTTTCCTGCAGCTTAAACGAAGAAGGTATTCAGATTGTCGGAGGCGATTTTTCATCTCCGGTTCTGGAAAAGTTTACTGTAATAGATAATCAAACCCTTCAATTTGATTTTTCTGAGGCAGTTTCAGTAAAGGGAATTGTTATTTCTCCCTGGATTCCAGGTCTTTCTGATTCAGACAGGGCTTCTTATGATGAAAATCTAGCACCTTCTCTGGCTGCAGCATGTGGAACTTATGGACAGCTTGATGCCCAGGTAATTTCTTCTGAAGATCCAAAAAGTTTTAATGTAATTATTTCTCAGCAAACCCAAGTTGGTAAATCTTATGAGGTTTATGGAATGGTGGAGGATGAAATTGGAAATTCTTTAACCTTCTGCCTTCCATTTATTGGTTATAATTCCTGCTTGCCTAGGCTTATTTTAAGTGAAGTTCAGATAAAATATGGAAAGGGCAGTGTCAGCGGACAAACCGTATATCGTGGAGAGTATGTAGAACTCCTTGCTTTGGAGGATGGAAACTTAGCCGGTCTTGTTTTACAGGGAGCTGCAGATGGCACTGCTAAGGATTATACCTTTCCTGCTATTGAAGTTTCAAAGGGTGAAATTATACTTCTTCACCTTAGAACTGTAGGAGAAGGCTGTGTGAATGAGACTGGAGAGGATTTGAATCTTGCTACTGCTCCTCATTCTGCTGAAGGAATTCGCGATCTCTGGTCAGAAAATACCACAGCCCGCTTTAATGACAGCTCCGATGTTATAGTTCTTTACGACAGTGTAAACAAAACAATAATGGATGCTTTAATGTATGCATCGCCCGATGCTATCGAGTGGAAATCAAATGTTAGCGAAAAGGCTTTAGAGGTTGCCCAAGCTGGCATTTATGACTCGGCAGAAATTTCTATGGCAACAAGTTCTAAGGGGGCTACTACCTTAAAGGCACTGACTCGAAGTGACGCTGCCGATATCCGAAATCTAATAATGGAAGACCAAAGCGGAGATTACGATTTTCCAATACACGCCGACGAAAGCAGCTGGGCTATCGCTCCTTGTTCTCCCGGTCAGTTGTAGCACATTTTTTTTTGTGTTATTATGGGGGAATGGTCGAATTATTAGCTCCTGCGGGAAATATTGAATCTCTTGAAGCTGCAATCGGTGAAGGTGCCGATGCAGTATATCTTGGTCTTAAAAGCTTTAACGCTCGTCTGCGTACAACAAATTTTGCCTGGAATCAGTTTGAAGCCACTGTAGATTCTTTGCACCGCCAGAATAAAAAGGTTTACGTTACTGTAAATACTGTTTGCGAGGAAAGAGAAACAGAACGTCTTTATCGCTTCCTTTCTTATTTGAACGAAATTAAACCAGACGGACTTATCGTTCAGGATTTCGCTGTTATTCGTATGGCGCAGGAGTTTTTCCCAAATCTAGAGCTTCATGCTTCTACACAAATGAATGTAGAAAGCTCTTCTGCTGTTAGACTTTTACAAAAAGCCGGGGTAAAAAGAGCTGTCCTTGCCCGGGAATTAGGCCTGGATGAAATTAGAAAGATTAAAGAAGAAACCGGAGCTGACCTGGAGGTCTTTGTTCATGGTGCTTTATGCGTAAGCGAAAGTGGACTTTGTCTTTTTTCAAGTTATCTGGGTGGAAAATCTGCAAACCGAGGTATGTGTACCCAGGCTTGCAGACGCTTTTATTCTGCAGAAGTTCCAGGCGGAATTAAACAGGGCTATTATTTTTCTCCTTGTGATTTGCAGCTGATTGATCAGATTCCAGATTTGATTGATGCAGGTGTAGATTCCTTCAAAATTGAAGGAAGAATGAAGAGTGCTGAATATGTTGGAACTGTAGTTTCTGCCTATCGTTATGTAATTGATCACTATAAAGAAGACCGCAAGGGGGCAATTGCAACCGGAAAAAGAATTCTTGCTTCAGATTTTGCCCGTTCTAAAACTACTTATTGGTATGGCTTTAATAGCTTAGAAGAGGGAGTGCAGAATGCTGCTGCCAAAATCCTTAATCCTGATCAGGCTGGCGGTACAGGTATTTATCTTGGTAAGATTTCCGCAACAAAGCCCGCTCCAAAGGAATTAATTCAGGCATACAGAGAATCTTTCCCGGCTGATTCAGATAATGCAAATAATGGTATTCAACTGGCAACTTTAAAGGGTGGAAATTATGATCCTGACCCTGGTGATTCGATTCGTCTTCATAAAAAGGATGATACAGGCCGTGTAAGCCACAAAATTCGTTCTGTTGAAGTTGATGATGAAGCAAATAAACGCTGGATTGATATTCCTGCAGGTTTTTCTGTAGGAGATGAAGTTTATCTTCTTCAAATTAAGTCTGGTTCCAAGCGTTATAATCGCGTGCTGCCTCCTGATTTAAGTAAATTCCGCAAGCAGCCTCGAGATGAAAGACTTCCTGTTTTGGATTTAACACCAGTTGGACCAAAGGAACTTTCCTACTTCCCGGAGGGTATTTATGCCCAGGTTTCTTCTATTGCAGATGTTTTTGCCGTTCAAGGCTTGAATCCTGTCCGCATTATAATCGAGTTCAATTCTGAAACCGCTTATGATTTGTTAAATCATAAAACAACCCTGCCATTTTCTAAAAAGCAGATTTATATATCTTTAGATCCTTTCTGTTCCCCATTACAGGAAGTATCCTTAAAAGAAAATCTGGACAAGCTGATTGCAGACGGCTATCTTCAGTATGTTGTAAACAACCTGGCTCATGTTCAGCTTCTTCGTTCAAGCCCTGCCAAAATGATAGCAGGTCCTTATCTTTATACCTTTAACCGCTGGGCAGTTTCCTTCCTGGAAAATCAGGATATTGGCGCCTTTATTATGCCTTACGAAGATTCAAGAAGAAATCTGGAAGCAACCTATGAAGAAAAGGTGCGCTCAAGAGTTCTTGTTCCTGTTTATGCTTATCCAGCCTTATTCAGAATGCGTTTCCGTCTTCCTAAGGACTATGATTTTACATATTTCGAAGATAAGGAAGAAACAATATTTAAGGTAAACTCAACTGCAGATGGTTCCTTTGTAATGCCAGAAGAACCATTCTGCATTATTGATAAGGTTAAGAATATTACCTCTGCTGGCTTCAAGCGCCTTTTGATAGATTTTTCTAAGACAAAGGTTTCAAGAAGCCAGATTAAGGCTCTAACTACCTCTATGGCAAAGGGGCAGCCTTTACCTGGTATTTCACGCTTTAACTGGAAGGATGGTTTCTACTCACCTCAGCAGATGGAAGAATACAAGGCCGCTGCAGAGCGTGCTGCTGAACGCAAAAACAATCCTTCAAATAAAAAGCGTCGCCGCTAGAAAACACTAGAAAACACTAGAAAACAGCTGCCTGCTCAACAGGAAGGGCCTCTTTTTGAGCTTCCACTGCAGGCTGATTTTCAGTTCCCTTGTTTTCTTCAGTGTCAATCTTTTCGCTTCCAGGTCTCTTTAATATTTCTACATGTTCTGCAACAACAATAACCTTGGAATCTGTTTTGCCATCCTTTGTAGTCCAGCGGTCCTGCTGAAGTCTTCCCACAACTCTAATTGGAGCTCCCTTTTTTGCATACTTGTTACAGAATTCTGCAGAATTTGCGTAAGCATCAACATCAAAATATGAAACTTTGTCAACTGCATTTCCGCTTTCATCCTTATACCAGCGGTTTACAGCAACAGTCATTTTACATACTTTAAAGCCTGCCTTTGGTTCAGAAAGAACAGGATCCTTTACAAGATTTCCATCAATTACAATCGAATTAGTTTGATTCATATAAGCAACCTCTTAATACATAAATAGCCGGCCGGGCTTGAGAGAAAATTTATCCCTCATATATATAGTTGCTTTTATATGTCACTTTTCCCAATTTTTTGAAAAAAAAATTGAAAAAATTTGAAAAAAAGGGCTTTTTTTTATGAATTACTCAATAATCTAAGCATATAAAGGATAACATACTCTGTTAAAGGCTTATCATCCTTAATTCTTTTCATATTAGGAGTATTTACAAGAGTCTTAGCCAGACTTTCAATTCTGTCTCTGGTAAAGGTTCCTGAAGAAAGAGTATTCATTACTCGTCTTGTATAATCTCTAATAAGGGCATTTACATCAGCTGTAAGATTGTCGTGGGCTTCCTTTGAAAGCATTTTATTCCACTGTTTTATCAGGTAATCCAGCTCTCGGTCTACACTTGAGCCTTCCGGAATTAAATCTGAAGAAATCTCTTTAGCCCGGGCTGTAATCATTTCCTTTTTGCTTTGTGAATTGTTCTTTCTTGAATCTTCATCAAAAGACTTTTCTTCAACTTGGGCCGCTTTTTTTGCAGGCTTTTTAGCCTTTTTGTTTGACTTAAAGAGAGTAATCAGCCAGGAAATAATAGGGATAGAATAAATAAATGGCAGCCTTGAACGTGCATTTGTATAAATCGCAGAGTTTTTTAGCATTAAAAGTTCACTGTAGGACATAAGATGCCCGTTAGCAAAAAGCTGGAAGCCTTCGCTCCCTTCATCATCCTTTTCGTATGCCAGAAGGGTAATAAAGGCGGCATTTAAAAGTGCATATAAAACGGGAGAGTTTTTTTCTACAAGCTCATGCAAACAAACTTCAAATTCAGCCGCATTTGTCATTTCCGGCAGCTTTTGATAATCCATAAGCTTTGTATACCATTTATCTTCAAGCTCCTTTTCAATTGAATCGTGAGCTTCATTACAAAGACGAACAATAACCTGAGTTACCTTCTTTTTATAAACATAATAGCGGGTTCCTGAAGCAACCTTAAAAACCAGAAGCTGAGGTAATTCATTTTTTTCGCCATCAGTTGTCATTTTTTGCAGGAATTCCCTCATATCATCTTCAGTGTACTGACCGTAAAGAGGTTTTCCGCTCTGATCTTGAAATTTAATAATTTGAGGCATAGAAAAGAAGTAGGGTGGTTTTGCCAGCTGATTTTCAAGCTCTCTTATAGCATCTTCTCTTTTTTTATTATTTTGAAACTTTTCTTTCAGATAAGTAGAGTGAATTTCCAGAATCTGAACAGCCTGAAGAATATTTATATCTTCAGAGGTTCGGTCTGCAATCTTTTCATAATCCTGGCGAACATAATAAAGAGTCTGATTCCAGATATAGTAATCGTCACCATCACTAAAATTTTCAAACTGAGGATTTTCTTTATCTACAAAGTGTTCATAAAAATTTCTGATAGTAATTTCTTTAGTCGGATTAGTAGTTCTTAATTTTTTCAAAAAATAATCGTGATATTCTTCTTTTTTTAGTACCTTTCTGACCTTTTGACGGGCTGTATCAAGAATAACATTCAGAGGTACACATTCCGGCAGCAGCATAGAAGGTACATCTCTAGTAAATTCTATGATGTAAAGACCTGCTCCCTTTGAAGCTTCTTTTCCGATAAGTCCTGAAATATATTGAGAAGCGATTTTTCTTTCAAGAATATGAGGTGGGAACTGCTTTGGTAAATCTGGCAAAAGAGGAAATGGAATAGCAGGATTAGTCATCATTTCCTTGTAGATATTTGCGTATTTTACTGAAAGATAGGCAACCGAAACAATAGTCTTTTTTCCATTTGCTTCGATTATTGCAACAATATGCTTTTCTGAAAGTCCCTGTAATTCTGCAACAACAGTATTTGTTGGATTTCCCAGATATTTTACCAGAGCAGCTTCTTCTTCAACATGGTGCTCCGCATATTTTTTTATATAAGCACAGAATTCCCGTAAATCTATAAAAGGACTTCCTGCTTTTTCTGCATAATATCTGATTATTGAACTTAGATTAGATGTTGTTGCCATTGTTATCCCCAATAAATTTCCCCATCTCCATTTTAAACTATCGGCCGGAAATCAACAAGTTTTTACTATAAATTAACATCTTGCTATAAAAGCAAACTTATGTAATATATTGAATTTTCCTAATAATAGAACTAAAATATAAATATGTTGATTTCAAATAGAGTTAAAAATCTGCATCCCTATGTTCCGGGAGAGCAGCCTAAAGATAGAGTATATGTAAAGTTAAATGCAAACGAAAATCCTTATCCGCCTTGCCCTCAGGTAAGCGCTGCTCTTTCAGATTTTATAAATAAATCACCAGAAAAATTAGGCCTTTATCCAGACCCTGACTCTTTGAAGCTTCATGCTGCAATTGCAGATATGCTTAATAAAACAGGCGGCGTTTTGAGTCGCTGCAGCATTTCCCCAGATGGAGAAGTAAGTCCCGCACCAGAGGATAAGCTTCCTTTTACAGTTACTCCGGATATGATTTATTCAGGAAACGGTTCTGATGAAGTTCTGTCCTTTGTTTTTTATGCCTTTTTCGATTCCGGAAAATCCTTTGTAATGCCTGAATTTACCTACAGCTTTTATCCTGTATATGCTGGTTTTTATGACATTCCTATGGATACGGTGCCTTTGAAGGAAGACTGGTCTCTTAATGTAGATGAAATGCTTAGTCGGGCTTCTAAAAACAAGGGCGGAATTATTTTTGCAAATCCAAATGCGCCAACAGGCCTTTCTCTTAGCAGAGCCCAGGTTCGTGATATGCTTTTAAAAGCTGATAAGGATGAAATCTTTATTGTTGATGAAGCCTATGTTGATTTTGGTGGAGAATCTTGCATTCCTCTTCTTAATGAATTTAAGAATCTTTTGATAGTAAGAACCTTTTCAAAGAGTCTTTGTGGAGCAGGTCAGCGATTAGGCTATATTGTTGCTTCTCCAGAACTGGTAAATATTGTTACTACAGTTAAAAACAGTGTAAATCACTTTCCGATTGATGCTTTAGCCCAGGTGAGTGGTAAGGCTGCCTGCGATAATCCTGCATATTATGTTGAATGTGCTAAAAAAGTTTGTCAGGCCCGCGACTCTTTTTATAACTTTTTGAAGACTTCTGGTTTTTATGTAGTAAAGAGTGATACCAACTTTTTGTTTGTTAAGCACCCTCAAATTAGTGGAGAAGAGCTTTATAAGGCTGTTAAACAGGAAGGTATTTTAATTCGACATTTTAATACCCCTGGAATTGAAGAATTTGTTAGAATTACAGTAGGAACCCAAGAGCAGATGCAGGCTCTTAAAGAAGTATTTGAAAAAATCCTAAGGAGCAGATAATGAAATTTTTAGTTTTATCAGATTTACATGCAGTAAATGACCGTTTAGACTCGTTAGATAAGCAGTTTAAGGAAGCTGACGCTGTTCTTTTTGGTGGAGATTTTGCTGAATGCTTTAAGCCGGAAACTGGAAGAGAAGCCCTTGATAAGCTTTGTAAAAAGCATGAAACAATATTTGCAGTTCTTGGAAACTGTGATAATGAAGATTTCCTTGAAGACCTTGATGATCAGGATGTTAATGTAGAAAAAGCTTTAGTCTTCCATGAAGGCCTTGCTATTGCAGGTGCCGGTGGCGGTTCAAAATTTACTGGAAAAACAGAATTTGAACGCACAGAAGAAGAAATCCTCTCAGATTTTGATATCGTAAATAATTCAGTTGAGCAGAGTGGAGATGCTTCTCTTTGGCGCAATCTTATTTTGATTTGTCATAATCCTCCAAAGGCTCAGATAGTAGATGCAGTAAATCCTGAACTTCATGCAGGAAGCCAGAAATTTACAGATTTTATCCTTGAAAAAAAGCCTCTTGCTGTAATCTGCGGCCATATTCATGAAGGAGTGGGCATTGAAAAAATTGGAGATACAACTGTAATAAATCCTGGATCTGTTGGAGAAAAGGGCTCTTATGCCTGGCTGGAAGTTGAAAAATCTGCCGATGGCTTTTATAGTGTAGTAAAGGCAGAAATTTGTAAAGCCGAATAATCGGGAGTTTATAGACTTGCGAAAAATATTTTTTGCTGCAGTTATAATTCTTTTCTCTTTTGCAATTTACGCACAGGAATCTCAGTCTATTCATATCAGACTTGTGACCTTTAGAAATAATCTGACCTATACAATTGGTGAAGATACTCAGGCCTATACAGCAGTAAGAAGTCTTCAGCCTTTTTCTATCAACAAATTTGAAACGACCTATTCCCTCTGGTATCAGGTTAGGGTAACTGCCGAAAGACTGGGCTATAATTTCCAGAATCTTGGACAGGGGGGTAGCATGGGAAGACGAGGGGCTCTTCCTACAGATGAAAATTCTGCCCAGCCTGTTACAATGATAAACTGGTATGATGCAATTGTTTGGTGCAATGCCTTAAGTGAAATTAAGGGTAGGGTTCCCTGCTATACATATAATGGAGAAATCCTGAGAGACTCTTCAGATACAGCTGCCTGCGACCTTTGTGAATGCAACTGGGAATCAGATGGATACAGACTGCCTTCCGAAGCAGAATGGGAATATGCAGCCCGCCGTGAAAAATCCGGCTTCCAAAAAGGAGACCGAATCAGCGGCCAGATTTCAGATGATCCGGAAGAAGGTCTGCTTTATGCCTGGACTGCAGAAAATGCAAATGCCAGCCGAAATGTTGGAACTGCGGGAGTTCCCTTTGATCCAAATGTAATTGCCCTACCAGCAACAGGAAATGCTAATTCCGCCGGTATTTATGACATGAGTGGAAATGTTATTGAATTCTGCTGGGACTGGTTTGAAGATTATACTCCGGAAAATAATTACGGACCTGCTATGGGCTTTGAACGGGTAAGCCGCGGAGGAAGCTGGTCCGCCTATACCTTATTCCTTTACAGCGGAGACCGCTATAGCTATGATCCAAACGAATGCTATAACTATATGGGCTTCCGCATCTGCTGTACAGCAAAATAATAGTTTTATTTCAGCTTCTTTTCCTGTTTCTTCAGTTTTCGGGCTTCAAGCTTTATAGACTTCATTTTTGAGCGGGAAATCTTTTTGGCATTTCTAACGCTTCTTATTGTTTCCCGGTTAATATTAAGAAGATATGTGCTTATAAATACAGAAACAAGACAAAGTCCGGTTGCAATTAAAACCGGAATGTAACCAGGAAGTCCTTCAAAAGGCAGCTTATAGTTCATTCCAAAGAAGCTGGTTACAAAGGTTGGCGCCATCATTACAAGGTTAATAATTGCCAGCTTCTTCATTACAACGTTCAGGTTATTTGAGATTACCGAAGAATAGGTGTCCATTACTCCAAATAAAATGTTTGAGTAGGTGTCAGCCATTTCAATGGCCTGTCGGTTATCAATGCTAACGCCCTCTACAAAGTCTAAATCATCTTCATCAAAATTAATCAGCTTTGTATAAGACATTTTCTGCAAAAGCATGGAATTACTTTTAAGGGAAGTTGTAAAATAAACCAGAGATTTTTCCAATCCCAGCATGAGCATAAGCTCTTTATTTTCAATTTCCAGATTTAATTCATTCTGAATGCTTACCGAACGTCGGTTGATTTCCTTAAGGTAACGAAGGAAGTTTGTATTTGCCCTGTTTAGAATCTGCACAATAAAGGATGGAAAATCTGTAAGCCTTACATTTCTTACCCGGTTTGCTCCAAAATCCTTTAGAACTTCGCTGTCTGTCCAGCAGATAGTTATGATTGTCTTTCCCTGCATTATAATTCCGACGGGAACTGTAAAATAAGGAGTATCTGCGGCCGGAGCATAAACAGGAACTCGTACGATAGTCAAAATATAACCATCACCTTCTTCAATACGAGAAAGCTCATCCGGGTCTAAAATATCCAGAATGTGGTCCTGTTCAATTTTATAGTTTTCCTGAAGCTCTGTTGTTTCATCTCTTGTTACATTTCGGGCGTCAACCCACAGTGGTAGAGATGTGTCTACTTCATCCTTTTTTGTTTTTGAAAATTGTCCGTCTATTTGCTGCCAATATGTAATCATTTTTAGCTCCCATGATATAAGAGCCTTTTGGAATCAGCATAAAGAAAATTTAGAGACTAGAATCCAAGAGGCTTGTGTGATTGATTAATTTACGTATGGGATAACTCGACCCGCCGTCCATGTCTGCCTCCTGAGTAAGGCCGCCCGGTAGGCGGCCGGTGATAAATAGCAAACCGTTAAGAAAAAACGCGAAAGCGTTTTTTTAGGTTTACCTTCTTCAAATTTTTATCTAAAGTTTACATCATTGCGGCAGATTAGTAAATATGCTATTCTTAGTCAATCAAAAACAAAAGAGGATGGAAAATGAAACTCTGGGAAACAGGTGCAATTTATCAGAATGGAAAGCTTACAGCTGCTAATCAGGCTGATTCCGAAGGTGCAAAAAAGACAATCGCTTATTCAATTTTGCAGAAACATAATACAAGCGGAGATGCTTCAAAGCTTAAAATCAAGTTTGACAAAATCACATCACATGATATTACTTATGTAGGAATTATTCAGACAGCACGTGCTTCTGGCCTGGAAAAATTCCCTATTCCTTATGTACTTACAAACTGTCATAACTCACTTTGTGCAGTAGGTGGAACAATTAATGATGATGATCACATGTTCGGTCTTACCTGTGCTCAGAAGTACGGTGGTATTTATGTTCCTCCACATCAGGCTGTAATTCATCAGTTTGCCCGCGAAATGCTTGCAGAATGTGGAGCAATGATTCTTGGTTCAGACAGCCACACCCGTTATGGTGCCCTTGGTACTATGGCTATTGGTGAAGGCGGTGGAGAACTTGCTAAGCAGCTTTTGGGAAAAACTTATGATGTAAATTATCCTGGCGTTGTTGCAATTTATCTTACAGGTACTCCTGTTCCTGGTGTTGGTCCTCAGGACGTTGCTCTTGCAATTATTAAAGAAGTTTTTGCTAGCGGCTTTGTTAAGAACAAGGTAATGGAATTTATTGGTCCTGGCGTTGCAAATCTTTCTGCAGACTTCCGTATTGGTGTTGATGTAATGACTACAGAAACTACCTGTCTTTCTTCTATCTGGGAAACAGACGGTAAGGTAGAGGAGTGGTACGCTATCCACGGACGTCCTGAAGTTTATAAAGAACTCAAGCCAGAAAATGGTGCTTATTATGACGGCGCAATCGAAATTGATTTGAGCGAAATTCGTCCTATGATTGCTATGCCTTTCCACCCAAGCTGTGCTTATACAATCGAAGAAGTTAATAAGAATCTTGATGATGTACTTACAGATGCAGAAAAGCGTGCTAAGGTTTCTTTTGGAGATAAGGTTGATTTTAATCTTCATAACAAGATTATTGATGGAAAACTTTACGTAGACCAGGGAATTATTGCCGGTTGTGCAGGCGGTGGTTTTGAAAATATCTGTGCCGCAGCTGATATCCTTAAGGGTAAGGACAGCGGAAACGGTAAGTTTGTACTTAGCGTTTATCCTGCTTCTATGCCAGTGTATATGGAGCTTATGAAGAACGGTGCCTTTGGTGCTTTGATTGACGCTGGTGCCGTAGTAAAAACTGCCTTCTGTGGTCCATGCTTTGGAGCAGGTGATACACCTGCTAACGGTGCCTTCTCAATCCGTCACTCTACAAGAAACTTCCCTAACCGCGAAGGTTCAAAGATTCAGAATGGTCAGCTTTCTTCTGTTGCTCTTATGGATGCCCGCTCAATTGCCGCAACTGCTGCAAACAAGGGCTTCCTTACAGCTGCTACAGAATTCGATACAGAGTTCAGCGGAAAGAAATATTTCTTTGATAAAGCAATTTACGAAAAACGCGTATATGATTCTAAGGGAGTGGCTCATCCGGAGGTTGAAATTCAGTTTGGTCCAAATATTAAGGACTGGCCAGCAATGAAGCCTTTGAGCAATGACCTTTTGATTAAGATTGTAAGCGAGATTCATGACCCTGTAACAACAACAGACGAGCTTATTCCTTCGGGAGAAACTTCATCCTTCCGTTCTAATCCTCTTGGACTTGCTGAATTCACTCTCAGCCGTCGTGACCCTGCTTATGTTGGACGTGCAAAGGCTGTTCGCGATGGAGCTGATGAAATTAAGGCTGAAGTAAAGACTGCTGCGGCCGCTCTTGAAAAGTTCTCTGCAGGCTTTGGTGCTCGTGCCCAGGCAGCAGGCCTCGGTTCTTCAATCTTCGCTGTAAAGCCAGGTGACGGTTCTGCCCGTGAACAGGCTGCAAGCTGCCAGAAAGTTCTTGGTGGTTGGGCAAACATTGCAAACGAATATGCAACAAAGCGTTACCGTTCTAACCTTATTAACTGGGGTATGCTTCCATTCCTTTACAAGGATGGAGACAAGAATCTTCCATTTGCAAACGGTGACTATGTATTTATTCCGGAAGTAAAGAAGATGGTTGAAGAAAAGCTTCCAAGCTGCAAGGCTTATGCTGTAAAGGCAGACGGCTCTGTAAAGGAGTTTGAACTTTCAACAGGAGACCTTACAGACGACGAGCGCAAGATTATTCTTGCTGGATGTCTTATTAATTTCTACAGAGGGTAGTTTATGGTAGATTACACAGAAGGTTCTGGAAAACAGTATCACACAGGAGTAGGTCCTACAGATATCGGTAAATACGTTATCATGCCGGGAGACCCAAAACGCTGCGAAAAAATTGCTGCACACTTTGATAATCCAAAGCTTGTAGCTGATGTTCGTGAATACACAACCTACACTGGTACTCTTGAAGGAGTTCCTGTAAGCGTTACCTCAACAGGAATCGGCGGACCTTCTGCCGCAATCGCCATAGACGAGCTTGCAAAATGCGGAGCCCATACCTTTATTCGAGTTGGAACCTGCGGCGGTATGCAGGAAGATGTAATGGGCGGAGATATAGTAATTGCAACTGGCGCTGTACGAATGGAAGGAACTTCCCGCGAGTTTGCTCCGATAGAATATCCGGCTGTAGCAAACCTGGACTGCGTAAATGCCCTGGTAGCCGCAGCCCAGTCTCTTAAAGCTCCTCATCACACTGGAGTTGTTCAGTGTAAGGATTCCTTCTTTGGTCAGCACGAACCGGAAGTTATGCCGGTAAGCTACGAGTTGGAAAATAAGTGGCAGGCCTGGCTTCGCATGGGCTGTCTTGCAAGCGAAATGGAAAGTGCCGCTCTCTTTATTGCGGGGCAGTTCCTGCGAGTTCGCGTTGGCTCCTGCTTCCTGGTTGTAGCAAATCAGGAAAGGGCAAAAAAAGGGCTTCCTAATAAACAGGCCCACGACACAGAGCTTGCAATTACAGTTGGAGTAGAAGCCTTACGAAAATTAATTCTTCAAGACAAAAATAAATAATTTTTATGCGGAGTAAATCTCCGCTTTTTTTATTTAAAAAGTTTTTATTTGTGCTATAATTTTCTGCATGAAAAAGAAAATCGCCGTTCTTACTTGCGGATGGAGTACCTATTTTGTTCAGGCTTTTATAAATGGCCTTATCAAGGCAACAAAAGATAAAAATATTGATGTATATCTTTTTACTGCCTATAACTATACCGAATATTCAGGATTTTTAAATTATACAGGTTTTTCAATTTTCAATTTAATTCATTATGAAGATTTTGATGGTGTTATTGTACTTTCAGATTTAATTGGAAATGCCCGTATTCTGGAAAAAGAGCGTCAGAAAATCTTAAAAGCAGGCATTCCTGCAATCACAATAAATAAAGCCCTTACAGGTCTAAGCTGTATACGCGTAGATAATTACACCGGTTTATATGAAATGATGGAGCACATGATTAAGGTGCATGGAATAAAGAATTTTGCCTATGTATCAGGGCATGAAACTTCTATCGACATTGCCGAACGTTATAAGGCCTTTAGAACCGCCCTTGCTGATAATAATATTACCATTGATACTTCTCAGGTTTATACAATCGATTCTGCAGAATATCATTGTGCCTATAATTTCTTTGAAGAGCTTATAACTTCAGATTATAAGTTGCCTGAAGCTTTTATTTGTGCTAATGATTTGACAGCTCTTGCTCTGGCAAAGGTTGCCCTTGATAAAGGAATAAAAATACCGGACCAGTTAAAAATTGTCGGTTATGATGATATCCCAATTACATCAGTTTTAAAGCCTTCTATTTCAACCGTTCAAAATAATACAGAGCAGGTTGCTATTGAGGCTGTAAACAGACTTTTTTCAGGGGATGAAGAAGCTCATCATCTAAAGATAAAGAGCAAACCAATTTACAGAAGCTCTTGTGGCTGTAAATATGATGAAATAAAAGATGAAAATGCTATAATGCTTGATTCTCTGGATGAAAGCTATAAAAAAGAAAAATTCGACAGGCAGTTGGAGCGGGTAGGTGAAATCTTTACAGAGGCAGTTGATGTATTCACTCTGCTTACAAATGTAGATTCTTACTTTGCAAAATCTCATTTCTATGAAGGCTCTGATTTTTGTATTTTTATGAAATCAGACTGGACTTCTATCTTAATAAATTCCTCCGAAAATCTTCCTCAGAATTTATCTTATGGAAATCAGGTGCAGTCAATTTCTTCTGTTCAAAATAACATAAAATATCCTAGAGAGATGCTAAATACCCGTGATCTTATTCCGGAAAAAATGAAGTCAGAGGGCAGCAATATCTTCCTCTTTTTGCCAATTTATCATCATTCTTATGTGCATGGATATTTTGTTACAAAAAATAATCTGGAAATGATAAATAATCACTATGGTTATTTGTGGACCCGCAATTTTGGTTCCAGCATTGAAGATTTCCGAAAAAAGAATATGTACAAGCAGATGAGTCAGCAGTATTTAAGACTTTCTACCAGAGATGCTCTTTCCGGTATGCTGAACAGGCAGGGACTTGAAAAGCTTGCTAAACCCTTCTTTGCCCAGAATAAAAAGACTGGCCTTACCACAGTTCTTTTCTTTGTTGATATTAATAAAATGAAGTTTATAAATGATCAGTTTGGCCATCTGCATGGAGACCTTGCTGTAAAAACAGTTTCTGCGGCCGTTATGGAAACCGTTCCTAAAAACTGGCTTTGCATCCGCTATGGTGGAGATGAATTCCTTGTTGTAGGCAACAGTAAGGGCTACAACGGAGATGACTACTGCTTGAAAATAAAAGAGCGGCTCAGCCAGAAAACCCAGGTTATGCATCTGCCTTATAATCTTTCGGTCAGCGTGGGAACCTACAACGTGCCTTCTCAATCTCCTTTAAGTCTGGAAGAAGCTGTGGAAAATGTAGACTCTCTTATGTATAGCCAGAAACAGGAATTTCATCGCAATAATTAAGAGTCCAAGAATTAAGACTGAATAATATTTATAAATATGATATAATATTGCTATGGATTATCTATATGCGCTTCAAAGTCTTAGAGAAGCTGGTCCGGACTTTATAAATTATTTTTTTCTTTTTATTTCTGAAGTAATAGTAAAAAGTGGTGTTTTGCTTGTTGCAATTATTTTCTGGTCTTGCAATAAGCAACAGGGAATTATAATTGGAATGTCTTATGTATCTGCTTTTTCTATAAATCAGACAGTAAAAAATATCGCTTGTATTCCTCGTCCCTGGCTTTTAGATTCCAGACTTCATGTAGACCCTTTGGCAGAAAAAGGTGCAACCGGCTTTTCCTTTCCAAGTGGACATACAGTAACAGCGGCTTCTGTTTTTGGCCAGTTGTCAGTATGGAAAAGAAAGAATAAGGGCCTTTTTATCACAAGTATTTTAATTATTATTCTTACAGCTTTTTCCCGTAATTGGCTTGGCTGTCATACATTAAAAGATGTTGTCTTTGCAGTTATTGTTGCGGGGATTAGCCTTTGTCTTATAAATTTTTTAGTATTTTTATTCTCTAAGCATCAGGATAAAGATTGGCTCTTTTGTCTTACAGGCTGTCTTCTTTCAATTATAATTTTGCTTATAATGCAGTTTAAGCCCTATCAGCAGGAAAATGTCTATCCTCTTATAACTGATTGCTATACCTCTTGCGGAATGACCTGTGGAATGCTTGTAGGCTGGCTTTTAGAAAGACGCTTTGTAAACTTTTCTATTGAAGTCCCTGTCTCTACAAAAGTCTGGCGCAGCTTAATCGGTTCTTTGCTTATACTTTTGCTATATATAAGCGGGGGAAAGCTTTTTGCATTTATGGGAGACCATATGGCTCATCTTGCAAAATATTTTTTAATTTTCCTTGTGATTATTTATATTTATCCTCTGATTTTTAATATGATTGAAAGGCGACAAAAATGACAATAGACGCTTCCCAGCTTTATTTTATTTTAGAAAATACTCCAGCCAGTCAAAATATTATGCTGGTTGGAAAGCATGGTATCGGAAAATCTCGAATTTTAGAGGATTTTTTTAAGGCCCGTAAAGAAAAAGTTGTTACTCTTTTTTTAGGCCAGATGAGTGACCCGGGAGATTTAATTGGTCTTCCTCATCTGGATGAAGAAAGTGGAAAAACTGATTTTATGCTGCCATATTGGTTTCCTACAGACGGAAAGCCCCTTGTTCTTTTTTTAGATGAATTAAACCGTGCCCGTCCTGAAGTCTTGCAGACTGTAATGGATTTAACTCTGAACCGTAAGCTGGCCGGTAAAGCCCTGCCGGAAGGCAGCCGCATTATAAGTGCTGTAAATGGCGGTTCGGAATATCAGCTTACAGAACTGGATCCGGCCCTTGTCAGCCGCTTTAATATTTATGAATTTGCACCAAGTGTAGAAGACTGGCTTAATTGGGCCTCTTCAGCTGCTATTGACCAGCGAATTATAAATTTCATTAGCGAAAATCCTGAATATCTTGATTCTGATACAGCTGCCCTTGATAACGAAGGCTTAAGCCGTAGTCCAGACCGCCGCAGCTGGGAAAGAAGCTCTCAAATCATAAAGAATTTTGAAAATCTTGGGGCCCAGGAGCTTGCCCTGGTAAGTGGAATCCTGGGAGATCAGGCCGCCTCACTATTTTTCCGCTTTACAAATGATAGAAAAATCCCAACTGCTAAAGCAATTTTATGCCAGGGAATAGACAAAGATTGTCTGAAAAAGCTTTCTCTTACTCAGCTAACCTTTGTAAATGAAAGCTTATTCCGCTACATAGAAGCTTTATATGCTCCAGGAAAGGAAAACTCTGACTCAGAAAAAATAGCAAAAGAGCTTGAAGCATACTTTGATTATATTTTGCAAAATATGCCAAAGGAGCTTTCCTCACATTTTGTATCCCTTTGTTCTGCAGAGCAGACTCCAAATACCTTGAATCTTATAACAGAAAAGTGTCCGTCCCTTTATAAAAAGCTTTTGGATTTTGTTACGGAAGCATAATATGGCAGCATCTCTGGAAGCCCGCATTTCTGCAATAGTTCGTAAATGGTTTTTAACAGAACCCCTTTTATTTTCTGTCGCAGCTAAGCATTCCATAATAGAAAATCCTTCACTTTCTATTCCTGCCCGAATTGGTCAGCTTAGACTTGAGTATAATCCGCAATTTTTAGAAAAATGTTCTGAAGAGGAACTGGATGCCTGCTTCACATGCGAAATATACAGGGCCTTGCTGGGCCATCCCTATGCCCGCCAGCCTTATAACTGTAAAAAAAAGGTGCTTTCTCTGGCAAGTGATGTTAGCCTTTCTTTGCTGCTTGATAAAGAGTTTATAGAAAAACTGCCTTATGAGCTTGCAGGCCTTTCTTACTTAAAGTATCACGCAAGTCGCATAAAAAATCTGCAGCATCCCCTGGGACAAAAGTGGGATAATAGCCCGGAGCTTGCTTTTTTTCAGAGAAATCTTCATTTTGATAATTCTGGTTTTCTTATAGTCCAAGACGATCTTTCCTTTGAAGAGTGGTATAGAAAAATCCTTTTTTTAATAGAACAGACTTCCATTGCAGGCTCAGAATCTGCAGGGGAAGGTGGCCAGCTTTCTGCACTTCAAGACGCAGACCAGGCCGGAGAACTGTGGGAAGAAAACCAGGCCCTTGCAGAAGAAATAAAAAATCAGATAAAAAAAGCCGAATGTGACCAGGGCTGGGGAGGAATTGGAGCAAACCTTGCTCTGGAACTAAGAGAATCAGCTGATTTTTCTTTTGACTACCGCCGCGCTTTAACCCGCTTCCGCGCAAAAATTGTCTCTGCTAATCGGCACCTGACCCGAATGAGACCCAGCCGCCGTTATGGTTTTAAGGCCATGGGAAGCCGCTACGAGCGTAAGGCAAATATCCTGATAGCTGTTGATGTAAGCGGTTCTATTACAGAAGAAAGCTTTTCTCATTTTTATAGGGCAATCAATAATTTCTTTTTCCTGGGAATTATCGAAAAAATAGACCTGATTTTCTTTGACGTAAATCTTAAAAATACAAGTCCAATTCCCTTTAAGGGCTCAGCCTCCAAAATAAAGCTTGAGCAGATAAAGGGGCGGGGGGGAACAAGCTTTCAGCCGGCCTTTGATTTTTTTACAGCTCGTTCCTCTGAATATAGCGGCATGATAATTTTTACAGACGGCGAAGGAAATCCTCCAAATATTACGGCCGGAACTTCTTCTGTCCTCTGGATTTTAGACAGCCGCCTTGCCTGGGAAAAATCCCGTCGCTGGATAGAAAGTCTTCCAGGAAATACTTCTACCTATCTTCCTTTTTAGGCCGAATAATGCTAAAATCTCGCATTATTTAGTTGGTCTTTATGAAAAATACATTTAAGAATGCTTTTATTTCCACAATTCCAGTTCTTGCCGGCTATATTTTTCTTGGAATTGCTTTTGGACTTTTAATGAATTCTAAAGGCTTTGGTCTTCCTTTAGTTTTATGCATGAGCGTCTTTATTTTTGCAGGCTCCATGCAGTTTGTTGCCGTAGATTTAATTTCCGGTAATCCCGCCTCTCTTATAACAGTTGCCCTTACAACAATTATGGTAAACGCCCGTCATCTTTTTTACGGAATTTCCATGATTGACCGTTATAAAAATGCAGGAGCCCGCAAACCCTATCTGATTTTTGCCCTTACAGATGAAACCTACTCCCTGGTTTGTAACGGCTACAAGGGTGAAAAAGAAGGGGAATATGACTACTACTTTTTTGTTTCAATCCTTGACCACATTTACTGGATTACAGGCAGCTTTTTGGGAGCCCTTTTAGGCGAACTCCTTCCTTTTACTATTGTTGGGATTGATTTTTCGCTTACAGCACTTTTTGTAACGGTTTTTTGTGACCAGTGGCTTACTTCTTCTTCTCATTTTGCCGCAATAGTGGGAGTCTTTTCTGCTATTTTATGCCTTCTGATTTTTGGGCCTGATAAGTTTTTAATCCCTACAATGCTTTTAATCTTGCTGCTTATTTCACTTGGTAAGTTTATCAGGAGGAAAAAGAATGACTAGTACAATTCTTTCTATTGCAGTAATGTCTCTTGTTACCGCACTTTTGCGCTTTCTGCCATTTCTGATTTTTCATGGTGATATAAAGACACCTGATTTTATTATCTACCTTGGAAAAGTGCTTCCATATGCTATAATGGGAATGCTGCTTGTTTTCTGCCTTAAATCTGTAGATTTTAAAGGCGGCCTGCACGGAATCCCGGAGCTTATTTCTATCCTGCTTATTGTTATAATTCATTGCTGGAAAAGAAATACAATGCTGAGTATTCTGCTTGGAACTCTTTCTTATGTTTTGATTGTAAATTTTATTGCTTAAGGATAAAGGAGAAGGATGCTTTTATGTATGATGATGTAGAGTCTGATTTTTGGAAAGAAATATTTGTTCATCTGCAGCATAAAAATATGGTTAGAGCAGGGGCCGAACGTCTGACTCTTGAGCAAGTTCAAGCCGCCTTTGACAGATTTTCAACAGCCTTTCCTCAAATTCCGGTTGAAAAGGAAATCTCATCTTCATCTGCAAAATGGGAAGTTCCGGTAACTGCAACAATTCATCTGCGACTCTTTATTCAAAATCAAATAAAGGCCTCTTTACTGCAAAGAAAGGGAAGTGATTTTGTAAAAATAGCTGATGCGAAATTTCCCTACAATCCCTTTCCTGAAATTTCTGAATTTCTTTCCCGCAGAGATTCTTATGAAAGGGAACTTCATCAAAAGCTTGAAAAAAATATAGTAAACCAGGCTCGACAAAAGCTTGCCTTCCAGTTTGTAAAGGCCGCCCTGGAAAAAAAGTTTGCCAATTCTTCTCTTGTGTGGAAGCTGGAAACTTCAGAAAGTGGCTTTATCCTCCTGCTTGGAAATGCCTCGGACCAGAAAAAAATAGAACTTTCAGAAGAAAACTATTATCAGCAAATCTCTGAGCTTTCAATTCTTTAATATCTTTAATCATACAAAATAAAGCATTATCTTGCATATATTTGCAAAAAGTATTATATTTTCTGTATATTTATGCAAAAACAGGCGCTTTTCTTTGTCGAAAGTGCCTATGGAGGATAATATGGCAAAAGATAAAGTTGTTCTTGCTTATTCAGG
>JAIKYB010000040.1 GCA_024683675.1 Treponema sp.
ATACCTAATGAATTATATATGAAATCTGTATTATTAAATGAATCATATTTATCTCAATTGAAAACAGATTTACAAAATCTTGGACTTACTAATAGTGCAGATATCAAAAGACTGATTTTAGGAAATTATGGAGATGACACAGATTTATTAAAGAAAACACTTTCAAAAGCAACAAAGGATTGTGCTATTCAATTTGGATTATTACAACGAATTTAATAGCCAGCATTTTAGACCGTACTTGCCCACCTGCAATCTACCGGGTTTTAGGGGCCGTGCCCCTAGGAGAATGGGTAGTGAAAAACGCCGAAGGCGGTTGGAGCGAGGGGAAGGCTTTCCCCTCCTACTTATAAATTTTCGGAGGTACAACAATGCCAACAGATAATAAAAGTGAAATCGTGATTTTTAAGACAGCAGACGAAAAGATTTCTGTTGATGTTCGTTTTGAAGGCGAAACTGTCTGGCTTACTCAGGCTCAACTGGTGGATTTATATGGTTCGAGTAAGGCAAATGTAAGTGAACATATAAAGCATATTTTTGAGGAAGAAGAGCTTGAAAAAGATTCAGTTGTTCGGAATTTCCGAACAACTGCAGCGGATGGAAAGTCGTATCAGACAAAATATTACAACCTCGATATGATTATCTCTCTGGGCTACCGTATAAAGTCCAAGATTGCAACACAGTTCCGTCAGTGGGCAACAAAACGGCTGAATGAATATATCCGGAAGGGCTTTACGATGGACGATGAGCGGCTGAAAGAAGCTGGAGGCGGTGACTATTGGAAAGAGCTCTTGGCCCGTATCCGCGATATTCGTTCTTCGGAAAAAGTGATGTATCGCCAGGTTTTGGATTTGTATGCTACAAGTGCTGACTATAATCCTAAGTCGACTGAATCCCTTGCGTTTTTCAAGATGGTTCAGAATAAGCTTCACTATGCGGTAAATCGTCAGACTGCGGCCGAAATTATATACGACAGGGCTGACAGTGAAAAAGATTTTATGGGACTTACTTCGTTTAAGGGAGCTGATGTTACATTAGAAGATGTCCGTATTGCCAAGAATTATCTTTCGGAAAAAGAACTTAAAAAGCTGAATGCTCTTGTTTCGGCCTTTTTTGACATGGCAGAGTATCAGGCCGAAAATCATAATGTTATGCATATGAGTGATTATGTAGAGCAGCTTGACCGCACAATAAAATCTGTTGGGGAAGAAGTTCTGGAAGGTGCCGGAAAAATCAGCCACAAAAAAGCCATGGAAAAAGCAGAAGGTGAATATAGAAAGTATCAGGTAAAAACTCTTTCTTCTGTAGAAAAAGCGTATATTGAAACTCTTAAAGAGTTGAAGAGGATTGAGGGGAAGAAGAAATAGCTTATGCTACGAACGATGTCAAAGCTTTTTTAGTTTACAAATTATCAAAATAATACTATATTTGTAAACTGAGAGGTATACTATGACCCAGAATGAAATTTTTGCTCAGCGTCTTAAAAATGCTCGTATTATGAAAGGTTTTTCTATGGATGAGCTTGTTGCTGCCATGGGGAATTCTCTTTCTAAGATGTCTATTTCTAAATACGAAAAATGCCAGCTTTCTCCTAACAGCTCTGTCCTTATTTCTCTTTCTAAAGCTTTGGGGCAGCCTCTGGATTATTTTTTCAAGCCTTTTACTGTTCATATTGAATCAGTTAAATTTCGTAAATTAAAAAGCAAGCTTGGTGCAAAACAGGAAAAGGGAATAAAAGAAAGTATTTCTGATCTTGTAGAGCGGTATATCACTATCGAAGAAATTTGCAATGCTTCGGTTCAATTTGTTTGCCCTTTTAAGAATAAAATCTCAACTCCTTCCCAGGTAAAGGAAGCTGCCCTTACTTTGCGGGATTTATGGAATATCGGAAACGACGGTATTGTAAATGTGATTGATTTGCTTGAAGAACATGGCATAAAGGTCATGGAAATTGATGCTCCAGAATCATTTGATGGTCTCAGTTCCATGGTGAATGAACAATACCCTGTCATAGTTTTAAATAAGAATTTCCCTTCAGAAAGAAAACGGTTTACTGCCCTGCATGAACTTGGCCATATTATTCTGCCATTTGCTGAATCTGTAGAAGGAAAAAACGAAGAAAATCTGTGCAATCTTTTTGCAAACGAAATGCTTATTTTGGAATCAGTTTTCAAAAAGATATTTGGAATCAGCCGGCATGATATTTCTTATCAGGAGCTTCGTGCAATCCAGTTGCAATACGGCATTTCCTGCGATGCACTTATGTATAAGGCAAGAGAAAGCGGAATTATTTCTGAACAGCGACACAAAACTTACTGTATCCAAAAGAACAAGATGCCTGCATTCAAAGCAAGAGTAGAAACCTCTCTTTATCCAAATGAAGAATCAAACCGTTTTGTTCGACTTGTTTATAATGCTTTAAGTAACGAGCTGATTACTGCTTCAAAGGCAGCCTCTCTCCTTCATCAGTCACTTGAGCAGGTTCGTGGAGATCTTTCTCTTGTATGATAAAAGAAAAGCTTGTCATCAGTGATACAAACATTTTCCTCGATTTAATTTCTGTAGATTTACTGGAAGCTTTTTTCTCTCTTCCCTGTGATTTTTTCACAACAGACTTTGTTATAAGTGAAATCATTCAGCCAATGCAGATTAGTGCTTTAGAGAGATTTATCAAAACAGGTCGTCTTGAGGTAGCTTCATTTGATTTTGATGAATTAATGAATATCAATGAGGTATTTGAAAAGAACGACAATAATGCTTCTCTTACAGACTGTTCCGTTTGGTACTATGCAAAGAAAACTAGTGGCAGGCTTTTAACTGGGGATGGAAAACTTAGAAAATCCGCAGAAGCCGACAATGTAAAAGTTTCAGGAATTCTTTATATTTTCGATAATCTTGTGGAATACGGGATTCTTGACCCTTTTCTTGCTGCTGATTTGTTGGAAAAACTTACATTAATTAATATGCGTCTTCCTCGTGGTGAATGTCAAAAGAGAATTGCAGACTGGAGAAAAGTGTAATAAAATTACTTCTATAAAGGAATTGGGAATATATTTATGTCATCCTACACAGAAGAATCATACGAAAATGCCTTAATTGAACTGTTCCGCGATAATATGGGATGGCAGCACGTCTACGGCCCCGAAGTTGACCGCGACTGGCATTCTCCTTTGTATGATTCTGTTCTTGAAGATTCTATCAGGCGTCTTAATCCAAAGGCTGCTCCTGCTGCAATTGATGAAGCTCTCCTTAAACTCCGTAATTTTGAAAACGCCGAGCTCAAAAAGAAGAATGCCCTTTTTATGGAATATCTTCAAAACGGAATTGAAATTTCCTATTCTCAAAATGGCGAAACTAAATCTGATATCATCTACATTGCTGATTTTAATAATCCTTCAAACAATTCCTTTATTGTAGCAAATCAGTGGACTTTCATAGAAAACTCAAACAAGCGCCCGGATATTTTGCTTTTCTTAAATGGACTTCCGGTTTGTCTTTTTGAATTGAAATCTCCAAGTCGTGAACAGACCGATGCGAGCGAAGCTTATACTCAGATCCGTAACTACATGCAGGAAATTCCAAGCATGTTTATTTACAACTGTATTTGTGTAATGAGTGACCAGCTTACAAGTAAGGCAGGGACCATCACTTCTGGCGAAGATCGTTTTATGGAATGGAAGACAAAAGACGGAAACATGGAATCCAAGGCCTTTGCAGATTTTACGACCTTCTTTGAAGGTATTTTCCAGAAAGACCGTCTCCTGGATATCATCAAAAACTTT
>JAIKYB010000065.1 GCA_024683675.1 Treponema sp.
CTTCCTTTGAAAGTTTTGATTTGCGGTTTGAGGCTATGAAAAGTCCGGTGTAGACTGCTACGCAGATGATTGTTGCGGCCAGGGCTTCGAAAATCACGTTCATGCCCAGCATTGCGATAAAGCCGAAGTAGCCTACTCCACCGAGGGCTTCACGAATGTAAGCGCCCTTGAAGAGGTAGATGAAACCAATAACCATCAGAGTATGTGCAAGTGTTGAAATAAAGCCTGTTAATCCTGCAGAAATGGCTTTTGGCATACGAGGAATCATATTCAAAAGCTTCCAAACTCCCCATGCAACTACTGCTACCAGCATACGTGGAACTACAGAGAAAAGAGGGTTTACAAAGAGAGGGTCAAGCAAGGTTGAAGGATTCATAGAAGCCTGAATAAGGCTAAGAAGTCCAAAGGTTGCACCAACAAAAAGTCCTTCTGGAAGGCCAGAAAGCATAACAATTAAAATTACAGGTACATGAAGAATTGTAATTGAAACTGTAGGTCCAATTGTAATAAAACCAAGCTTTGTGATTCCGAGTACAATTACCAAAGCTGCAAATGCACCAGTAAGTGCCAGTCTTCTTGTTAAAGATAAATTTTTTTTCATTTCGTTCATTTTATTTCTCCTTTTCTAATCAGCAAAGGCTGATTTTTCAGCGTTACTGACGTTTATGTCTAGGGCGTGCTTTACGCCATAAAGTACCAGGCCCGGAATTATTTCATCAAAGAGATGACTTGCTTCGTAAGTTTTTGAGAAGCCTCCGGTCCCGATGATAAAGGTGTCTTCCCCATGAAAGACATTTTTTTTGAATTGTGAGCACAGTTCTTTGATTGCACCACTTGTTCCGTAGTAAAGACCAGCCTGAATTGCTTCGGTTGTTGAAGTACCGTAAACATGTTCGGGTTGTGCAATTTCTACAGAAGTAAGATTTGCAGTTGCGTTTGCCAGAGCATCAACAGAAATTTTTAAGCCCGGCATAATAACTCCACCTAAAAATTCCTTGTTTTTAGAAATTAATTCTGCGGTAGTTGCTGTTCCCATATCCACGATAATCAGATTTTTTTCCGGATAGCGGACAGAAGCTCCCATAGCAGCCGCAATAAGATCGGCACCAATTTCTTTAGGATTTGAATAGCGCAGCTTTAAGCCGGTTTTAATTCCAGCCTGAATAAAAAGCGGTTCGCAGCCCAAATATTTAGTGCAGGCATTGGCTAAAGAATAGTTCACCGGCGGAACAACGCTGCAGCAGCCGACACGGGTGATTTTTGTATAATCATAACCGTTTTCCCTTAAAACCGAACGCAAAAATACGCCGATTTCGTCAGAGCTGGAAGCGATGTTTGTAGTGCGCCTGAAACGCAGAACCATCTTATCGCCATCAAAGAGACCAAATGCTGTAGAAGAATTTCCCACATCAATTGTGAGAATCATTTGACTTTAATCAGATTCATAGTACCTGTCCTCCTGGATCAAGTCTTTTAAAAAGAGCTTTTGAGATTTGAATTTTGCGCATAGCCTTTTACAGAATCAACTTCACAAGGATAGCTGTTCCAAAACTATACGCGGACTATGATAGACATTTTCTTAAAAAGTGTCAAACAAAAAAATAAGTTTACTGTCTTACATCTGAATTAAAACAGTGCGGACAATTTCCTTTAGAGAAAGAGGCATAAATGGCTTGGTAATATAATCTACAGCGCCGGCTTCCATAGACTTGGAAATTGTTTCAAAAGATTTATCTGAAGTCATAAATATAACCGGAGTAGTATATTTTTCCTGAATCATCTTTATTGCTTCAAGACCATCTATTTTTGGCATAAGGAAATCTAGCAGAATCAGGTCTATGTGATTTTCCTGCATAATCTTTTCTGCTTCTTCATAATTCTGGGCCCCGAAAATTGTATAGGAATTTTCATCCTTAAGAATATGAGAAACCATCATTATGTTCATTTCTTCATCATCAATAACAAGAATATTGCTCTGAAGAGCTTCAGGCTGCTTCATCTTATAATCGCTGTCTTCGTCTATCATCTGCAGCATGATATCTGCAACAAGAGGATCAAACTGGCTTCCGCGCCCTTCTACAATCTGAGAACGAACCACTTCCTGAGGAAGAACCTTTCTATAACTGCGGTTACTTGCCATAGCATCGTAAGAATCGGCAACACAAATTATGCGGGCAATTTCCGGAATATTCTTTCCACTCAATCCGTTTGGATAGCCCTTACCGTCAAAACGCTCGTGGTGATACTTTGCGGCATAAGCAACCTGTTTATCCTTATAAATATCCTTTAAAATCTGATAACCGCTTACAGTATGAATTGTAATCAGCTCAAATTCGTCCTCGGTAAGCTTGTCGGCCTTGTTTATAAGCTCATCCGGAACTCGGATTTTTCCCAAATCATGAAGAAGGCCTGCGGTGTATATAATTTCCTGTTCTTCTTCTGATTTTCCCAGGCGACGGGCAATTTCCATTGCATATTTTGCTACACGGTAAGAATGTCCGCTCGTGTATCTGTCTTTGGCATCTACAGTGTGAGAAAGAGCCAGAATCATATCCTTATTCAGCTGATGCAGATTCTGGCGGATTACAACCTCCCGGCGGGCATGCTTAATCATAGAACGGTAGGAAATATAACAAAGTAAAACTATAACAAGGAAGATGCCTGTAAAAATCAGCAAGGTGACTAAAAAACGCACTCTGATTGCGTGGAAAAGCTTGGAATCTTCAACTACAACAACAGTATTCCAGCGGTCGCGTACAGAATTGGTAAAAACCGAACATTTTTTATGATTAATTTCTGCAGAAAAGCTTCCCCTGTCAAGCTTCTGAATTCTTGAAATAATAGTCGAAATCTCCAAATCATCAAGATAGTTTTTTCCGTTTTCAGAATCATCATAATGGGCAACAACTAAACCAGAGCTGTCTATAATATAACTGTAACCGGCACCATCAGCGATATGAACATTTTTAATTGTATTCTGGATTTCATTTAAGGTAAGGTCCATGGAAACAACACTTTTACCATCAGGTAAAAGCTGACTGGCGGAAATCATCATTTTTCCAGTCTGAGCATCGACATAAGGGGAAACCATTACCGGAGCGCCAGCTCCCTTTATTGCAGCAAGGTACCAGTCACGACTGCAAGGGTCATAGCCTTCCGGTGGAATCCAGTTTGAACCGTCAATATATTCGCCATTAATATAGCCGTAAATGCCTGTATAATTATTATCAACCTGTTCGAGCCAGAGATTTGTTTCCTGAGAAAGATACTCATGAACTTCCTGATTAGTGCAGCCCACCTGAAGCATGTGCCAAACTGTATCTGAAATTATCCAGGTAACATCCAGACTTTTTTGCAGGTAATTTTCAATTTTGGCACTTTCATAGGCAAGATTTACTTCACCCATTTCTTTTATATTATTCTTTGAAAGATTATAAGAAGAAATAAAGGAATGAAGGACAAGACCTTCCATTAAAATAAAAATAGCTAAAATTGAAGACCAGAAACGCCGTCTGTATTGGGCTTCTCTATGCAGGTAGGTATCATTATCTACGACTTTTCTGATTTTATTCACTTTCAAGTACTCCATTAATTTTTGAGATAAGATTTATATATTCTTTCATCACATCTTCATGATTTGTCAAAATATAGTCAACATTACCATCGCGGGAAGCATATTCCAAAAGCTTTGCTTTTTCGGAAAGGTCAAGGGCCCCTATAGTTGCAGAAGTGCTTTTAAGGGCATGAACCAAAATATTATACTCATGCCAATCCTTTTCTTCTACAAAATGATTAAGCCGGCCGCTCTTATCATCCTTTATATAAGAAATAAGAATATCGGTGTAAAAATCCTTTTCATTATTACAATTAGCAAGGCCTGTTTTTACATCAAGGAAATCAAGCTTTTCTTCAAAGCTTTTTTCAGGGGCATTTGCTTCTTCATTTACAGGCACATTTACAGGTCCATTTACAGGCGCATTTCCCTTTTCAACATGCCTTCTTTTATAGCTTACCTTCTCTTCAGGCAAAAGCTTCAAAAGCATTTCTTCCAGTTCTTCAGGATTTACAGGCTTTGAAATATAATCGCTAAAACCAGCCTGCAGATATTCTTCTTCTGCCCCGGAAATTGCATTTGCGGTAAGGGCAACTACAGGAGTGGAATGATTCAGATTAGCAGGGTCTGCAAGAAGAGCCTGGTAGGTCTGAATTCCGTCCATTTCAGGCATCATGTGATCCATAAAAATTGCATCATATTTTTGAGTCTTTGTAACCTTCAGACAGTCCATTCCGCTTGTAACGCTATCAATTATAATTTGAGTCTTTTTCAGGATTCCCTTGAAGACTACAATGTTCATTTCAACATCATCTACAACTAGCACTCTGGCAGCAGGCGCCCTGAAAAGCTCGCGGTAATCTGCACTAGAAAGAGAAGACTGAATCTTGTAAAGGCCCATACTTTCCTCTGAAGCGCTGTCAACCACCAGCTGAGGAATGGAAACCGTAAAAATAGAGCCCTTTCCATAGTGACTTTCTACAGTAACTTCTCCGCGCATAAGCTGGCAGAGCTGCTTTGTAATTGCAAGTCCAAGTCCAACGCCTTCAATATGACGATTTTTTACAGAATCAACACGGCGGAAGGAATCAAAAATATAAAGCAAATCCTCTTCTTTAATTCCAATTCCAGTATCTTTTACCGAAATGATTAAATTGATTTTGTTGTAAGCATACTTTTCAAAATCAAAAATTAAATCTACAGAACCCTTTGATGTATATTTCACGGCATTATTTACAAGATTTACAATAATCTGTTTAATGCGCATTTCATCACCATTTAGAAGAGCCGGTATATCCGGATTGTTTTTAATATTGATAGTCAGATTTTTATCTAAAACGCGAGGTTCAACAATCGTATAAATATCATTTATTACAGACATTAAACTGTAATTGGCAGGAATAATTTCAAGCTTGTGGGATTCAATTTTAGAAAAATCAAGGATATCATTTATAAGAGTCAGCAAAAGATTTCCGGCATGCTTTATATTTTCTGAATACTCGCGGATTTCTTTGGACTTTGCTTCACGAAGAACCATTTCATTCATACCGAGAATTCCATTTATAGGAGTTCTGATTTCATGTGACATGGAAGCAAGGAAGTTTCCCTTTGCCAGATTTGCTTCCCTCAGCTGCTCCAGCATATTCTCTTCGTTTGAAATATCATAAGCGATAGTTACATAACAATATTCGCCACCAAACTTATCATGACAGGCAGTAGTTTCCACATAATAAATCTTGGAATCTATCTTAGAGCGGATTTTCATCTTACTCTGTTCATTTACAATGGAATTAAGAAAATGAGAATGACAGGCTTCAGGCTCAACATCAAAAATATCACTCAGCTTATAGCGGCCTTCACTTTTTTCCTTAAGGAAATCTTCCTTTGCCTTAAAATTTGCAAGTTCAATAGTTTCATCAGTTTCAAAAATAAAAACCGGTACCCTAAGGCTGTCAAAAATCTTTTCGGATAGAGTTGTAAAGTTCAGGGAAACAATATTCTGATGAAGAGCATTATAGTAAATGAGTAATGCACAAATTGCGGCACCCAGCCCCGAAACCGGTAAAGCCTTCATAAAAAAATGAGAATAGAAGGTGTCTGTAAAAGAAAAAACTACCATAACTATATTTGCGACTATGGCTTTTTTAAGGAAGCTATGCTTTCTTCCATCCTTTAGAGTCTGAACATAAAGGATTATTGCCATAATCAGCATAAGTATGAAGGTTGTAAAAACAAAAACTGAATGAAAGCTGCGCTGCCAGCAGTCTACCATGTACCAGGTGGTCCAGTTATTTTCCCTTATAAAAATGTCTACTTCAGGTTGGGTAAAAAAGAATAAATCTACAAAGCCTAAGAGAAAGACAACAATACAAATTGCATATTTATAAAATTTTATGATTTTCTTTTCTTCAGAAAGCATGCCGGCAAAAAAGAAGCAGTCTAAAACTATAAAGGCGTTTACAAAAACAATTCCAGGAATTCTAAGAATCTTTACAATCTCAAGATTTGGTGTAAGACCGATAATGCCATAAACAAGATTCCAGAGAGAGGCGGCAAGACATAGGAAAAATATATGGCGTCCTAATCTTTTGTTTTCTGACCACTGACGGATTGATGCACAGGCAATTACAAAACATGCATCCGAAAATAAAATCAAAAGAACATCAAACAGGTACCACATTCTCTCCCCCAACTTTATTTAATTATCGAATCATTTTTCATTTATCCCAAGTCCAAAAAGTGAAAAATCGCCACGAACAGGGTCTTTTGGAAAGACCTGGGAAAGCTCTGCAGTAAGGAGCTGGGCAGTCCGTCGGGAAGCTGTGGCCTTGGCAGGCAGCAAACCTAAAGAGATAGCCTCCTGCATAACGTGAACATCAAGCGGGATAAGAAGATTTTCGGGATTATACCAGGTCCAAAGGCCCAGATCCACAGAAGAATTGGGGCGAACCATCCAGCGAAGGAACATGTGCACCCTTTTATTGGCGGAATTCTTTCCCTTGGGAACTATTTTTGACTTAGGGAAGGCCTGGGAAATAAG
>JAIKYB010000070.1 GCA_024683675.1 Treponema sp.
TCTTATACGTGTAGGCCTAATCTTGCTTTGCCAGGTTCTTTACGCCGTATTGTACAGCAGCGGCCTTGCTTCATCACACGTAAGTGCCTACAACACGCTCAAAAATATCCGAATTGCCCTTAAAGGTAAGCTGGAAAATCAGCCTCTGGGAAATATCAAGGAGCTTGGAACAGGTCAGATAAAACGCGTTTTCACAGACGATATTGACCAGATAGAGCTTCTGCTGGCTCATGCCATTCCTGAAGGAATTGCAAATATTATGGTTCCCTGCCTTGTAATTCTTGCAAGCTTTTTTATCGACTGGCGCCTGGCCCTGCTTACAATTGCAACAATTCCGGTGGGTGCCTTTGGTATGGCTATGATGATGAAGGCCGGTATGGCTCTTATGGGACCTTACTACGACTCTGCAAAAAAGATGAACAACACAATCATTGAATATGTAAACGGAATGGAAGCCATTAAGGTTTTCAACAAAGATGGAGATTCCTTCCGCCGCTTTGGCGAGGCCGTTCGTAATTATCGTGATTTTACTCTGGACTGGTATAAGGCCTGCTGGCCCTGGATGGCAGTTTACAATTCCATTCTTCCATGCTTTGCACTTTTCACTCTGCCAATTGGCGGTCTTATGGTTTTAAGCGGGACTGTTACTCTAAGCCAGCTGGTGCTTGTGCTTTGTATGTCCTTTGCAATCGGACCTGCAATTCTTCGTGCCCTCAGCTTTGGTGGAAAGATTCCTCAGCTCAATTATAAAATTGCCGAGCTGGAAAAGCTGATTAAGGATCAGCCTATTAAGCAGGGTGAGCACGGCTTTGAAGGTAAGAATTATGACATCGAGTTTAAAGATGTAAGATTTTCATATTCAAAGGGGGAAGTCTCCCCCTCGCTCCAGCCTGCTGCGCAGTCTTCCGCTACCCCCTCTGCGGGGGATGCCCCCGCAACGCCCCCGGAAAAAGAAGTCCTTCACGGCATAAACCTAACCATGAAACAGGGAACTACAACCGCCCTCATAGGCGAATCCGGCAGCGGAAAGTCCACCCTGGCAAAGCTTCTTGTTCACTTCTACGACGTAAAAGACGGCTCAATTACTATCGGCGGTCAGGATATTACCGATATGACAATCGAAGCCCTCAATAATCAGATTTCTTACGTTGCCCAGGAACAGTTCCTTTTCAATACTACACTTTATGAAAACATTTTAATTGGACGTCCGGATGCCACTCGTGAAGAGGTTCTTGATGCAGCACATCGTGCCCAGTGCGACGAGTTCCTGGAACGCTTCCCGGATGGAATTGACACAAAGGCCGGCGACAGCGGAAAGCAGCTTTCCGGCGGAGAACGTCAGCGTATTTCCCTTGCCCGTGCAATTTTGAAAAATGCTCCTGTTATTGTTCTTGACGAAGCAACCGCCTTTATGGATCCGGAAAACGAAGAAAAGATGAACGCCGCAATTGCCGAAATCATAAAGAATAAAACCGTAATCGTAATTGCCCACAGACTTTCTTCTATTAAAAATGCAGATAAAATCTGTGTACTCAAAGAGGGCGACCTTATTGCAGAAGGAGCTCACGAGCAGCTGATTAAGGATTGCCAGGAATACAAGACTCTTTGGGCTGCTTCTACTGCCGCTGCCAACTGGAAAATTTAAAGGGGCGTTGCGGGTGCTCCCGCAGAGGGGGTAGAGAGCAATGAAATGCGAACGAGGGGGAGACTTCCCCCTCCTAAATGAGGAAAAAAAATGAAATATAAATCTATGATTCAAATGATGCACCGCCTGGTTTCTTCCTGCGGTAAATATAAAGGAGTAATCCGGGCCTCTTACATTCCGGGCTTTTTCAAGGGAATGTTTATGAAGGCTCCTTTGATGCTTTCTTTTATGATGGTTTCTGCCTTTATGAACGGAACTATCACAAAAAAGTTCTGCTGGATTTGTGGAGCAATTCTTTTGGGCTGTCTTTTTGCTCAGGCCATTTTACAGAATGTTTCAGACAGACTTCAGTCGGCCGCAGGCTTTAAGGTTTTTGCCGACAAACGTATGGAATTGGGAGACCACTTCCGTAAGCTTTCCATGGGTTATTTTACAGACGGAAATATCGGTAAGGTAAGTTCAGTTCTTTCTACAGATATGAACTTTATCGAAGAGAACTGTATGATGGTTCTGGAACTTTTGGTTGGACTCATAATATCTCAGGGCCTTATGCTCTGCTTTATGTTTTATCTTCACTGGCAGCTGGGACTTGTTGCAAGTGTCTTCCTTATCCTCATTATGATTATGGGAAACATTACAACACGTCAATCAGTTTCTCACTCAATCAAAAAGCAGGAATGTGCCGAAGACCTTACTTCCTCAATCCTTGAATTTGCAGAAGGAATCGGAATTATCAAAACCTTCAATCTTCTTGGCGAAAAATCAAAAGAGGTAAACAGAAGCTTTGAGGATTCTTGTAAGGCCAGTATAGGTTTTGAAATGGCTTACTCTCCTTTGTGGGCGACGGTTTTAATTCTTTACGGACTTGGAACCTCCGCCATTCTTTTCTTTGCCTTTAAGCTTGCTTCCAATGGATTTATTTCAATTGAATATATGGTTGGCGTAGTTCTCTTCCTTTTTGATACTCTTGTAGGAATTAAATCTTACTATTCAAATATTGCCCGCCTTACAGTTAC
>JAIKYB010000072.1 GCA_024683675.1 Treponema sp.
TGCCAGATTTCAATTAACTGCTTCTGAACAGAAAGCAGAACGTGTTAAGCAGGACGCAATAAGAGAAGCTGAAGCACAGAAAAAAGAAATTTTGTTAAATGCAAAAGATGAGCTCATTCGTGAACGAAACCAGCAGGAGCGTGAGAACAGAGAACGCCGTGCCGAAGTACAGCGTTTTGAAGCTAGAGTAAACAAAAAAGAAGAACTGTTGGAGCAGCGTGCAGCTGAGTTTGAAAAAAGTGAAAAGGACCTTGCAGATAAAAAGAATGCAATGGTTCGTCGTGAAGAAGAACTTTTGAAGCAGGAAGAGCTTTATCGTCAGGAATTGGAAAAGATTTCCGGACTTTCAGCTCAGGAAGCAAAAGATCTCATCATTAAAAATCTTGAAAACGAAGCCCGCCATGATGCTCAGGCCTTAATCAACAAGATTGAACAGGAAGCTCAGCTTTCTGCAGAAAAGAAAGCAAAAGACATTCTTGTAACTACAATCCAGAGAATTGCCCCTGAAACAACTGGTGATATTACAGTTGCTACAGTATCTTTACCTAGTGATGAAATGAAGGGACGTATTATTGGTCGTGAAGGACGCAATATTCGTACTTTGGAAACACTTACTGGTGTTGATATTATTATTGATGATACTCCGGAAGCTGTTGTTATTTCTTGTTTTGATCCTGTAAGAAAGGAAATTGCAAAGCAGTCTTTGGAACGTCTTATTTCTGATGGTCGTATTCATCCGGCTAGAATCGAAGAGATTGTTCAGAAGGTTACTCATGAGATTCAGAACAAGATTTATGAAGAAGGTGAAAAGGCCCTCTTTGATCTTGGAATTCATAATATGAATACAGACGGAATCCGTGCTTTGGGTCGTCTTTACTTCAGAACAAGTTATGGCCAGAATGTACTTACCCATTCAAAGGAAGTTGCAACTGCCGCTTCTCTTCTTGCAGCAGAAATTGGTGCAGACAGAGAATTGGCTAAGCGTGCCGCTATCCTTCATGATATTGGTAAGGGTGCTGAAAACGATAGTGATCAGAATCACGCAGAGGTTGGTGCAGAAATGGCACGTAAGATGGGCGAAAGTCCTGCTGTAATTAATGCTATTGCTGCTCACCATAACGATGTAGAACCAACAAGCATTGAAGCAGTTATTGTTCAGATTGCAGATGCAATTTCTGCTGCCCGTCCTGGTGCCCGTCGCGAAACAATTGATAATTACGTTAAGCGTCTTGAAAACCTTGAAGCTATTGCTGAAGGCTTTGCAGGAGTTGAAAAGGCTTATGCAATTCAGGCTGGACGTGAGCTCCGCATCCTTGTTAATAACGAAAAGGTTGCTGATGGTGATGTAAAAGAACTTGCACGTAATATTGCAAAACAGATTGAAACAGATTTGCGTTATCCTGGTAGAATCAGATTAACTATGATTAGGGAAACTCGAATTGTTGAATATGCCCGCTAGTTTTTAGTGTGTTAAAATAAAAACGCAGGATTTAGAAGTTTTCTTCAGAATCCTGCGTTTTTTTTATCTTCTTTATTTTAGAAATTTAAGCCCATATAAAGATTCAGTAAATTATCATAATCATAATTTCCGCGAGGCATAATGCTCCAGGAAATGCCTACGGTCGGTAAGAATTCAGATCCGTGATATGAAAAATCATATTCTAAAAAAAGCTTAAAGCCGTTTCCCCAGGAGGTCATAGAATTTGACTTTTCCTCTTCGGGTAAATAATAAAAATCAGAACGGAAGCCTAAAAGATAAGCGGTTCCAAAGGCAAGCCCTCCTAAATTAGGAGAAAGTCTTAATCCAAGTGGAAAGTCTACGTGAAGATGATTTGCGTAATTTTTATCAGCCCAGTTTAAATCTGTAAATAATTCGGCCCCTGTAAAAACAGAAGCATGCTCAATTATGTTTAGATTAAATAATCCGTAGGCTCCAAAAACAAATCTTTTGCTGGCATCCAAATCTTCTGTTGCTTCATTTAATTCTGCTGACCCATAAAAGGGGATTCCTGTATTTAATCCTACCGAAATTGAAATAAGATTTTTTTCAGCATAGATTGAAAAAGAGAGGAGGGCAAAAATGAAGGCTAAAGCAAATGTTTTTTTCATTGTTAAATTATTCCTTTACCTTTATGATTGCGCCTAAAACAAGAAGGTGCATTGCAAATCTTTTCAGGAAACCGCAGAATTCATTTACGCTATCCAGATTATTGAAAAGACCGTTTCTTCCGGCAAAGTCAATCAGAATTATCATAACAATCCAGGAAACTAAAATGATTATCATAAGTAAGGTATCAAGTCCTGTGTTCAGGGTTACAAAAAGTCTGATTAAAAGGAAAAAGCCTTCTACAATTTCTATAACGCCAAAAACAACACAAAGAATTCCAGCTAAATCAGAACCAAAGAGTGATTTAATTGCAGATGCAACATCGTCGCCATTGGCCCCCTGAACAGTCCAGATTCCACTGACAATAAAAAGAAGCCCTAAGGCAATTTGAAGAAATAAAGTTCCTACTGTTTTTTTGTTTTGCATGATTACTCCTTATAAACAACTGTAAATGTCTGATAAACAAGTTTTATATCAGGTTCAAATTCAAAGCCAAGAATTGCACCTTCATCTTCTAAGTATTCCTGTTTTTTTTCTTTCCAGGCGCCCAGGTTTTCGTCTTCGCCTTCTTTTTCTGCCATAGGCCAGGTTACTTCATTAAAAGGGACAACTTCTACTGAGTCTGTTTCTATTACACAACGGGCTTTTCCGCTTCTGTCTAAAACTATGTAAAGTTCGCCTGAAACTGGAAGGGGCTCCTGGTCTATAGCGTAGGTTGCCCAACTGGTAAAGAAAGCTGTCTTTTTTCCGGAAAGAACCAGGGTAATCATTTCGTCACCAACAAAGCCCTTTGCTTCAAAATTCAAGTCTCCGGCGCAGCGGTCTTCTGGGCTTCTACCGGTTTTTTCTATAAATCTATTCCAGAATTCATCTGTTTCTGTCATTTTTAACTCCTTTTAGCAAGCATAATAATGAATGCTATCATGAAACACAAGGTAGGAAGTCCCACACAAATCAGGCTGGAAAGAGTCATTCCGAAAATCATTGGTTCTGTAAAGGCAATAATGCCAAGCTCAGTAAGCAGTTCATAAATCATTGCAGCATAAGACAATAAGAATCCGCAGACTAGAAAGGTCCAGGCTATTTCGCGGATTTTAGACATGAGAAGAATTGCCAGAAAGGATACAATTCCACTGGTAATTAGTTTGATAATAAATAATAGTATTTTTGGATCCATAGCTATACTATATTTTCGACCGCAAAAGTATAAACGTTAATAGTCAAATGGATTCTTTTTTAACTTTGTGAAGACTCCTGGGTCTGCTTTGTAGGGAACGATAGAAGTTCCACTGTATTCAGGATTTATTGCAAGTCCGAGTGAAAGACAGTGTAAAACAAATGCATCGTATTTTTCGGCTGGAACCTTTGGGAAGAGATAAGGCCCCTTGCGTTCCCAGTATTTTGTAAGTATAGGGTCGTATATAAACCAGTCTTTTTCTTCACGCTGATTAAGTTCAGCTTTCAGGTTGTAAATTGCTCGGGTAAGGGCTGTTTCAAGGGCAAAGGGGAGGGGAATTGAGCCTGGAAGCAGGGGTCCGCTTGCAGATTGTGGGCGTATTTCCTGAGGAATCAAATCTGTTTTTACGGCTAGCAGATAAATTGTGTCAGTCCATGGCAGTGGAGGAATTATTATAGCGCAGTCTACCTTTGTAATATCCTGGTCTGGAGCCCAAGGCTTGTAAAAGCTGGTGTTTTGAGAGGATATTGCAAGGCCTGCTTTTAAAGCAGACATTTTATCTGGGAAGGCAAATATGCAGCGTTCGGTTTCTGTCAGCTCTGAAGCTGCTCTTGCTAAACGACTAGGATGATTTTGTACTTCTGTTATAAAGCTTCCTGTTTGACCGCGGGAAAGGGTGTTCTTAAAAAAGGTAAAAGCACTTCCTCCTTCCCAGCCAAGTATGGCGCGTCCGTTTTCCTGGTAAAGGTCTGTAATGCGTTCTCCTTTTTTTGTGTAAAGAAAGCAGCCTCGGGCACGAGTAACAGTACCGTAGAGCTTATATAATTCATTGAAGAAATCAGTCTTTTTCATATTTCTATTATAACAAAAAACAGGCTCAGTGTCTTACACCACAACACTGAGCCTGCAAGTTCTAATCGGTAGGAACAATGATTTTGAACTTATTTATAGCATTATTTTACAGCCTTCTTTTTCTTTGAAACTACATCGAAAATTACGGCTGCCAGGAGTACTAAACCTTTAACGGCACGCTGCCAGTTCATGTCTACACCAAGAATTGACATACCATTATTCAAAACACCCATGAATACGGCACCAATTACTGCTCCAGAAACTGTACCGGTTCCACCATAAGCGGAAGCGCCTCCGATAAAGCAGGATGCGATGGCGTCCATTTCATAGTTCTGTCCGGCTGTTGGCTGGGCAGAGTTAAAACGAGCTGTTGTAACAAGGGCTGCAACTGCGGCAATGAAACCCATGTTTGTGTAAGCAAAGAACATTACCTGTTACTATTACATGATACAGGCAGGTGTCTGCCGGGTTTTGAGTATTATTTTTATTATCATTAGAGTTTGATAAAATTAAGCTTGTAGTAAATGTAAAAAAGAATGTAAGAGCGGCGACAAGTGAAAAAATTAGAAGA
>JAIKYB010000094.1 GCA_024683675.1 Treponema sp.
TCCCCCTCTGACTCTTCTGCGCTATGAAATTTCTTCCACTGTGAGGCAAAATCATCATCATAAATAAAACCTGCAAGGGCAGCGCCAAGTCTAAAATCATCTTTAAAAGTTTCAAATAAAGGATTAGTCATTTCACTCATATTAGCAATTATATCAATTTACAAGTTTAATAATATAAGAAAAAAAGCAGAAAATTGTATGATTATCCTTGGGACTTTCTGGGGGCAGCTTTCATTTTGATTGATAGAAGTCTGTCAATCATTTATAATCATAGCAGATTTTATGGATGTGAGTATGAAGAAACTATTCAGTTTATTTGTTTTGAGCCTTTTCATTTCTGGGGTTTTTGCCCAATCTAAGGCTCTTGTTTTAAAAGTTACTCTGGATCAAAAAAAATATTCTTCTCTGGATCAAAATACAAAAGCATTTGTAAGTTCTGCTTATATGAAGTGTCTGCAGGATTTAACTATGATTCCGGAAATTAGTGTGCGCACAACAGATACAGACAACGAATTGCGCGAGATTCAAAAGCAGTCTCAAATTGATGCGGCAGTTGGCCTTGGCAGTGAAGCTGCTGCGTATGCGGCAGATAAGGGCTCTCGTGCTGACCTTCTTATGAATATTTCTTTGAACAATGCGGGAAACGGAAACTATCAGATTGTTTGTATTCTTTCTGAAATAGAAACAATGAAAATGGTTATTACAGAAAATTCGGAAAGACTTCCAATTGGTGAAGTTACAAAGGATTTAGTTGTAGATAGCCTGGTTTATAATATTCTTACTGGCCTGAATAAGAGAGGCTATATTTCCAATATTTCTCCTGATGTAAAAAATCAGCTGCTGCATTTGGACAGCTCGGAAGAAAGCTTCCGCAAATATGTTCAGGAATATACAAGACAGAGAGAAGAAGCTGAACGCGAGCTTGCAAGCCTTAGAAAGAATGCGGCTTCCGAAGAAGAGCGCATGGAGCTTGAAGCACAAAGATTAGCCCTGCAGCTTAAAATTGAAATGGCAGAAAAGAACCGCCAGATTGCAGAAGAAAATCTCCGCCGCCAGCAGACCGAAGATTCGGCAAATCAGAAACGCCAGCAGGAAATGATGCAGATGCAGAATGCCCAGCGCGAAAAGTTTATGAAGGATATTAAGGCTATTGAAGAGGCAAGAACAGCAATCAGAAAGGAAACTCTTTCTTCTCTTCCTTTGAAAAAGCGAATAGAACTGATTGAAACAGCACGTGCAAATCTGGAGCGTCTTGAAAGTCAGCTGGATGACAGTATTACCCAGAATGATGCATATTATGATGAAAAAATGAATGCCGAAATAGATGAGGTTTATGCTGAACCATGGCGTAAGGCAGATCTTTCAAACGGCGAACCAACATCACGTGCTTTGAACTTCAGAAATCAGAAGGTTCAGAAAATCCGTGATAATTATAATGCTCAAAAGAAAAGTGGTCAGAATCAGCTTAAAAATGCTGCAAAGGCAACAATAGATGGATATAAGTCTCAGATTCAGGCAAACCTTTCTGATATGGAAAAAACTACTTATGTTTTCCGTTCTATAGATCTTACTGATGATTATTTGAGTCTTTCAGTTTCAGAGTTTGACGGAGAGCGGGCTGTTTGGGATGTTTATTCCAATTTTGAATTAAATAATATTACAAAGATTGATACAAGAAATGTTGTTCTGCCAAAAACTTCAATTAGTTATGAAGCAATGACAGGTTCCAAGGCAGATTTAGATAGTGAAGCAGGTTATCAGAAATATCAGGATATGGTAGACATGGCAGATCTTTACTTTAGAACTTCTGTTCCATATTTGTATTCTCAGATTGCAATTAAGGTTCACTATGATTCTGATTATGATATTTACGAGGTAAGACCTGTTTCCTTCCAGATTTTCAAAACTCAGAATAATAAAAAGCCTGTCATTTCTTATAATGAAAAGAATTTTGAAGCAGCCCGGGCTGTTCAGGCAGAAAGTGTAAGTCTTGCTTATAGTTCAAGCAATTCGAGCAGCTCAAGCAGTGCTGAATCAAGGGTAGAAAAAACTCCTCGTAAGCGGGCCCAGACTTTAGAAGGCACACAATTCTATCAGTCTCAGGAAGCCCGCCGTGGTATATTTATGGATATTTCTTATATGAACGGTCCATTTTACCAGGGAACAAATCTTAATTTTGCACTTCTTTTAGGTGGAAAGTTTATTTTTGCGGGCTTTGATATGGACATTGCCTTCCCAATGATTAAGCCTGATTATTATTCCTACAACTCTTGGTCAGAGTTTTATATTTTTGATGCAAATTTTGTGCTTGGCAATTCTATTAAGTTCGGATTTATTAGACCTTATACAGCCTTTGGAATTGGTATGCATGGAATTGGCCAGGAAGAGTTGTTAGATACCAATATTCGAGGAATCCACCTTGAAGCTATGGCCGGCATTGACTTGACCTGGGATATGTATAGTATTGGTGCAATTTATAGATTAAAATATCTGTATGGTGCGGGCTTTGTTGATACCATAGGTATGAGCTTTGGAATTGTTTACTAGCCGGGAGGGATGATAAAATGAAGAAAACTTTTTTGATTTTTACTTGTGCCTGTTTAGGTAGTCTTTTCTTAACTTCTTGTGCAGATGGCCTGAATGAAAGTCTGCCTGAGGCAAGCTATGTCCTTTCTGATTATACCGGTGTAAATTATGGAGAAACTTCAGAAGTTTCTTCCGGTTCATCATCATCATCTTCTTCGTCAATTATATCTACTTCTGTTAACGGCGAGCTTGAATATGGCAGCGATGAGGATATCTATTATTTTTATTCTTCTTCAGAGCAAACTGATTATACAATTAAGTGGACTAATTATGATGGAGATAAAGTAGAGGTTTCTCTAAGCAAATATCCTTCTTTTTCTTCTTGTGTATTTGAAGATGATTCTTCCGGCAGCCATTCAATTAGAACTAAAAAGAAAATGAAGGTATATATTAAGGTAAAGCCTTATTGTGGATATTCCTGGTACGCCGGTGAATATAAATTAACAGTTTCAGGTGGAAGTGAAACTTTGACCTTGTATAAATATAATTAACATATAAATCTGGAGGATTTTATGAAAAAGAGTTTTAAGATGATTATGGCAGCAGCCACAGCTGTTCTGCTGATTGGATTTGCAGGCTGTAAAACAACAGAAGTTGCCGGTTCCGGAATTAAAGGAAAAAGTGCAAGTGTAAAAAAGGTAAAGCGTCAGATTGTTGACTATCAGGGAGCCACACTTGGAAGTGAAATTCCACAGTGGGTAAAGCTTGTTTCAGAAGGACAGTATGGACAGAAGGTGCTTTCAAAGGCTATGCCTGATTTGGAAGGTAAAAAGGTTTTTGTTGTAACTGGACGTGGTGATAATCTTGATTTTGTAAAGTCATGGGTAAACCTTGTTGATATTGAAACAGAAGTTTCTGGTGCTTTGGAACGTGTTACCGGTAAGGTAGTAACTTCTAAGCTGGAAGGTGCCGCCTCAGCTAAAGGTCAGGAAGCAAGCCAGACAGAAGTAAGCAAGGCTCTTAATGATTATAGAATTGCTTTGCAGGATGTTCGCATTGCTGGCCTTGAGCGTGTTGCAGAATACTGGACTTTGATTGATGTTGTTGAAAAGGGAAAGGCCGTAGATTCTTACTATGAATATTACACAGTTTGGTCTATGGATCAGAAGGTTTTCAATACACAGCTGGAAAAATCTCTTGAACACATTGATGAAGCAACAACAGAAGCTGCAGAGCTTAAGAAGCTTGTAAAAGAGAAGCTTGAAAATGAACTTTCAGTTTCTTCTAACAATTCAGAAGCCTTAGAAGAGGCAGATTCTTATATTGTTTATGCAGAATAAATTATTTTTAAGCACAGTCCTTTCTGCAATTCTTTTGCTTTGCTTAAGCGGCTGTGCCAGTAAAAATGATAATCCGAAACCTCTTTGGGCAAGCTATGACACTATAGAAGGAGTTTATCCTAACAGTGCTTACATAGCACGAATTGCTGCCTCTGACACTAAGGATGGGGCTGCAACTCTTGCGGAAGGTGAGCTGGGAAGTTATTTTTCTCATTCGGTTCGCACTGAAGTTGAAGCCAGAGAGATTATGACCGAAGCCAACGTAGACCGCAGCATTGAAAGAACTGTAACAATTGAGTCTATGCACGACTTGTTTGACGTACATAAAACTCAGCCTTGGTTTGATAGCGAAATGAAGCAGTACATTTGCTGTGCCTATATCAACCGTTCAAATGCCCTTAAGCTTTACGAAGGCGTAGTTCGTGATGCCCGTAATAAGTTCCGCGACTTGTATGACAAGGCAACTTCTGAGCGTGACCCAATCAAAAAAATCAGTTTGCTTGCTGCCTGTGATGAACCTGGTGCTGATTTTCTGGAAAAACTTAAGATTACCCGCTTTATTTATCCGGGAAAGGAAACTGCCTTTGCTGGGGACCGCAAGCTGGTAGAAGGCCTTGAACTTGAAAAAGAATCCTGCCGCATGAATTCGGTTATGTATGTAAGCGCAAATAATGATGAAGGCGGACGTCTTGTACGTTGTCTTTCTCAGATTATTTCCGCAGAAGGCTTTATTGTTACCGAAAACAGGGCTGATGCTGTTTATGAGGTTCTGATAGATTTGGATTTTGGAAAATTTGTACATGGTGAAACAATCACTGCGGAACCTGGACTTTCTGTAGTTATTCGTCCTGTTGTTAGAAAAGGACAGTCAGGGGAAGGCTCAGAAAAGCTGACTTACAAAAGAAATCTTCCTAAGCAGACAGGCTTTGCAGCGGCTGAATCTCTTATAAACCGCAAAATTATTGCTTCTGCAGAAGAAGAATTAAACGCAAGTCTTCCTAAAGAGTTTAAAAGAAATATAGTGGCGAATTCCAGAATCTGATGATAAAATATCAGCATGGCTTTTACTTTATCAAAGCGAATACCACTAAATGACATTTTTATCGGCGTAATTATTGCGCTGGTTTCTATTCCTATCAGCATGGGATATGCTTCAGTTGCTGGATTACCGGTAGTATATGGCCTTTACGGTTCATTGCTACCGGTTTTACTTTTTGGCCTTATTTCTTCTTCAAAAAGAGCTGTTTTTGGGGTGGACGCCGCTCCTGCCGCTTTGGTAGGTGGCATGCTGGCTTCTCTAGGGATTGCAGCAGAAAGTTCAGAAGCCCTGCAGATAATTCCTCTTATTACTCTTCTTACTTCAATCTGGTTATTTATATTTTTTTTGATTAAGGCAGACAGACTTTTAAAATTTATTTCGCAGCCTGTTATGGGCGGTTTTATAAGTGGAATTGGTTCTATTATTATTTTAATGCAGATTCCAAAGCTTTTCGGCGGTTCAAGTGGGCATGGTGAAGTAATAGAGCTTATTCTTCATATTGTAAGGGAAGCAAGAGGAGGTTCGGCCTTAGCGGGCTTTAATCTTCCTTCTTTCATATTGGGGCTTACAACAATCAGCATAATTCTTTTGTGCCGGAAATTTTGTCCCAAGCTGCCAGTTCAGCCAATTTTAATGTTTGCAGGAGCTGCCTTTTCTTACCTGGCAGGAGACCTTTTGCAATCCTGGGGAATTAAAAATCTGCCTGCTGTTGAAAAGGGACTTCCTCCCCTGCTAATACCAAAGGTCAGCCTTTTACTGGAAGATGGGAATCTGGGGCAATTTCTTTTGCCAAGCTTTTCTATAGCACTGGTTATTCTTTCGGAAACACTGCTGGCTACAACAAACTTTGCCACAAAGCACGATGAAAAAATAGTAGCCAGACGGGAAATTCTTGCTTATGCGGCCTGTAATCTTTCTTCTGCCTTTTCTGGCTGCTGTCCTGTGAACGGCAGTGTTTCTCGTACGGGAATTGCTTCTCAGCTTGGGGTAAAAAGTCAGCTCATGTCTTTAACTGCGGCTTTTGTAATGGCGGCAATTCTGCTATTTGGAACAGGCTTTATCAGCTATCTGCCGGTTCCGGTTCTTACAGGAATTGTAATTTCTGCCCTGATTGGAACCTTGGAATTTTCACTGGCCAGAAAATTAGCCAGGGTAGACCGCATGGAATGCCTGATTTTCTATGTGGCCTTTTTTGCTGTTTTATTTTTGGGAACAATTTACGGTGTAATTGCAGGCTTTTTGCTTTCAACAATTACCTTTATTTTCCGCCAGTCTAGCCCGGTTACAGATTTTCTTGGAATTGTTCCTGCTTATAGCGGTTATTATTCACTTACCCACAGAAGCTCTCAGGCCAGGCCTCTTAAAGGCCTTGTGATGTATAGATTTACAGGCCCCCTCTTTTATGCAAATATTTCCCAGTTTTGCGAAGATATTCTTGGCACTCTTTCATGTCCTGGTTATGACACAAATATGGAAAGTAAGCGTTCTTTTGGGGTATGGAACGGACAAAGAAAGGACTCAATAAAAGCGGTACTTGTAGATGCCAGCGGCATTACCAGTGTAGATGTTTCTGCGGCAGAAAAGCTAGTCTGGTTATATGAAAAGCTGGATTCTTTTGGAGTGAAATTTTATCTGGCGGGGCATGTTAGCGCGGTTAATGACCAGCTTCGTGCCTTTGGAGCCGGAAAACTTATAGAAAATCGTTGTGTAAGGTCTAAGATTCATTATGCCCTTAGTGATTTGGGGTATAAGTTGCCTTTTACAGAAGATATGGTAGAAAGCGCAGAGCTGGAAACAAAATATTCCAACCGAAAGGCAGAATTTGACTGGGCTTTTGGTTCAGATTCCGAAAAGAAAATGACAGAAATAGCCCGACTTCTTGCTGAAGAAATCAGTCAGCTTAGTAAAGATAATAATGAAATTGAAATTTCCTTTTTGCGTAAGAAGGAAAAAGATTATTCCTTTGGTTATTGGGATGAAGCAGATGAGGACGAATTCCTTGATATTCTTGAACTACAGATAGAAATGCTCCGCGAACAGGGAGAATTGCAGACCGATAAGAATCTGGATGAAAAGATACTTCAGAGACATATACAATTGGAAGAGTCAATTATGTCAAAGAAGGCTGAACTGATTAAGGGAATTGTAAAAAGAAGGTACAGGCGAGATGCCCGCTTTAAGGCTTTGCACCCTAAGGTGGCGGCCCATATGGAATTGCAGTACGAGCACTATTTTGAAGAGCTCGCAATGCTTAATCCCCAGCTCGCAAAGGAGCTGGCGGACATTATTTCTGAAGAAGAGAAAAAACTTAACGACCCCAAGTAAGAATAAGGTCGTAGTTATCTTCGCGTACTTCAAAGTACTGGTTGTATTCACCACAAGTTGGGCAGTATTCTGGTGCCTGAGGTCCTACAACAATGTGACCACACTTAAGACATTCCCAGATTTTTACCTGGCTCTTCTTAAGCTCTGCCTTTGAATCTTCATTTTTAAGCAAAGAACGGTAGCGGTCTTCATGGCGCTTTTCGATATTTGCAACTGCGCGGAATTTTGCAGCAAGTTCTTTAAAGCCTTCTTCATCAGCAGTCTTAGCGAAGCCTACGTACATATCTGTCCATTCGTAGTTTTCACCATCAGCAGCGGCTTTAAGGTTTTCTTCTGTGCTGTTAATTCCACCAAGCTCTGTAAGCCACATCTTAGCATGCTGCTCTTCGTTGTTGGCAGTTTTCTTAAAGATATCAGCAATTTTTGTAAGTCCTTCTTTTTCTGCAACTGCAGCAAAGTAAGTATATTTATTGCGTGCCTGAGACTCTCCTGCAAAAGCTGCCTGCAGGTTCTTTTCTGTCTGAGTTCCTTCGTATTTATTCATGTTCGCTCCTTAAATAAATATAATTGATTATAGCATGTTTTATGCTTAGTTGTAATCGTAAACAAGGAAATCCTTCATATAAATATTGTATGAAGCAGCTTTATCAAACTTATAATAGTGGAAACCATAAGCACCAAAGTATTTTCTTTCATAAGCTTTTAAAGTTAAAGGTGATATCTGGAAGTCAGATGAAATATTATTAAGATTTATAGGAACAAGCTCATAGTCAAACTCCCCGACTTCAGCAGTCTGCCTTTTATAAAGGCTAGGCATTTCTTCATCTTCAGCAAGAGGATTAAGTAAAATGTAAGCAAAGTTCAAAAGCAAATCATCAAAAGTATAATTTGTGTCGTTTATAGTATTTACAGCATTTACTATGGAATCTTCATTTACATAATCATTTGTGCAGATTTGGTGAATCAGTTCAGGACCACCGTAATTTCTTGCAAGATAAGCACCAAAGGCATAGGAATTTGCATAACAGTAATAAAGTATGTCTTGAGAAGTAAATCCTTCAGGCCAGTTTTTAAATCCAAAAACATAGCCACGTTCCATAAAAGGAATTAAACGCATATAAATCTGATTGTCTTCTGAAATATTCAGTTCTTCTGTAAAAATATCTTCCTGCAGCATAGAAAGCATTTCTGTGTACCAGGTTTCTATGTAAAGCCCGTCGCTTAAAGTTTTGTTTACATAATTTAGCATGTGATTAAATTCGTGAACCAGAGTTGAATAGACTTCTGTAATGTAGTCTTCACTTTTTGCGTAGTAGGAATCAATACACAAAAGCTCAAGCTGATTTTCGTTTTCTTCCAGGTCATCATCTAGAATATACATATTTGGGTCAAAGTAACCTAAAATATCTCCATCTGAATTATCATGGCAGATATCAAAAAAGAGGATAGAAATCTTTTCGTTAGGATTGATTATGTTACTATAGTAGGAAGTCCCCTGAAATTTTGGCCCGCAAATTGTGGTCTCTTTTTCATAGATAGAATCAAATTTCTGGGCAAAGTCTTCTATTTCTTCCTGGGTCATTAGGGTAGCAGTATTTTCTTCATCAAGCAGCCAGATATAACAGTAGTCGCCTTCATATTTTAAGGTTCCCGTAAATTGTTTATACATGGTTTCTGAATCAGAAAAGAGGTGGGTGTCGCCAACCTGGTAGCTGGTTACGCTTACTTCTTCACTGGCAGCCCTGTCACTTTTTGGGATAAGCTTTTCCTGAGCCTTAAAGGAATAAGGTTTGGTGTGAAGAGGGAAGGGGGTCTTTGAAGGAAGCTGGCCTGAAGCTTCTTCCTGCGAATCTTCTGCGCTTCTTGTTGGATCGAATAAAAGCCAGCTTTCATCTTCTTCTTTATCCTCTTCTGTAGGATTAGCGATAATCAGATTTGTAGCATTCCTGATTTTTACTTTTACCTTACCATCTTGTAAGGCAATAGAGGGAATAATACAAGCTGTAAAAATTCCCAATGAGCAAATAAGCGTGATAAATAAAACCTTCTTCATGAGTAATATTATAAACTATAATTATAAAGGTGCAAGTTATGATACAATTGCAATCTCGCTTTTCCTCTCTTATACTTTCAGTATGAACAAACTTACTCTTGATGAAAAAATCAGGCTTTTTAATGGGGTGGGGAGTTGGGAAACTTACTCTGCGGAAGGGAAGCTGCCTCATATTTTTATGAGTGACGGGCCTCATGGACTTAGGAAACAGGATGAAGCAAATTATGCGGATTTGAACAAAAGTAAACGGGCCACCTGTTTTCCGACTGCTTCTTGTATTGCCTGCAGCTGGGATGTAAATGCCGCCAGGAAGCTGGGCCAGGCTATTGCGGATGAAGCGCTGGCAGAAAAGGTTAATCTTGTTCTGGGGCCTGGTGTAAATATAAAAAGGTCTCCTCTTTGCGGACGCAACTTTGAATATTTTTCTGAAGACCCTCATCTTGCGGGGCATCTGGCGGCTGCCTATGTGGAAGGAATGCAGGAAAAGGGTGTTGGCTGTTGTCTTAAGCACTTTGCCTGCAATAATCAGGAAAAAAGACGTCAGACTTCCTCTTCTAATCTTGATGAAAAAACTTTGCGGGATATTTATCTTAGGGCTTTTGAATATGTTGTAAAAAATGCCAGACCCGCTTCTATAATGTGTTCCTACAATAAAATTAACGGAGTTTATGCGGGAGCCAACCATAAGCTTTTGACCGAGATTTTGCGTGATGAATGGGGCTTTGACGGAGCTGTTATTTCTGATTGGGGGGCCTGTATTGATGCGGCTGCCTGCCTTAAAGCGGGCCTGGACCTGGCAATGCCCGACAGTCACGGCTACATAGACAGTCAGCTAAAAAAAGCCCTTGCCGACCATGTAATAGAAGAAGCTGATTTGGACAGGGCTAATGAGAGGGTCCTGAAGCTGGTAGAGCGCACGGGTGGCGGCAGTATGGGGCCTGCAGGGGAGTCGGCCTGTGATGGGGAAGGTGGCCTTGCGGGAGAGGCGGCCTGTACTGGCAAGGTGGCCCCTGCTACTCCTCCTGTTGATTTCAAAAAGCAGCATCAAATCGCCCTGCAGCTGGCCCAAAATTCTGCGGTGCTTTTGAAAAATGATGGAATGCTTCCACTAACTCCTCAGAAAATTACAGTGATTGGTCAAATGGCTGAAAAAATGAAGTTTCAGGGAGGAGGTTCAAGTCACATTAATTCAGCCCCTTATCCAAATGCCCTGGAAGCCCTAAAGGCGACCGGCTTTGATATTACTTATTCGGCCCAATATAACAAAAAAAGTCTTGAAGCAGCAGAGGCGGCCGCCAGAAGGCATGAGCCTATTTTGTTCTTCTGTGGACTGACAGAAAAATATGAAGGCGAAGGCTTTGACCGCAGCGATTTACTCCTTCCTCCTGAGCAGGTGGAGCTTATAAGCGGAATATTGGAGCACACTCATAATGTGGCTGTAATTTCCTTTAGTGGAGCGCCAATTGATTTGCGGCCTGCGGCAAAAAGTGGGGCTGTTTTACATATGTACCTGGCGGGCGAGGCCTGTGGAGAGGCTATTGCAAATCTGATTAGTGGAAAGGTAAATCCTTCTGGTCATCTAGCAGAAACCTGGCCTCTTTGTGTGGAAGATACTCCTTCTTACAAAACCTTTGCCCCAGATAGTGATGACGTAAATTACAGCGAAGGCTCTTTGGTAGGCTACCGCTGGTATGATGAAAAGAAGCTTCATGTGGAATTCCCCTTTGGCTGGGGACTTTCTTATACGACTTTCAAGCTTTCGGTTCAGGACCCAAGTCTTAGTATAGACACTTCCCGGGGTTTCGAAAGGATATTTGCCATGCCCGGAACAAAGCAGGCCGTAGTGACTGTGGAAAATACGGGAGAAAGGACCGGTTCTCAGCTTGTGCAGGTTTATATGGAAGGTCAGCTCTGCGGCTTTAGCAAGGTAGAGGTAACTCCAGGAGCCAGAAAAACAATCATCATTGAACTGGAAAATTATCAATCTGCAATTGCGGGGCCGGTAAATCCTGTAGCGGCGGACTATCATAATCCTCTTTTAGATTCAGATGGATTTACTCTTGCTTCTTCAATGGGCGATATGGCAAAGGCTTCTTTACGGGTAAGAATGGTAATGAAGATTTTTGTGACTGCCATAATTTTTATGAGTCATAAGGGGAAGGATGATCCTTCTGTAAAAATTGCCATATCTGCAATAAAAGAAAATCCTCTGGAAAGCCTGATTTCTACCAGTGGCGGTATGATTTCTGAAAAGTTTGCCTTAAAACTGGTGAAAATGGCAAATGGTAAGGGGAAATAAAAAGAGGGC
>JAIKYB010000098.1 GCA_024683675.1 Treponema sp.
CTTACCGACCCCGAACTGGACGAATGCAATCTGGGAGTTACTATTCCTTCATCAGATAATTTTGGCTCCCTAAATCTAAGCCATGCCGTTCAGATTATAAGTTATCATCTTTTCCGCCGGGCTCTGGAAGAAAAAAAGGGCCACTACCGTGGTTACACACCGCTTACACTCGAACGCATAGACAAAACAGTAGCCACAATCACAGATAATATGCAGAAAATCGGCTTTTTTAAAATGCCGGGCCGTGAAGACATGGAAAATTTCTGGCGCAGTATTTTAAGCCGTGCAAGCCTTTCTGAAGGGGAAGCCCAGTATCTGGAAAAAACTTTCAGCAAAATGGCGGGACTGGCCTCAAAGGTATCAAAGGCATCAGAGACCTCAAAGGCATCAGAAGCATCAAAGGCCTCTAAAGCCACTGAAAAGGAAGATGAATAATGAAGTATAAGCACCTTCTTTTTGATATGGATAACACCCTCTATCCGGCAAGTTCTGCTATGAATGACGGAATTACCAGACGTATGCTGGAATGTGTTGCAGATTTTTTTCATTGTGATATGCAGCAGGCCATAGAACTTAGAAAAGAAAGAATTATACATTACTCAACAACCCTTGAATGGCTGCGCTCAGAAGGAATGAATGATATTGAAGCCTTTCTTGCTCACGTTCATCCAGATAACGAAGCTGATGAGCTGCTTCCCCAGCCAGAACTGAGGGAATTTCTGCTTTCCCTGCCCTATCCAAAATCAATTTTGACAAATGCCCCTCACGAGCATGCCGACCGGGTGCTTGCAAAGCTTGGAATTGCAGATTTATTTGAAGCAGTTACAGATATACGCGATGCAAACTTTAATGGCAAACCTTATCCTGACGCCTTTCTTGCAGCCCTGAAAAAGGCTGGCAGCAGCATAGAAGACACTCTTTTTCTTGATGATATGCAAAAATACACAGATGGTTGGGCTGCTCTTGGGGGAACTGCAGTGCTTATAGGAAAAGATAATGGAAGGGCCCTGTCTAAGGAAGCCCGCTCAATGCAACTGGCAATTCAGGCAAGCGGCGGAAAAGCTCCCGGAAAAACAATCAGGATGAACTCAATATATGAGCTTCCTTCTATTTTATAATATTTATAAGAGGATATATGAAAAAGATTCTTTGTATTTGTTTAAGTTCAACAATTCAGCGAACTATCACTTTTAATAATCTGACCCTTGCCCAGGTAAATCGTTCTGAAAAATACAGGCAGGATGCATCTGGAAAAGCCGTAAATTCGGCCAGACTTCTTAATCAGCTTGAAAAAGGTTGTGTACTAACAGTTTGCCCGCTTGGTCAAGTCAATCAGGATATTTTCTTAAAACATGCAAAGGATGATGAACTGGATTTAGCATACGTTACCATTCCCGGTTCAACCAGAGAATGCTGGACCCTTTTGGACAGGACTGCAGGAACTACAACAGAGCTTGTAGTAAGCGAAAGCCCTCTGGGAAAAGATAAACAGGCAGAAATTGAAAAGGCTGAAATAAAGCTTTTGAAATATATTACAGATATATTGCCGGAAGTAGATGCCGTTCTTTTAGCAGGAAGCCGCCCTGCAATCTGGTCAGAAGACCTTTATGCAACAATAGCAGGAATTACAAAGGACCATGGAAAAATCTTCCTTGCAGATTTTATTGGAAAAGATTTGGAAGCCAGCCTTGAAAATGCTGTTCCCGAAATCATAAAAATTAATGATGAAGAATTCTGTAAAACCTTTGGCATTAATTATCCTGCCCCTGAAGCTGAACTAAAAGCTGCAATTAAAGAAAAAAGCGTCAAATATCAGAATATTTTTGTTATAACAAGAGGAAAGGATTCTACTCTGGCTGCCTGCCGTGGGGAATTTTATGAATGTCCGACCGAAAGTGTAAAGGCTGTAAATACAACTGCCTGCGGAGATTCCTTTAATGCAGGCTTCCTTTATGAATATATACACTCTGCTGATATAGAAAAAGCCCTGAAAAAAGGAACCTGGGCTGCCGCCAGAAATGCAGAGCTGGAAGTTCCCGGGGGAATTCGCTAAAAATAATTAAATTAGGTAAAACACCCGATTGAAAAAAACAATATTATAGTAGACAATATATATTAAAATAGATTTCAGTGAGGAATTTTATGATTGAAAAGAAACCACTTGTAACAGATTTGTACACAGCAGATCCTTCTGCTCATGTTTTTAATGGAAAAATCTACATTTATCCTTCGCATGATGAAGACAAGGACGTTGAAAATAATGATAACGGCGACCAGTATGATATGAAAGACTATCATGTTTATGAGATGAAGGATACAGAAACATATCCGCGTGATTGTGGCTGTGTTTTTACTCTTAATGATGTAAAGTGGGCCAGCAAGCAGCTTTGGGCACCAGACTGCCAGGAAAAAGACGGAAAATATTACTTCTACTTCCCGGCTCGCGACAAAACAGGAATGTTCCGTGTAGGTGTTGCAATTGGTGATAAACCGGAAGGTCCTTTTACTCCTGAAGATGATTATATCCAGGGAACATACAGTATAGACCCATGCTGTTTTAAGGATACAGATGGCAAATACTACCTTACAATGGGTGGTCTCTGGGGCGGCCAGTTAGACCAGTACCGCAATAACAAGTGGAGTGCAGATAATAAAGAGCCTCAGGGGCCAGAACCTGCATGTACACCAAAAATTGCACTTCTTAAAGATAATATGACCGAGCTTGCAGAAGAGCTTCGCGACCTTGTAATTGTAGACGAATTTGGAAAGCCACTCACTGGCGGAGACGATGTTCGCCGTTATTTTGAAGACCCATGGCTGTTCAAAAAGGGAGACACCTATTACTTTACATATTCAACAGGTACATCTCACCTTTTGTGTTATGCAACAAGCAAAAATGTTTACGGTCCTTATACTTATGGCGGATGTATTCTTACTCCGGTTTTAGGCTGGACAACTCACCATTCAATTCTTGAATTCAACGGCAAGTGGTATCTTTTCTATCATGATTGCGAACGTTCTAAGGGAATTAACCAGAAGCGCAACGTAAAGTTCCGCGAGCTTACATTCAAGCCAGATGGAAAAATTCAGCCAATGGATGGATTCGACCGCTAAACTAACCCATTAAGGCATAAAAAAATCCAGTCATACGACTGGATTTTTTTCGCTTGAACCAAAGGACGCTTCGCATCGTTTGGCCTGGAGGAAGTGATTTACATATAGTTTCTCACTTCGTTACGAAACTATTGGGCCATCTAAGACTTGAACTTAGGACCAAAGGATTATGAGTCCTCTGCTCTAACCACTGAGCTAATGGCCCGAAAGTTGTTATAATATAACAAAAAAGAAGACTTTATTCAACCGTTACACTCTTAGCAAGATTTCGAGGCTTGTCCGGGTTATAGCCGCGCATAATTGCACAATAATAAGCAAAGAGCTGAGCTGGAATTACAGTAAGCAGCGAAGCCAGAGTTGATGAACAAGGTGGCAGCTTACATACTAAATCAGCCTTACCTTCAAAGGCATTGCCCTCATCCTGAGTAATAACCATAACCGTTGCGCCGCGGCTCTTTACCTCAACCATGTTCGAACCAATTTTATCGTAAAGAGCAGGCTCGCTTGCAATTGCGACAACAAGAGTTGCCGGATCAATCAAAGCAATTGGCCCATGCTTAAGCTCGCCTGCCGCAAACGCTTCAGAATGCATATAGCTTACTTCCTTAAGCTTTAAGGCACTTTCAAGAGATGTTGCGCTGTCAAACTGGCGGCCAATATAGAAAATCTTATCTTTATTAAACTGCTGAGAAGCAAACTTCTGAATAACATCCTTTCCGTCCAGAATTTCCTGAATCTTTGCAGGAATCGACTCCAGTTCGCTCAAAAGCTTAGTTGCTTCTTCGGCACTCAAGGTTCCGCGGAGCTTACCAGCCTTAATTGCCAGCAGGAACAGACACAAAAGCTGAGTTGTATATGCCTTTGTAGATGCAACCGCAATTTCCGGGCCGGCAAGAGTATAAATTACATCATCGGCCTCACGGCTTACAGTCGAACCAACACAGTTTGTAATTGCAACAACCTTAAGCCCCTGTCCCTTAGCAAGGCGCAGAGCACTCAAAGTATCGGCAGTTTCTCCAGACTGAGAAATTACCATAAAGATATCTTTTTTATCGAGAATAGGGTCACGGTAGCGGAACTCAGAAGCAACATCAACATCAACTCTCATGCGTGCAATCTTTTCAAAAGCATATTTTGCAACAACTCCGGCATGGTAAGCAGTACCACAGGCAGTAATAACAACGCGGTCTGCAGTTTTCCAGGCATCATCCATTTTGTTTTCTTCAAAATAAACATCAACCGGCTTGCCGCTATCATCCTTTACAATACGAGGACGCATAGTGTCTGTAAGGCCCTTTGGCTGCTCATGAATCTCTTTAATCATAAAGTGTTCATAACCGCCCTTTGTTGCAGCGTCCATATCCCATTCAACATGGCTAGGAGTTTTTATGATTTTTTCACCATCGAAATTAAAAAGATCTACATGATCTGTATACAAAACAGCCAGCTCGCGTTCATCAAGATAGTAAACATCTCGGGTGTGCTCCAGAAGAGCCGGAACATCAGAAGCAATAAAGTTTTCGCCCTGTCCAAGGCCAACAACAAGAGGACTCTCTTTGCGGGCTGCAATAATGCGGTCCGGATAATCCTTACAGATTACGCCAAGAGCATAAGAACCTTCGAGCACGTGCAGAGTTTCAATTACAGCCTTAAAAATATCGCCGGTTGCCTTATATTTCTGATCAAGAATATGAACTACAACTTCTGTATCTGTCTGAGACTTAAAAACAATTCCCTGAGACTGAAGCTTTGCCTTCAAATCTGCATAGTTTTCGATAATACCATTGTGAACGATAGAGATTGTTCCGTCCATGTTTGTGTGAGGATGGCTGTTCAAATCGCTTGGTTCACCGTGTGTAGCCCAGCGTGTATGACCAATACCAATTCCACCTTTGATGAAATCACCTACCTTGTCATACAAAGCCATTTCGGCTTCCGAAAAATCGTTTTTCTTTACTTCCTCGGGAATAATCTGTCCGGTAATTTTCTCTGCAAGGTTCAAAAGCTTGCCTTTTGCCTTCTGAACTACAATATCTTCACCAGTATAGATGGCCACACCAGCCGAATCATATCCACGATATTCAAGTTTCTTCAACGCCTTAATCAAAACTGGTGTTGCATTTTTATTTCCAACGTAGCCGACAATGCCGCACATAATAGTCTCCTGTTAAGCCCATTTTTGAGGATTTTTCTTTATTTTACCTTAAAGGCAACGTTTTCGCAATCGGGTTTTTAAGTAGCAAACGGATTCAAAAAACTCTTTTGAGTCTGGTGAACACGATTAAAATATGCTATATCGTTTATAACAATTGAAACATAAAGACGCATCCATCATCATATGCAGGTTTTACTGTTTGATGAACAAACTTCTCTTCATCTTCGGAGAGACGCTCGAAACCAAGAGACAAATAATGGTTTATTAAAGGCTGTTCAGGAATTGCATAAATGTAAAGCGCCTGAACGGCTGTAAGGGTTTGAATATATTTTGAAATTGGAATAACAAAATCATAAAGAATAGCACGACCTATCTTTGTCATATCTGGATGGGATTGTCTATAAGTCTCATTTACTGCAAAATTTGAAAGTTCTATCGCAGGAATAGTAATTATTCTTTCTATATGAGAAGGATCGTGTAATGTAAATAAACCATTACGAAGTGCAAAATATCCGGCAATCTCATTCGTTGATTTATCTTTTACCAAATATGTACGATTTTCATTTATAGATTCACTCTGAATAGAAACATTTTTTAGATATTTTACTAAGTTTTCACCTTTTGGATTCTTTACGGTAAAATTCTGGATTAACAGTTCATTAATTTCTGTATCCAATAAATGTTCACAATAAAAAGATTCATTGGCAAAACTCATGTTAGGAAGTATCATTTAACAGTTACTCCTTCCGCTGCTATTCGTTGACGTACTTCTTCTTTCTGTTCCATTGCCAGTTGATGATCAAATTCTCTTACTTCACGTCCCATTTTTTCAAGGTCTGGCTTTGTGTTAAAGAATTTAATTAGAAATTTTGAGAATTCTGAGTCAGGATCTTCTTTTATATAATCCAAATAACTTTTCTGAAACATAAGAGACCTCCTGCTTTAAATATAACTCACCATGCCGGAATTGACAAGGTGAGTTATATTTAAAGGAACTACTTGCGCTGGGCGATTTCGATGTAGCCTTTAGCGCCTTCACGGATAGCGTAACCAAGAATTGGGTTAGTTGTTGTGTTACCAGTTACAGTACCATCGTCTTCATCACCCGTAGCTGCAAAATTATTTGTTTGAGACACTCTTGCTCTTACACCAGCTTGATTCTTTGGTTGTGCTACGTTGATATGGTCTTTAAGCAGG
>JAIKYB010000019.1 GCA_024683675.1 Treponema sp.
GGCGGAGTAGAACATGGCAAGCAATCCAATTGTAAATATGTTTAAAGTAAAAGAAATAAGAGATCGTTTGTTCTTTACATTTCTGATTCTGGCCGTATTCCGCTTAGGAAGCGTTCTTACAGTACCAGGAATTGATGCAAACGTACTTATTAAGTACTTTGACGATTTAGCTGCACAGAACAACAATGCGTTTGCCAGTTACATGGACTTCTTCGTTGGAGGGGCATTCTCTAACTTCTCAGTATTTATGCTGGGAGTTATGCCTTTCATCTCTATGCAGATTATAATGCAACTTGCTGTGATCATTTTCCCATCACTTAAGAGAATATCTCAGGAAGATGGAGGACAGAGAAAGATTGCTCAGTACACACGTATTGGAACAATCGTTGTTTGTATCATCCAGGCCTGGGGTATGTCTGTTTATGCCAACAGCATTCCTGGTTGTATAGTTATTGAAAATAAAATTGCTTTCAGAGCACTTTTCATGTTAACTGTTACAACTGGTGCAATGGTTACTGTTTGGCTTGGTGATCAGATTACAGCCCGTGGAATTGGAAATGGTATTTCCATGATGATTTTTGCAGGTATCGTAGCTCGCCTGCCTAATGCTATTGTAGAATTAGGACAGAAGGTAGCTGCCGGAGAAATCCAGCTTGTATTTGTTATCCTGGTAATTATCATGTTCATCGCAATTATTGCTTTGGTAATTTATGAAGAATCAGGTCAGAGAAAGATTCCTGTTCACTATGCAAAGCGTGTAGTTGGAAGAAAAATGTACGGCGGACAGAGTACTTATATTCCGTTCAAGGTTAATTCTTCAAACGTAATCCCTCTTATCTTTGCTTCTTCTATTCTTACATTACCTTTGACAATTGCTCAGACTTTTGCTCAGGGACAGAATTCAGCAAAATGGATTAATTCAGTTGCTAGAGTTTTGACTCCTAATGGTTTATGGTACAATATATTGTTGGTTATTCTTATTATCTTCTTTGCTTACTTCTACACTCAGGTAACACTGAACCCTACAGAAATTGCAAAGAACATCCGTGAAAACGGCGGCTCCATTCCGGGTGTGCGTACAGATAAGACTGAAGAATATCTGACAAAGATATTAAATAGACTTATATTACCTGGTGCATTGTTCCTTGCTCTTATTGCTATTATCCCAACAATCATTCAAAAGTTGTTTGGATTCCCACAGTCAATAAGCCAGCTTATGGGTGGAACTTCACTTATCATTATGATTGGTGTAGATCTTGATACAATGAGTCAGGTTGAGGCACTTCTTAAGATGCATCATCATGATGGTCTTACAAAGAAGGGCAAAATTAGATCACGAAGTTTGTAATTTAATTAAAATTTCGTGAATTAACAGTAGAAAAGAACTGGGAATATGTGATATATTATCTTCTACCGAATTGCTCTCATTGCGAGGTGCCTAGAATTCGGTAGAATATTCTCATGGGGGCTTTTTATGAAAGTACGAACCAGTGTAAAACCTATCTGTGATAAATGTAAGGTTATCAAAAGAAACGGAATCATCCGTATTATTTGTACAAACCCAAAACATAAACAGAGACAGGGCTAAGGCTTAAGGAGAAACAGATGGCTCGAATTGCGGGAGTTGATATCCCAAACAAACATGTTGGTACCGCATTAACTTATATTTATGGTATCGGTCGTGCAACTGCACAGAAAATCTGCGAAGAAGCCAAAATTGATCCTATGAAGATGGCAAACGATCTTACTCAGGATGAATTGGCAAAAATTCGTGAAATCATCGACGCTAATTACAAGACAGAAGGACGTCTTCGTTCAGAAATCGGTCTTAACCTTAAGCGCTTGATGGATATTGGATGCTATCGTGGTCTTCGTCACAAGAGAGGTCTTCCTGTACGCGGTCAGAGAACTCGTACAAATGCACGTACTCGTAAGGGTAAGAAGAAGACTGTTGCTAATAAGAAGAAAGCATAGGCGGAGGATAAGTAATGGCTGTCGCTAAGAAACGAAAGGAAAAAAAGAGCGTATACGAAGGAAATGTATATATTCAGGCTACGTTCAATAACACTATCGTAACTGTAACAGACTTGAAGGGCAATGCACTTGCATGGGCATCTTCAGGCGGACTCGGTTTCCGTGGAGCAAAAAAATCAACTCCATTTGCTGCTCAGTCTGTAGCTGAAACTGCTCTGCAGAAGGCTGCTAGTTATGGTCTGCGTGAAGTTCACGTATATGTAAAAGGACCGGGAATGGGACGTGAAAACGCTATCCGTTCAATCGGTGCTATGGGCTTGAGAGTAAAGTCTATTTCTGATGTTACTCCAATTCCACACAATGGCTGTCGTCCTCGTAAGACTCGACGCATGTAAATCTTAAGGAGAATACGTTATGGGTAAAAGTACACAGCCTCTGTTAAAGAGATGTAAAGCCTTGGGTATTAATCCTGTGGTAATGGGATATACAAAGGAATCTAAAAGAAACCAGAAAGAAGTAAGAAGAGCTAAGAAGTCTGAATATGGTCTTCAGCTTACTGAAAAGCAGAAGCTCCGCTTTATTTATGGTATTCTTGAAAAGCAGTTCAGAAGTTACTATGTAATGGCTACTAAAAAGCCAGGCGTTACAGGTGAAGTTTTACTCCAGATTTTGGAGTCTCGTCTGGATAACGTAGTATATCGTCTTGGATTCGCTAAAACACGTCAGCAGGCAAGACAGATGGTTAATCATGGACATATTACTGTAAATGGTAAGAAAGTTGATATTCCATCTTACTTGGTAAAAGTTGGCGATGTAATCGCACTCAAGGAATCAAGCAGAACAACAGGAATTAAGACTCTCGTTCTTGCAAACGGAGATAAAGTAGTTCCAAGTTGGCTTGAATCTGATGCTGAAAATTTCACTGGAAAGGTTGTTGCTTTGGCTGCTCGTTCAGATATTGACTTCGCAGTTAAAGAGAATCTTATCGTTGAATATTACTCTAAATAATAAAAAGGAGTTCAGATGGCTCGAAAAAATTTGCTCAAAGGTTTTAAGAGGCCTAAAGGCATTACATTTGAACACATTAGTACAAATCCAAACTACGGTAAGTTTACTGCATATCCGTTCGAAACTGGTTTTGGTACAACAGTAGGAAATACTCTCAGAAGAGTCCTCTTGTCATCAATTCAGGGATATGCAATTACTTCTATCCGTATTACATCATATGATGAGAATGGAATGTCACACATTATTTCTAGCGAATTTGATGCAATTCCAAATGTTGCAGAAGATACACTTGAAATTATTAATTCTTTGAAGATGATTCGTTTGAGACTTCCTAATGATGTTGAGCAGGATACAATCCAGTATGAATTTAAAGGTCCAGGCGTTGTAAAGAGCGATGACTTTGCTAAAGAAGGTCAGCTTGAAATCATGACTAAAGATGCTCTCATCTTTACTATGATGGAAGGTGCTCATCTGGATATTGAAATTCAGGTAGACCTTGGTCGTGGATATGTACCAGCAGAAACAAATGAACATTATATAGAAGTTGTTGGTACAATTCCTATGGATGCCATTTTCACTCCAGTTCCAAAAGTAAAATATTCTATTGAACCTTGTCGTGTAGGTCAGAGAAATGACTATGACAAGCTTATTCTTGAGATTTGGACTGATGGAACAATTACACCTGATAATGCTTTGGGTGAAGCTGCAAAGATTGCAAAAGAACATTTTGCTGTATTTGTAAACTTCAACGATAAGGATGTTTTAGGTTCGGATGAGAGTGATGAAGGCGATAAGGGTATTCAGGTACTTTTGAATACACCTGTTGAGGAATTGGAACTTTCAGTTCGTTCATCAAATTGTTTGAAGAATGCTAATATTCGTACAATCGGCGAATTGACAAAAAAGACTGAAGAAGATATTGCTAAGACCAGAAACTTTGGAAAGAAAAGTTTACAGGAAATTAAAGAAAAGCTCCAGGAATGGAACCTTACTCTTGGCATGACAGACTACAGTCATCTGAAGAATGCTGCCAATATAACTAAGCAGAAGGAAGAAACAGATGAATCATAGAAATGGTTTTAATCCGCTTTCACGTACAACAGCACATCGTCGTGCTATGTCACGCAATATGGTAACATCGCTCTTTAGATATGAGCGTATTACTACTACAAAATCTAAGGCTTTGGAAGTAAGAAAGTCAGCTGAAAAGTTGATTACCAGAGCTAAGGAAGACACAGTGCACAATCGTCGTGAAGCTGCTAAATTTATTCAAGATGAAAAGATTTTGAACAAGCTCTTTACAGAGATTGGACCACGTATGAAGGAACGCAATGGTGGATATACACGCGTTCTTAAGTTGGGATACCGTCAGGGTGATGCTGCTGATGTAGTAATTCTTGAGTTGGTAGATTATAAGCTTGAAGATGAATCAAGTGCAGAAGAGAAGAAGCCTGCTAAGAAGGCTGCTGCTCCTAAGGCAAAGAAAGCTGCTGCACCAAAAGACTCAGCTGCTGAAAGCAAGCCAAAGAAGTCTACTTCAAAGAAAGCTGCTTCTGAAAAGAAAGAAGAAGCTTCTGCAGAGTAATTACAGAGGAGTTTGATATGTCAAAGAACCATCGTGGATCTGGAATTAGATCACTGCCTGCTCACGGACGTGGAACATGTGCTATCTGTGGAAAAACAGATATTAAAGTTCTGTGGGAAAAGGAAATTAATGGCGAAACTGTGAATATTTGTAAATTCTGTAACGCTGCATTGAAGAACAAAGCAAGAGCAGAAGCTCCTGCTGCTGCACCTGCTGCAGAAGAGGCTCCAGTTGCTGAGGCTGCTGCTGAGTAATTTCTGATATTCTCAGAATCCAAAAGACGTCATCAACATGGATGACGTCTTTTTTTTATAGCTTTCATGTCAATTTTAAAGAGACCAATTTTGTTGATTTAATGCGAAATTTGTTATACTATAGTCGTTATGGGTGTTACTACAAGTCATCATATTCAGCATTATTATGACTATTTCAGAGATAAGGAAATAGTTTTTACTAAGGCAAACTTAAAAGCCCTAAAAATAGATCCACGTCAAATATATTTGAAATGCAATGGTGGACAGTGGCCATGTATTATTAATTCAACATCACTTCAGCAGGTTAGAGTTTTTATTGGTACTGGAAGTGGAATTTATCAGGCTATAAATAAGAATCGTAGTGTTCCTATTTCAGTAAGATATTGTTTTTTTGGTAATAATGGAGAACCTGTACAATTTTTTGTAAACAGTACTGTAGCAGAAATAAAACCATATCCTGCTTCTAATGAGCTTGCAATTGTAACTTTAAGTTTTACTCAAAGACCACCTGATGAGTTAATTTTACGACTTGGTGAATTTGTAGAAGTAAATGAAAACTTTAAGAATCGCAAGGAAGAAAGAATTAGTTTAAATGAAAATTCTTTACGTCAGTTAGGTATTCCAAAAGAAGAGTCTTATGTTTTTATTGAAGGTGTTCCACGTAAATGTGTAATGAAAGATTTATCTTTCGGTGGTGCCCGTTTAATGGTAGTTGGTATTCCTAAATTCCTTGAAAAAAAGACAGTCGATTTAAGATTGTTTTTTACTGATACAAACGAAAAGATTTCCCTTCCTGGGGTTGTAAAAGAAGCTGAATTCCTGGAAGGTAGAAAAGATCTTTCTGTTGTACACATTGAGTTTAATGCTGATGACATTCCGATGTCATATAAGTTTCATATAAACAGTTATATAACATCTTATCAGAAGAAGTTAATAGAAAAGCAGATGAGTAATCAGGTTGCTAAAGAAAAAGCTGATGCCGCTGCTGCTGCTAAGAAAGCTGAAATTTCTGCAGAAATGAAAAAGAGATCAGAAGAGCAGGCTAAATTAGAAGCTGCTAATGCTGCTAATGCTGCAAAGGTAGGACAGGCTGCTGCAGCTGCTTCTCCTGCTGCGGTTCAGCCGGCTCCTGCTAACTCAGTTACTGAATCTGTTGCACCTGCGGAACAAGCTGCTAGTCCGGCAGCCCCTGCAGCTAATGCAGAAGAAAAGCCAGCCGAAACTTCAAATACAACAAACTAAATAATAAGGTATAAAGATGAACGCTTCAAATCCATTGGAATCGATTTATTATATTGGGATTCCAGAAAATTTTATTGCTTCAGATTCTGCTTTTAAAATTGATACAACAATAAAGCTGCCGGTACAAAAAAAGATGGAAGATGATCCAGGTAATTTTAATCCTGAAGAAATTACATCTGAACAGATATTGGCTGGTATTCTTACAGTTTTGGCTTATGACAAGAAAAATGAACATCTTGATTATTACCGTTCAATAATAAAAAAGGTAAAGCCAAATATTAAAAAGGAATTATGTGAGGCTGCTATTCTTAAGACTAAGAATGAAGATTTTGATTTAGCAGAAGAAATCTTCTTGGCTTTACTTGGTCTGGATCCTGAGGATGAAGCTGTAATATTAAATATGGCTTTATTTCTTGATCAAAGAGCAGATTCTTACAGAGCATCTGGATTGATTGATGATGCTGATGCCTATGATGCAGACGCTTTAAGTTATTATCAGGATGCAATGAATGCAGATCCTCCTCTTGCAGATGCTTTCTTTAATGCAGGCTTTTATTTTATGAAAAAGCACAGTTATAGAGAAGCTAAAGATGCCTTTGAAACTTATATTGCCCTTACTTGTGATATTACAGATGAAGAACTGGGTGAAAATGGAGTTTATAAAAAGGAAAGAGCCCAGGAAATAATTAATAATATTACAAATCAAAATATGGATGATGAAGCTTTTCAGAAGGCCTATGAATTGATTTCAAATGGACAGGAAGAAAAGGGTTTAATTGAAATAAGAAGCTTTTTGGAAAATAATCCAAAGGTTTGGAATGCCTGGTTTATGCTTGGTTGGGGATTAAGAAGACTTGAAAGATATTCTGATGCTGTGCAGGCTTTTAAGGAAGCTTTGAAATATGGTGGAGATACAAATTCGGATACCTATAATGAGCTGGCACTGTGCCTGGTACAGGAAAAGAAATTTGACCAGGCAAAAGAAAATCTTCTTAAGGCTTTTGAAATTGAACCAGAGAGCACTAAGATAATATCAAATTTAGGATATCTTGCATTAGCGCAAGGTGATAAAGAGTCTGCCAGAAATTATTTTACAACAGTTTTGGAATATGACCCGAAAGATAAAATTGCAGCAAATGAACTTTTGAAGCTGGAAAAATCAGAATGATAATTCAATGGTATCGCCGACCGCGATACCATTTTTTTTGAACCAGCCTTGTGGGACTTCTAGTGCATATCGAACAGACGATGTACTTAAAACCGGAGCCAGACTGTAGGGTTTCATGTCAAAAATATCACGGATTTTACCTGTGGAATCAATATAAGCAATTGAAAGGGGATGCGGAGTATTTTTCATCCAGAAGGAAAGAATCTGATCCTGTTCAAATATAAATATCATTCCAGTGCCTTCTGGAATCTTTTTTCTTTCCATGTAACCTTTTGTACGGTCTTCAGGCTTTTTTGCTATTTCAGCTAAAACTTCAATTTCTTTTCCATTTGAAGTTTTTATTGTAAGAGACTTTTCTTCAAGTTTTTTGCCTGCAGCATAAATATTAGATAATAAAAATAATGTTGTAATAATTAAAGGTAAGGTGCGTTTTATCATAATTCATCCAAAAACATTTCTTTCGTTCTTTCTGTTGGCGAGAGAGGAACGTTGTTGTAGTTTTGTGTATTTTTATAGATTTCGTTATCAATATATTTAAGAGTTAAAGGTCGTTCAAGACTCATTGTAACGTCATCATTTTTCCAGCTGGCTGAATTAGGGTCAAAGGAATCTGGTTGCCCATACTTTTCTGTGAGCTTGGTAAATATAGAATAGTAATCCATTCTTTGAGGATTAATGTTTATGGTTATGATATATAATTCATCCATAAAAAATTGGAAATAGCATTGTTCCAGAAAATTTGAACCATGGCCTGTTCTGGCATCTGTTTCTATAAGTTCTCTGGTTCCTCCAGGAAGCAGGGAAACATCCCGGTCTCCGTGATAGCCAAAGTCAGGGTCTTTTACAAGCGCATCTTTTGTTTCTTCCAGATTCATGCCTAAAATAATATCTTTATAGCCATTTGGCAGTTCTTCTGCGAATAGAGAAAAAAAACTTATAAGAGAGAAGAATAAAATAAATCTTTTCCACCGGTACATATTCTATGTATCGGAAGAAAAACTATTTTGCATTATTTTTTCTATAAAAAGCTGCTTGTTTTATAAGCTCTTGTACGTCTTTGACGATTATTTTTCCGTTTTCTGGACGATAGTTTGATAACTGCCCAAAATCATGAATGGCTTTAGGATGCAGATGACTTGGAAGACCGCACATGTTTGCAAGGTCTTTTGGTGTAAGATCAAATACCATGTTGTGATTTGAAGTATTCAACGTAATCTTCTGTTTTTCTGCCTGAAGAGAAAGAATATCTACAAGTTTTTCTACAGGTTCTGTAAGGGCAGCATTATCAAGCTGACGATACATAGACCAGAGTCTTTCTGCAAGTGTTGTTGTGAGCTTTGCAATCAGCTGAGGCTGTGTAGCAACCATCTGATTAAAGTTAGAACGATTGATTACCATGAGTACGCAATCACTGTGGGCTATGGCGCTTGCAGAACGAGGTTTGTTTTCGATAAGAGCCATCTCACCGAACATGTCACCTTTTTTAAGAACTGCCAAAGTTACTTCTTCGCCGTTTACAACCTTTGAAATAGCAACTTCACCGCGCTGGATAATGAACATGTCAGAGCCACTTTGAGCTTCTGTAAATATCATTGTTTCTTTTGGATATTCACGAGTCTGTTCGTCTGTTGGTTCATAGTAAACAGCATGAGTTCTAGGTTTAAGGGAAACAAAATGTTTTTTTGCAAATTCTGCAGATTCCCCTTCTGGTCTGGTTTTTAAATATTGGTAATATGCATAAGCAGCTATATCATAACGGGAAGTTTTCTCGTAGAAATGAGCTACTTTAAAAATCTGATTACGGTCATCTGTTACCACGGAATTAAGAGTTGCTTTAGTAAGCATCTGATTCATGGTACGCATTCGATTTGCGAAGGATTTGATAATCTTTAAAGCGATAGGTGTATTCTGAGCAATTAAGTCTGGATACTGTTCTTTTCTTACAGAAATTGCAACTACATCTGTTGTGGCGATTGCAGATTCAATTTGAAGGTGGCCAGACATACATGGAACTACACCAACGAAGTCACCAGGTCCATAAGTGATAGGCGCATCGTTGTTACCATTAGATTTCATGCATCTGACTGAGCCTTTTTGAATAATATAAAAATGGTCGCTATCCGCTTTGCCTTCTACTACCAGGTAGGAGCCTTGACGGAAGTTTATAATTTGTAGTTGCAACATATACATTAAAGTATAAGTTTACATTTTTCATTTGTCAATAAGAGAAAATTTATTGCATTTTTAAATAAATATGATTTCGGGTTCAAGTAAAAAGCCAAGTTGTTCTTTTACTGTGGCTTGAACTTTTTCTACAAGAGTCTTAATGTCTGCAGCTGTGGCATTTCCTGTGTTGATAATAAAGTTGCCGTGGAAAGGAGCTATTTGTGCGCCGCCTACTTGCAGGCCTTTTAGTCCGCATTGGTCTATGATTTTTCCGCTAGGAGCTCCGAATGCATGATTGTTTTTGAATACACTGCCTGCACTTGGATATTTGAAGTGGCCTTTATCTACTCTTTCTGCAATGTATTTTTTACAATTTGCAAGAATATTTTCATGTTCTGATTGAGGAAGCTGCTTTAGCTTAAAAGTGGCCTGCAGAATAAATTTCCCGGCAGGTTTTTGGAAGGGAGATTTTTTATAGTCCCATTCAGAACTGTTAAAAAGGCTTTCTTTGCTTACAGCCTGTTTTCCTTGGAATTCAAAATATTTTGTTGAATAGAGAATATCGCTGATGGATTTGTCGAAGCAGCGGGCATTCATATAAAGGGCTCCACCCACGCTGCCTGGAAGCCCTGCAAATTCTTCAATACCAGTCAGATTTTTTTTTGTACAAAAGTCTACAAGGGCTGCCATTGGCAGGCCACTTTGACAAGAGATAAGAATACTTCCGTCTTCTTGGACAGAGTCTGCTTCCATGTAGATTTCTTTCAGGTTTTGACTGGAAATAATTGCTCCCGGATATGTGCCATCTGGAAAAACTATGTTGCTTGCTCCACCAATTACAAAGTAGGGGATATCGGCGGCTTTTACAGCTGAAATTGCAGAAATAAACTGATCTGTACTTTCCGGGCTTATGAATAGCCTTGCTGAACCGCCAACCTTAAAAGTTGATTTTTGAGCTAAAGGTTCATTTTCTTTATATGGAATCTTTGCAAGTTTTAATGAAGAAGCAAGAAAATCTATCATAAAAAATATTATAGTGGGAAATGTAAAGTGGGGGAAGTGTAATTTTATTGTAAAAATGAGGCTTATTGTTTAATCCAGAGGAAAATTGTATAATTCTTTACACTAAGCAGGCGTTGCGGGCGGCGTTTGAGCCCGCAGAAGGGGTAGAGAGCGATGACGCGAAGCGTTAGCGCGAACGCAGGGGAAGGCTTTCCCCTCCTGAATTTAATCCTAGAAAAATAGTAAGAGGTTTTTATGGCACTTAAATTATACAATACAATGGGACGCAAATTGGAAGAGTTTAAACCAATTCAGGAAGGTCATGTTGGTTTTTATGGTTGTGGACCTACTGTTTATAATTATGCTCATATTGGTAATTTGAGGGCTTATGTTTTTCTGGATGTTCTGGATAAAACTCTTACTTTGCTTGGCTATGATATTAAGCATGTAATGAATATTACTGATGTTGGCCACCTTACTGGAGATGGTGATGAAGGCGAGGATAAAATGAAAAAGTCTGCTGCTGAACGTCATCAGAGTGTACTTGAGGTTGCACAGTTTTATACAGAAGCTTTTATGAAGGATATTGATGCTTTGAATATCCGTCATCCGGATGTTATTTGTAAGGCAACAGAGCATATTCCTGAAATGATTGAGCTGATTAAAAAGATTGAAGCTAATGGTCACACTTATATGGCCGGTGGAAATCTTTATTTTGATATTTCTACTTTCCCTGATTATGGTAAGCTTGCAAACCTGAATCTTGAGGAGCTGAAGGCTGGAGCTGGAAAGCGTAAGGTTGTTGTTGTTGATGAAAACAAGCGTAATCCTGGTGACTTTGTTCTCTGGTTTACAAAATCTAAGTTTGAAGATCAGGCTATGACCTGGGATTCTCCTTGGGGAAGGGGTTATCCTGGCTGGCATATTGAATGTTCTGCTATGAGTATGAAATATCTTGGTAAGCATATTGATATTCATACTGGTGGAATTGACCACGTGCCTGTTCATCATACAAATGAAATTGCTCAGTCGGAAGGAAGTTTTGACGAGGCTGAGCGCGCAAAGGGACCTTGGGTAAAGTATTGGCTGCATAATGAATTCCTTATTCTTGAAGGCGGTAAGATGAGTAAGTCTAGCGGGCATTTTATTACCCTGCAGACTTCGCTTCCTGCTGAAAAGGGCTTTTCTTTAAAGGATAAGGGCTACGCTCCTTTGGATTACCGTTTCTTCCTTTTGGGCGGTCATTATAGAAAACAGCTGGTATTTTCTCTGGAGGCTCTGGAGTCTGCAAAGAATGGTCGTGCGGCTTTAAATGCCAGAGTTGCAAAGCTGATTAGTCGGGCTAAAGAAGAGGAAGGGCTTGAACTTACTCGTGAAAATTATGCTTCTGTTTTGGCTGATTTTGTTGGTGGCGCTCTTGATGAAGAGTCTATGTCTAAGTTCCGCCAGGGGCTTGAAAATGACCTTGCAACTCCGGTTGCTATGGCTGCTATGCAGAAGGTTGCCGGAGCTAAGGGGGGCATAAAGGCTTCTGTTGCACTTGCTACCTTGCTCAAGATGGATAGTGTTTTGAGTCTTGATGTAATTAAGAATGCTTTTGATGTTTTGGATGAACAGGCTTTGCATAGTGGCACGGGCGCAGGTGCGGGTTCTCTTGCTGCTGGTGCAGCTGATGCTCATGCAGGTGACCCTGAAGCTGCTGAAATAGATGCACTTGTTGCAGAACGTACTTCTGCTAAAAAGAATAAAGATTTCGCTCGGGCTGACGAAATTCGTAACCTATTGGCTGCTCGCGGTGTTTTAATAATTGATACGCCAAATGGTCCTACATGGAAGCGTTCATAAATCGTAAATTTTTTGTAACCTTTTTGGAGTTGTTGTGTTTAATAAGTTAGATGAGGGAAAGTTGACGTCTGAGGCTATAAATGCCGGAGACCCAGCGGATTTTAAGAAAATTTACGATGCTTCTATGCAGATGCTTTTTAAAATTGCATTTCGCGTTGTAAATGACGAAGAAGCCGCAGAAGACCTTGCTCATGATTCTTTGATTAAAGCAAATGAAAAGGCTTTGGTTTTTCCTTCATTAAATGATGCTAAGTATTGGCTGATTCGCGTTGTAAAGAATGCTTCCTTGAATTATATCAAGCGCAAGAACCGCGAAAAGAAAGCCTATGAAAAGGTTTTGTACAGCGATACTAGAAAGGTGGAATCAGGTGAAACTGATTTATTAAAGCAGGAATCAATTAATAAAGCCAGGGAAGCTTTGAAGAAACTGCCACAGAATCTTCAGGATGTTCTGATGTTACGGGAATATGCCGATCTTAATTATAAGGAGATTGGCCGTGTACTTGGAATTACTGAAGGAAATGTTAAGGTAAGAATCTTCAGGGCGCGGGAACAGCTTGTTAAAATAATAGGAGAAGATAATGTCTTTTTGCCCGAGTAAAGATATCCATTCTGTTTATTTAGACAACGAATTGCCGGAAGTTTACAAAAAGGAATACGAGGCTCACTTGGAAACTTGTGAGAAGTGTCGTAAAGAACTTGAAAGTATTAAGGCTCTTAGAGCTGCCTTGAGAGCAGATTCTGAGGCTATTAGTCCAGATCAGAAATTTCTGGATCAGAGCTATGAAAGGCTTATGGTTAAGATGTCTTATGCTAAGAATGTTGGAAAAACTTCTGAAAAGCGCTCTATTCGTCCGGCTTATTATGCTGCGGCAGCGGCTGCTGTTTTTGCTTTGATAATTCCTTTGCGTATGAATAAGGCTGACTCTGGTGCAGTTGCTTCTGCGGGCTCTGTGGCTTCTGTTCCTGTTGTTTCAATTCCTACAAATGCTAATAATGTTTCGTTTGACAGTGGAAAAAATGTTGTTGTTTCTGGTAATATACATGAAACAGTAAATACTTCCAGAGGTCAGACAATTGATAATCAGGTGCTTTCTGATAACCTGCGTGAAATTGATGTTTTGCGCCCTGACTTTAAGGAAGATACAATTTCTATAAGGATTAGTGTTCCTGGAATGGGCGAGTTTCCTGTGTTTGCAGAAATCAATGTTCCCAGGACGGTAATGTCAGGTAAAAGCGAGTGAATTCGTCAGGAAAAATAAGTTATTCTTTTCGCCGGTATCCTTTATTACGCTGGATACTCGGCATTATAATTCTGGCACTTATTGTATGTGCTATTTTTCTATTTACAATAAAAACAAAGATTGTTCCCGAAATAGACTCTGTTACTCCTCCGGTAGGTTCTCCGGGGGACGTAGTTACTATTAGCGGTCGTAATTTTGGAAATGAGCGGGATATGAGCTATGTTGAAATTGCAGGTACAAAGCTTACTGCAAGCTCTTATCTTTCCTGGAATGATAATATAATTCGTTTTGTTCTTCCTGATTCTGTGCAGGATGGTCTTGTTATTGTAGGAACCAGAGACGCAAGGTCTGCACCGGCTCTTTTTGCAAATGAAATAGGAATTCCTGTTCCTGTCGAAAATAATACTGCACTTTCGGCAACTAAGCCGGTCATAAATTATTTGTCTTCTGAAAAGGCTGCTATTGGTGATATTCTTGTTATTCAGGGTAGTAATTTTGGAGATACAAGAAATCAGTCTAAGGTATATTTTACAGCCAATTACAACAACAAAATAGAAACTGCTGATTTAACTAATATTGTGCTTTTGACAGAAAATATGATTGCCGCTAATGAAGAGGATTATGATTATGTTTCCTGGTCTGACACTGAGATTAAGGTTCATGTTCCTGATGGGGCTTATAGTGGCGTTGTAATTGTTGATAATAAAAAGGAACGTTCTGAACCTAAGGCCATAACTATTAGTCAGGATGCTGGCGTAAAAAGTTATATAAACAAGAAGATTTACCTTTTGCAGTATACAGCTGATATTGCTGATGTTGTCGTTTCTGATATAGCTTCAATTACTCTTAGATGTCCGCTTCCATACGTGGGCATTGCTCAGCCTCATTATGAAATGACAGAGGTTACTCCAGCGCCTGTTTTACAAAATTATCAGAATAATCTTATTCATCAGGTAACTAAAAACAAGAGTAATACTCCTAAAACGGTCTTTTCGCAGACTTTTGTTCTTCCAGTTTATGAAATTAATTCAAGCATTAAGGCTGAAAAAATTTCTGCTTATAAGGGAAGTGACAGAAATATGTTTACACTGGCTCTTAGACCTGACGCCCTTGTTCCAAGCGGGGATGAAAAGTTGATTGAATTAGCAGGGGAAATTGTTGGTAAAGAAAAAAATCCTTATAAAAAGGCAAAACTGATTTATGATTATATGTGTGATAATTATAAGGTTTTGTCAAAGCTTAGAAAGAATGATGCAAATCCTTTGGACTTAATAAAAGACAAAAAGGGTGATGCTTATGATTTTGCAGTAATCTATACTGCTTTGCTTAGGGCTTCCGGTATTCCTGCCGTTACTGATGCAGGTATTCTTGTTTGTCAGGATCTTATGACTCAGAGTCATTGGTGGTGTGAATTTTATATAGAAAAACTGGGCTGGCTTCCTGTTGACCCGGCAATTGGTGGTGGTTTAGATTATAAGAAATGGGCAGAGGGAAATAATTCTGATAGTCGTGATTATTATTTTGGAAATCTCGATTCTCATCATATTACATTCTCTCACGGCTGGAATCAGCTGAAGCCTTTTAGTTTGGATAACAAGATTGTGCAGCAGCCAAGAAGCTTTGCTCTTCAGTCTATCTGGGAAGAAGCCAGCGAAAGCACAGTAAAATACAGCAGCTACTGGAGTGTTCCGGTAGTAAAAGGAGTATATTGATGACTAAAGTATTGAGTGTTGGTGGTTCAATTATTGTTCCGGATAAGCCGGATGTAGATTTCCTTTCGGAATTTGTAGGGATGTGTAGCAAGTGGCTTGATGAAGATAAATCACGCCGTTTGATTCTTGTTGCTGGCGGTGGTGCTCCTGCACGTGTTTACCAGACTGCTTACAGTGAAGTTGCTGGGGCTGCTGGTTTTTCTGCAGATGCAAATGCTGCTGACTGGATTGGTATTATGGCAACTCGCATCAATGCCCAGCTTTTGAAGGCTTGTTTTTCTTCTTATTGTAAGAATGATGTTGTTTATAATCCTACTCTTGAAGATTTGAAGTTTGATGGACAGGTGCTTGTTGCAAGTGGCTGGAAGCCAGGCTTTTCTACAGATACTGATGCTGTTTACCTTGGTGAAAAATTTGGTGCTAAGACAATTGTAAATCTTTCGAATATAGAAAAGGTTTACACAGATGATCCTCGCAAGAATCCGGATGCAAAGCCTTTAGATACTATTTCCTGGGCTGACTTCCGTAAAATGGTTGGTGATGAATGGACACCCGGCAAGAATTGTCCTTTTGATCCAATTGCTTCTAAGAAGGCAAGTGAGCTTGGAATGAAGGTTATTTGTGCCGGTGGAAAAAATATTCCTAATATCAATGCAATATTGAATGATAAGGAATACATTGGTACTACAATTGGTGACTAAGCTCTAGTGTTACCAATTTTCTAGTCTTACTAATATGGCGTCTATTTTGGCGCCATATTGAGGGTCTGTTGCCCATGTGCCCGTAAGGTCGTCTATAGTGATGGCAAGCTTTGTTTTATGAACCCAGTTATAGCGTGGGTCTATAAGTTCATTATTAAGCTTAACTTCTTCTGTGGTTGCATAGGCCTGCAGGTGTTGAATGTGGGCACGGACTCCAAGTTCTTCTGTTTCAAATATTTCGCCAGGATGCTCTGGGTCCATGGCTCCTAAGCCGCAGTAATTGTGCCATTCCTTTTGTACTAATCCACCAAATCTTAAGAAGCCTGTTTCAAGGCACATTTGTGCAAAAGCTACATCAGAATTTATTCCTTCTGCAGCAGCCTCGTCTATATAATACTGTGCAAAGCGACAAATATGGTCAAAATCTTCATCGGGATTATTCTGTATAAAAAAATCGGCAAGGTCTTCTGCCTTCAACTGTCCTTTCCCCAAAAGTGACCTTGAAAGTGGTTCGGACATTTCCTTTTTGGGAAGACTTTTACAGGCTGTAAGGGCAATAATTGTTGATATTATAATAAAAAATTTAAGTGTAAGTTTCTTTTTCATAAAAATCCTATTATTTATTTGTCGGAATAAAAAAAATTCAACTTTATTGCAAGTTTTTTTTGAAAAAGCGTCCTGTTTTAACTTTTTTTGGGAAATATTATATATAGGATGTATACAAATAAAAATAACAAATTAGATGTTCGGGAAAAGACCATGGAATATGGAATATCTTTTCCTTTTGATGAAGAGCTGGTAATGCTGATTCTGGGCAGTGGCAGTCGGGATGTGCCCATAAACCTGATGGCGCGTAAGATAGTGGAGGTAATGAACGAAAGTGAAAGCGAAGAATTAGTGCCGCGACTTATGGCTATAAAGGGGGTTGGGGAAAGTAAGGCGCTTGCTGTGGCGGCGGCTGTGGAGCTGGGGAGGCGGCGGAGTTCGCATTTGAAGGTGAGGATTCAACACCCCAGAGATATTATTCCTTTTTTGAGGAATTACGCTATAAGCAATAAGGAGCATTTTCTTTCTATAACATTGAACGGTAGCCATGAAATTATTCAGATTCATGTTGTGTCTGTGGGAACGCTTACAAGAACTTTAATTCATCCAAGGGAAATATTTATGGATGCAATTCAGGAGTCTGCTTCCGCACTAATTGTTTGTCACAATCATCCTTCCGGGAACTGTGAGCCTTCAGAGGAGGATATTGAAACTACAAGAATCCTTTTGGAGGCTTCGCAGATTCTTGGAATTGCACTTTTGGATCATATTATTATTGATTGCGAAAATTATTTTAGTTTTGTGGAAAATAAAGTCTTGTTTACAAATGGGGACTAGGATAAAATCAAAGCAGGTTTTGTAATGAAGAATTTTTTGAAGCCTTTGGCCTGTTTTTTAGTATTATTTTTTTCTCTTGCAAGTGTCTTTGCTCAGGATTTTATAGAGCCTTTGGATTATTCTGTGATTGAAGAGCTTGAATCTGGAGCCGAAGTCCGTATCGAATCAAATGTTCCTAAAACAGAAATCTATTTGAACGGCATATTTTACGGGAAGACAAATCTGAATGTAAAGGACTTGATTCCTGGGGAATATCTGCTGACAGTAAAAAAGAAGGGTTATAAAGATTCTAGTTATGTAATTGAAGTCAGGCGAAATTACAGACTTACTTATAAGCTTAAGCTGGAAAAATCCTAAGACAAATCTCATAAGTGATTTAAAAGCTTTGGATTTTGTACTATACTAAAGTCCTATTTGTTGATTTTGGAGCTGGAAATGAAATTATATACACGGGGACAGCTTGTTCGTTCTGTAATTATTGTTGGGCTTTCTCTTGGCCTTGTTTTTGCTATTGTACTTATTAAATTGACAAAAGGACAGTCTCAGAAGCTTGCTGAAAGTCAGGAAAGCACTGGTCTTGAGACTGCGCTTGAAGCTGCAGAAGATGAAGCAATTGCTGGTGACACTTCTTTTCTTGAGGAAAATGCTGCAACTGTAATTCCTGTTGCAAATTCTTCCTCTTATTCTCAGGAAGAACTTCAGAATATAAATGTTTATTCTATTTGTAACGAGGCTGTTGTAAATATTAATACTCAGATTGTGGCTTACGATTGGTTCCTGGAGCCTTATGTTCAGGACGGTGGCAGTGGAAGCGGTTCGATTATTGATAAAAGAGGCTATATTCTTACAAACGTACATGTAATTCAGAATGCTTCAAAAATTTATGTTTCACTTTTTGATGGAACTCAGTATGAAGCTGAAATTGTTGGTCAGGATCTGGACAGTGACCTTGCAGTTATTAAGTTTACTCCTCCTGATGGAATGGAATTAAAGACTATTGGTTTTGGAGATTCGACATCTTTGAAGGTTGGTCAGCGTGTAATTGCAATAGGAAATCCTTTCGGTTTGGAAAGAACTATGACAACGGGTATTGTTTCTGGTCTTGGTCGTCCTATTCAAAACAGTAACAATAGAATAATCAGAAATATGGTGCAGACTGATGCTGCTATAAATCCGGGAAATTCCGGCGGACCTTTGCTTGATACAAATGGAAAAATGATTGGTATTAATACCATGATTAAATCCAGTTCCGGAAGCTCTTCTGGTGTTGGCTTTGCTGTTCCTGCTGAAACTGCAGTTCGTGTAGTTGCCGATTTAATCAAGTATGGAAAGGTTCAGCGTGGTAAAATTGATGCAAGCTTTGTTCAGAATAGCCAGAGAATAGCCCGTTATGCCGGTCTGGATCTTGCTACGGGGGTACTTGTTTCTCAGGTTACTAGTGGCGGTAAGGCAGAAAGTGCCGGCTTAAAAGGAGGCACTGAAGCTGTTTATTATGGTTCCCGACGCGATATAATTTACATTGGTGGAGATGTAATTACGCAGATTGATAATATTTCGGTTACTACACTTGCAGATTATTATTCGGCTCTTGAAAGCAAGCGTCCTGGTGATGTAGTTATAGTTGTTGTAAGACGAAATAAACAGAATGTTACTTTGAAGGTGACTCTGGTAGAAAACTAAGGGGCTGTTATGAGAAGATTTGAGGTTGTTTCTCCCTTTGAGCCAAGTGGCGATCAGGGGCAGGCAATTCAGAAGCTTTCTGAGGGCTTTTTACGGGGTGACAAGTTTCAGACTCTTAAGGGTGTAACAGGCTCTGGAAAGACCTTTACCATGGCTAAGATAATTGAAGCAGTTCAGCGGCCAACCTTAATCATCAGTCATAATAAAACTCTTTCTGCCCAGCTTTATCGTGAATTTAAATCTTTTTTTCCAAATAACGCAGTTGAATATTTTGTTTCCTACTACGATTATTATCAGCCGGAAGCTTATGTTGCGGCCAGAGACCTTTATATTGAAAAGGACTGTGATATAAATCAGGAAATTGACCGTTTGCGTCTGGCAGCTACCTACAGTCTTATGGAACGCCGTGATGTAATTGTAGTTGCAACTGTTTCCTGTATTTACGGTCTGGGTATGCCTGATGTTTACAAGGGCATGAGGGTACATGTAGAGACCGGACAGGCTTTGAATATAAAGAAGTTTGCTGAATCCTTAATTTCAATGCAGTATTCTAGAAATGATGATGTTCTGGACCGGGGAAATTTCCGTATTAAGGGCGATGTAATTGAAGTTTTTCCTCCTTATATGGAAACAGATGAAGCTTATAGAATTGAACTGGATTGGGAAGAGGTTGTTCGTATTCGCCGTTTTAATGTTTTAAATCGTGATGTTACCGGTGAACTGGAAGAAACAGTATTCTATCCTGCCAAGCACTTTGTTGTTCCACATGATAAATTGATTGAAGCGACCGACCGTATCCAAAAAGAAATGGAAGAACAGGTAGAAGCCTTTAGAGCGGCTGGTAAAATGCTTGAGGCAGAAAGGCTTAAGACCCGCACAACTTATGATATTGAAATGCTCAAGGAAATGGGGACCTGTCCGGGTATTGAAAATTATTCTGCTCCTATTGCGGGGCGAGCTCCCGGAGAGCCTCCTGCAACCCTTCTTCATTACTTTCCGGATGATTTTCTTTGCATGATAGATGAGGCTCACGTTTCTGTTCCACAAATTGGCGCCATGTATGAGGGGGATCGAAGCCGCAAACTGAATCTGATAAACTTTGGCTTCCGTTTACCTTCTGCTGCAGATAACAGACCTCTTAAAAAGGCTGAGTTCGACGCTAAAATGAACCAGATTATTTATGTAACGGCAACTCCACGTCCTGAAGAAGTAAAGCAGAGTAGTCAGGTTGTTGAACAGCTTATTCGACCTACAGGTCTGCTTGACCCTATTATAGAAGTTAGACCAAGCGAAGGTCAGATGGAGGATATTTACAAGGAAGTGCGTGCCCGTATAGAAAAGCATGAACGCAGCCTTATTTTGACCTTAACTAAGAAAATGGCAGAGGATTTGACTGATTATCTGACCGAGTTGAAACTTAAGGTAAAGTATATTCATTCTGAAATTGACACCTTTGAGAGAGTTGAAATATTGAAATCGCTGCGCAGTGGGGAAATTGACGTTTTGATTGGAATTAACCTTCTGCGCGAAGGTATTGATTTGCCTGAGGTTTCCTTTATTGCTCTCTTGGATGCTGATAAAATAGGCTTTTTGCGCAGTGAAACCTCTCTTATTCAGATAATTGGTCGTGCTGCCCGTAATTCTCAGGGTATGGTTGTTATGTATGCTGACCATATGAGCCCTGCTATGGAGGCGGCAATCCGCGAGACTAAGCACAGACGTGAGGTTCAGGAGGCCTATAACAAGGAGCATGGAATTACTCCAAAAACAATTTCCAAGGCTGTAGAGGATATTCTTGTGCACGAGAAAAAGGATGCTCAGGATGAAGCCAACATGGAAGTTGATGTGCTTATGAATAAGTCAAATCTCTTTAATGCTAAGGAACGCAAGAAGCTTATAAATGCACTTAAGCAGCAGATGTCTGATTATGCAGACCGCATGGAATACGAGCAGGCTGCCGCAGTGCGCGACAAAATCTATGAAATTGAGGCTCAGTACGGCAAATAGGCCTAGTAATTGTTCAGAGTTTTTCCTGTGTAAGTCTTTGCGTATTCTGCGCCAGCTCCACGGATAACTTCTTCCATTTTGCTTGTAAGGCGTTTTGCAGCAATTGGCTCTGACAAATCCTTGTATTCATCAATTTTAATTACCGGAAGAAGCTTAAAATCATAAAGATAGCGTTCTACGTGGTTGTAAGACCAGAGAGGGTCGTGTTTTCCAAGTCCATATTTGTCACTTCCGCCAATGAAGATTGGCTGGATGTCGCAGCCGCAGTAAAGTGCAATGCGGGCTGCTCCCTTCTTATAGTTGTTCTGGCCGTGGCGTGGAGAGCGGGTTCCTTCCGGGAAGATGATTACATTGCAGCCCTGGTCTGTAAGTTTTTTACATTCAACAAGGACATCATCAAATTCTGTGGTATTTGTAATATAGGCCTGATTGATTACTCCGCGAAGAGGTGTATGAGTAAGGCTTCCTCTTACAATACAGGTTGAATTTGGTACAAGGGACATAATATAAACAAAGTCCAGAAGAGAAGGATGATTTGCAATTATAATCTTGCTGTGAATATCTCGGAATTCCTTTGGGTTTTCTACCTTTCGGATTGATGTACGGGTTACGTTCAGGCTGCCTAAAAAGTTTCTGAAAGTGTGAGAAATATAGGCTCTGGCAGTGATTCCAAAATCTTTTTTGCTGCCTAAAGAAAAAAGCCTGATAAATGGGAATACAAAAATTGCAAGGAAAACGGCACCCAATCCAAAATAGATTATGGCAAGAATCTTCATAAGACAGAAAAGGGGGTAAGAGAAGATGTTCTGGATTTTAGGTAGATCCTTGTGCCCGTATCTTTTTTCAAGTTCTTCTTTTGATTCTTTTGACATGCTCTGGCTCCTATTTAAGTATAAGCTTTATGAATTCCTGCGCTGATTCCGGTACATTTGAAAAATCATCAAAGGAAATACAATTTGTTGTTTTATCTGAAGCTATAATTCCAGCAAATGCTAAAGGATAATTATCATCAGGTCTTTTTTCGCCATAGACTTCAGGAACCAGTTCATCAGCATAAACCAAAATAATTTTTTTTTCTGTGCCGGCAAGAACAGGTGCAGCAGCTGTCCTGAAAGCATCCTTAAAGTTTCCCTTTGAAGGATATATTACTGAATAGCCACCCTTTAATCCAAAGGCAAGAGTTGCTGAAGAAACTGGAGTATTGAAAACAGAAAGTGAAAATCCCGCTGGTAGAATCATATCGTCTTCAATAAGACCTTTGTTTATAGTAAATTCGCGTTCTATTTCTCCACGATTAGAAATAAAAACAATTTTTGTTTCAGGATTTACGTGAGACTTTTCCAAAAGATTATGAATAACATGAACTGTCATTTTTGTAATCTGAGAAAGTCGGCGTCTGAATAAGGGGTCTGTATATTCAAGCTTAGGTGATTCTTTTATCTGCTCGATTGGAATTACATCATTAGCCCATTCCTGCCAGAGTTCATCATCTGACGCAAGGCCTGGAGCCCAAACTGTAATATCTGAAAAATAAATGTTCTTCATGCAGATTCTTATCCTATCAGACTAATCAGATTTTTTTGAAGCACAAGAGTGAATATGCGTTAGAACCAAGGTTGTGGTGAGCACAATCAAGCTTAAAGCCTGCTTCTTCAATGGCGTCAACCAGCTCCTGGTAGCGATACATCTTACTGTTTCCATTTGCAATACAGGTAAAGTAAAGTGAAGTGCCCATTAAAGAATAAGAGCTTGCTTCAAATTTCTGTTTGTCCCAGAGAGGCTCTAAAACCCAAACGTTTGTATTTTCGTTTGCAGCTTCATGCACCTTGCGCAGAATCTTTGTCACCTGATGAAGGCTAAAGCAGTCCAGGAATTGGCTCATCCATACTGCATCAGGATTTGCAGGAAGCTTTGTTGACTCTTCCAGTACGTTTCCCATAGAAAAATCAACACGGTCTGCAAAGCCTGCATCTGCTGCATTCTTTTTTGCAACATTTGCCTGACCAGGAAGGTCGCAGATTGTCATTTTTACATCTTTGTCGTAACGGCAGCAGGTCAAAGACCATTTACCTGTATTTCCACCTATATCAAGGATTGTTTTAGGCTTCTTTGCAAAAACAATAGGGAGTGCTTCAGGAAAAGCGATGTCAGAGTAGAAGTGGTCAAATTCAAACCAGCTTTTTTTAGCCTGCTCTGGCAGAGTTGAAAGGGCCTCGTAAACTGTAGTCCATTTATCACCAAAAACCTTAAGTCCTTCTGGTTTGCCGTTTACTATGGATTTTTCCATATCCCAGGCGCCCTCGTAACAAATGTCATTTGTAAACCAGAAATTAACCTTTGTAAGGTCATCTTCTAAAAGCATCCATCCAATTTTTCCAAGCAGGTATCTTTCACTTTTGGGGTCTGATTCAGAATCCTTTGAAAGTTTTATAACATTCATGCCTAGTGCCATTTCGCATAAAACTCCGGCACCATATTCTGAAATGTGAGTTTTTTCAGCCAGTTCTTTTCTGGAAATACCTTCATCTCCTGCATCAGAAATTGCCTGCATAAGTCCCAGATTCAACATTGTTTTAATTGCCTGAAAGGCCAGTGGGGCAAAAGCTATTTTCTGTGCTTCAAATTTTGCATCAACAGCTCTTATGTCATCAGTTTTAAATTTGTTGATATTGTAGAAAGAAGAATCCATTTTTACTCCTGAATGCCTCTATACTATCTTTTAGTATGCTTTTTTTCAAGATAGAGCTAGAAATTACTAAATATTGCGTTGTTTAGCATAGTTTTCAACCAAACGGAAAAGTAATTCATAATTTTCAATAAAAAAGTCAATCTATTGTCATTTTTTTTATGATTTACTATAATGGTAAAACTACGTCATATAAATCAGGTATAGGTTATGGATGAATTAAGGAAGGAAATTAAAACAACTATTATTTCAGCTTTGCAATTAGAGGATATAACACCAGAAAATATTGTTGATTCTGAGCCTCTTTTTGGAGAAGGTTTGGGGCTTGATTCAATTGACGCTCTTGAATTAGGAGTAGCTCTTAAAAAGAAATTTGGTATTAAGTTTTCTGCAGAGAGCAGTGAAAATAAAAAGCATTTTGCTTCGGTAAATGCGCTGGCTGACTATATTTCCAGCGAAAAGAATAAATAAGCTTATAAAAGGGGGATAAAATGTCTAAGGACGAAATTTTCGACAAGCTTAAAAATATTCTCGTTTCAGAATTTGAATTGGATGAAGGTGACGTAACACCAGATGCACTTCTTGGAGACGACTTGGATTTGGATTCTATTGACTCAATCGACTTGATTGTAAAGATGAAGGAATTCATGCCAGCAGATAAGGGTAATGTAGATCCTTCTATCTTCAAGACAGTAAAGACTGTTCAGGACGTTGTAGACGCTCTTGTTCCTTATATGGCATAAGTTTTAGTCATAATTCTAATTATGAAGACTTTCCTGCGTGTACTTTTTTATGTAGTTGCAGCTGTATATCCAATACTTGTTTTTACGCTGCTGGTTGTTTTTAAGGTTGATACTAAAGTTTTATCTTTGTGTATTATTGCTTTAGCCGCTGCATTCTTTTTAAGTGCCACAGGAAAAAAGAAGACCGGAGAGAAAGGTGCTCTTGACTGGAAACCGTTGGTTAGTTCAGTGCTCTTTCTTGCAGCCGGTCTTTTTTGTTTTATAACAGGCAAGGAATTCTTCCTTAAGATTTATTCTGTTGTTATAAACATTACCCTGCTATTTGTTTTTGGAAGCACCCTTTTTATGCCGCCAAACATAATTTTCCGTTTTGCGACACTGGCAGATAAGTCTATAAAAGGTTCTTCTTATGAACAGCAGGTTTATAAGTACTGCCGTAATGTCACCATTGTTTGGTGTTCTTTCTTTATTCTAAATGGTGCTGCAGCCTTCTGTACAACCTTTTCCGCTTCAATTTTTGGATTAGATGAAGAGCAGGCTAGAACTGTTTGGGCTATTTATAATGGCGGTATTTCATACGTGCTTATGGGCACGCTTTTTGTAGTTGAATTTATTATCAGAAAATTGGTGGATGGAAAGATGATTAAGGCATATCCTATTACAAAATTTAATGCAGACTCCAGAAAGGATAATTACATTCTTTGTTATGATGATGTATGGTCAAAAAAATCTTACAAAACCTGGAAGGATTTTTTGATTGATACAGCAAAAATGAGAAAGTACATTGAAAGCCAGAATATAGATGAGTATATCCTTCATTGTGAAGATTACTGGTATTTCCTTTGTACTTTTGTTGCCTTACTTCAGTGTAAAAAGGCAGCTTATCTTACTCAGAATATTTCAGAAAGTTTCCTGGCTGATGTTAGAAAAGCAGATATGGGCTTCCTGACAGATCAGAAGTCAGCTTCTAGTGATTATGCCTTTATTCCAGAGCTTATAGAAAATGCTCCACTTCCAGAGCTTTCTTATTATAGAACTACACCAGAAATTAATGGTGAAGAAACACGTATTTTCCTTTTCACTTCTGGAAGTACGGGAAAGCCAAAGGCTGTTCCACAGCGTATGAAGGAGTTTGAAGAGGATAATGCCTTCATTATTTCAAAGTGGGCTAAAGAATTTACTTCACGTAAGCTGGTTACAACTGTAAGTCAGCATCATATTTATGGATTCCTTTTTGGTGTTTCTCTTCCTTTTACCCTGGGAACACCTTTCCGCAGAAACAGAGTAGAATTCCCTGAAGAATTCGAAAAAATGACTGATGAAAAATATATTTTGATTGCAACTCCAGCCTTCCTTAAGAGAACTGTAGAAGTAGAAGAAAAACTGAATATGAAGAATATCTGGATTTTCTCTAGTGGTGGAGCTGTTTCTCCAGAGCTGGCTGTTGAATGTGGAAAGCTTTTTAAGTTCTATCCGCTTGAAGTTTATGGTTCAACAGAAACTTCTGGAATTGCATATCGCCAGCAGGATAAAGACGGACTTATCTGGACTCCTTTTGCAAATGCAAAAATCTGGTTGGGTGATGATGGCTGTCTGAGAATTATTTCTCCATATATCAAAGATCCAGCTGGTTTTGCAACTGCAGACCTTGCGGAAATTCATGAAGACGGACGTTTTATTTTGAAGGGACGTTCAGATTCAATTGTAAAAATCGAAGAAAAAAGAATCTCTATGACAGAGGTTGAAAATAGACTTTTGGAAAGTGGACTTGTAGAAGATGTAAAGGTTGTTGCTCTTAGTAATGATGTTCGTCAGTATCTTGCAGCTGCCCTTGTTCTGAATAAAAAAGGTCAGGAGCAGTTTAAGGATACAGAAAAGTTCCTTATCAATCGTTGGTTCCATGATTATCTGATGAAGTTCTTTGAAAACGTCGTAATTCCAAAAAAATGGCGCTTTATGGACAAATTGCCAACAGATGTTCAGGGTAAAAAACATAAGCTTGAAATTATGGCATTGTTCGAAAAAACAGAATAGTTTGGGGCAAAGGAGATAATATGAAAGAAGCAAATAATCACGATATTGTAAATGAAAAGGTAATTTCTAAGGATGATAATTCTATTGCTTTAGAATTTGTTATTCCTATCACAAGTGATTTCTTTGACGGTCATTTTCCAGAGTATAAGCTTTTACCAGCAGTAGCTCAGTTTGAAATTATTACAAGATTTTCACGCAAGTATTTTGGAACTCAGCGTTATGTTCCAAATATTAAGAGAATTAAGTTTTCGGCTCCAATCAGACCGGATACAAAAATCCATCTTGAACTTACATATAAAAAAGAGAAGGGGTCAGTAACATTTAATATGGCTGATGCCAACGTAGAAGGGAAAGTTTATTCATCTGGAACATTTAGTGTACTGGTTGAAGAATGAAATACGGTTTTGTAATTCCTGTTTATAATCATGGAGCTGCTCTTGAAGCAGTTGTAAAAAATCTTCTTGAATATCAGCTTCCAATAATCGTTGTTGATGATGGAAATGATGAAAAGAATAAGGCATATATTAATGATATTGCCCAGAGATATCCTCTTGTAACTTTAGTAGTACGTCCTAAAAATGGTGGTAAAGGGGCTGCCATGAAGGATGGTGTTCAAAAGGCTTATGAAATGGGGCTTACTCATATTCTTCAGCTTGATTCAGATGGTCAGCATGATGCCGCTCGTGTAGCTGGCTTTTTAGAAAAATCTCGCCAAAATCCGGAAGCAATTATTTGCGGCTATCCGGAATATGATGCTTCTGCGCCAAAACATAGGGTAAATGGCAGAAAGATTGCAAATGCCTGGATTCACTTTGTAACCCTTTCAAATGATATTGTAGATGCTATGATTGGTTTCCGTGTTTATCCGGTTCTTCCTTATATAAAGCTTACTAATTCACATGCTTATTTAGATGCCCGAATGGGGTATGATATAGATATTTTGGTTCGGCTTTATTGGAGAAATGTTCCTGTAATTTCTGAGCCGGTAAAGGTTTTTTATCCTTCTGATGGAATTTCAAACTTCCGCAATGTAAGGGATAATTTAAGAATTGCCGGAACTTATGCAAGACTTTGCATTGGAATGCTTTTACGCCTTCCTTTGTTAATAGCAAGAAAGAGGCGTCATGTCTGAGCAAGAAAAAGAAAGTGATGTGCACTGGGCAGATGAAAAAGAGGCAATTTCTTCAAATAAACCTCTTAAGCTTCTTTTGTTCATGTTTAAGACAATACCGACTTTCCTCGTTCATGCCGTTTGCTATCCAGTCACTTTCTTTTTTCTGATTTTTTCACCACATGCAAAAAGGGATGCCCTAATTTATCAAAAGCGTCTGAAGGAATTTTCGGGTGGAAAGGTACCTCGTAAAATAAGTCCCTATCGTCAGCTATTAAATTTTTCTCTTTGTGTGCTTGAAAAAATGGAAGGCTGGCTTGGTAAGGTAAATTATAACAGAATCAGATACGAAGATGATGATATTGAAGAGCTTCTGGGGCTTTTAAGAGAAGGAAAGGGAGCAATCCTCCTTACTTCACATTTGGGAAACATGGAGCTTATGAGAAGCCTGCAGGATTATAATACTCAGCTTTGTGGCCGTGAAGTTCCTGTTGTTATTATCATGGACATGAACGTTTCTGCCCAGTTTACTCAGACATTAAAGGAATTAAATCCAAATTATTCTATGAATGTTGTAGAGGCTTCTAATATTGGACCAGATTCTATGATTTATCTGGAAGAAGAAGCTGAAAAGGGCGCTTTGATTGTAATTGCGGGAGACCGAACCAGTGCTCAGAATAGAGATAAGGTTATCCGCAAGTCCTTCCTTGGAAAAGAGGCAGACTTTCCTTATGGCGTATTCTTAATTCCGGCTTTAATGAAGATTCCCCTTTATTATATGTTTGGAATGCGCTCTCACATGTCAATTTTCAAACCAAAGTATAATGTTCATATAGAAAAATCTCTGGTAGATTTTAATTGTCCTCGTTCAGAAAGAGAAGCTAGAATTTCTGATTGCTGCGGCGAGTTTGTGTCAAAACTGGAAAAATTCTGTATGATGTATCCATATCAGTGGTATAACTTTTTTAATTTCTGGAAAGAAGAATAAGATTTCTGGAGGCCTTTTATGAAGAAAATCCTTTTTGCATTATTTTCTAGTATCATCCTTTTTAGTTCTGCTTTTGTATTTGCTCAGGAAAGTGCCGCTAAAGCCTCAATGACTCTGGAAACTGTATGTGGAGCTCTTGCTGGCAGGCCAAACACAGTTGGGGATTTTACTCAGATTAAGACTATTACTTCAAATGGCCGTACCCTTAAATCTTACGGAAGCTTTATAATCAGTCTGCAGGGAATAATGTGGAAAACAGAAAAGCCATTTCCTTCTTCCTTAATTCTTACAGAAGAGGCAATGGTTCAGATTGCAGCTAATGGGAAAAAATCTGTAATGGATGGAAAGGATAATCAGATTTTTTCTAATATTTCGGGAACCCTTTCTTCGGTATTTTCCGGAAATGTAGATGGTCTGAAAAAGAATTTTGAATGCACCTTTACAGATATGGGAAGCGGTAAATGGACTCTTTTCCTAAGTCCAAAGGATTCTACTATTGCCTCTGTTATGAAGAGTCTCCAGCTTTCAGGTTCCTTTAATAATATGGAGGCAGAGCTTGAATCCTTAGAAATGGCAGAAGCTTCCGGAAATACTATAAAATACGAGTTTACAAATCAGAAATATCCAAAGGAACTTTCCGCCGATGAAAAACAGAACTTTATCATTAACTGATTCTTTTAAGAATATCCCTCAAAAAAGACTTCTTACTGTCTGGTTTATTTATCACTTTGCAATCATTGTATTTTTTCTACTTTCGCTGATTATTTTCCACGGTCAGATTGGAATTGATTCCGACTTATTCAATCTTGTTCCAAAAAGCATTTCTATGGCTTCGGTAAAAAAAGCTGACGATAAAATGATGGCTGTGACCTCCAGAAATGTTTTTGTGCTTGTAGCAAACGAGGATTTTTCTGAAGCCAAGAAGGTGGCTCAGGGGCTTTACGGGGCCCTGGAAGGAAGCGAAAATTTTGAATCCCTTTCTCTTTACAATGATATTGGGGCAATGGGTGAAATTACAGACTTTTTATACAAGTATCGCTGTAATCTTATTGATGAAAAGACCGCTGATTTAATTCTTGCTGAGGATTCCGGGGCTGAAGATTTTGCCATGAATGCTTTGGCTTCGGCTTATGGCGGCTTTACCATGCTTCCTCTTGATAATCTTGATTCAGACCCTTTTATGCTTACTGAATACAATCTTCAGAATTATCTGGGTGCGGTTCAGAATGCAGGAACTGCAATGTCTGTAAAAGATGGCGTGCTTGCTTCTCAGTTTGAAGGAAAGTGGTACGTAATGCTTCGTGCAATTTTAAGCCAGAAGGGTGCAAAGCTTGCTTCAAAGGATAATGCCATTACCGAGATTTACAAGGCTTGTGATGTTTACGCTAATCAGGGAAGCGAATTTGTTTTTTCGGGTACCCCTTATCACAGTCATGAAAGTTCAAATTCAGCCAGCAGGGAAATTTCTATAATCGCAAGTCTTTCTATGCTGGTTGTTATAATCCTTTTGATTTTTATTTTCCGTTCTCCAAAGCCTTTGTTTTTTTCTGTAGGTTCAATTCTTACTTCAATCGGAATAGCCCTGCTGGCTACAATGGCCGTTTTTCATAAAATGCACGTAATTACACTGGTTTTTGGAACTTCCCTTATAGGTTCCTGTATAGATTACAGTCTGCATTTCTTTACTCATTGGGCTGGAAACGACGAAATGAAGTCCAGTCTGGAAATTAGAAACCATATTTTTTCCGGTCTTCTAATGGCGATTATTTCTACAGGAATCTGTTTCGCAATTCTTTTGTTTGCGCCTTTTACAATTTTGAAGCAGATGTCTCTTTTCTGTCTGGTCGGTTTGGTAAGCTCTTTCCTTACTACAATTGCCATTTTCCCTTATATCAAGCTTCCTGCAAAGAGGGGAAATGTTCGTTTTGTAAAGGGCTTTTCCTGTGTGATTTCAAAGCTGGAGCAAAGATGGGTAGGACGCACTGTAATAACAATCCTCTTCCTTTTTGCCCTGATTTCTATTTGTCTTTTCCACAAAAATATTAGAATTAAAAATAATCTGCTTACTCTTTATGATATGCAAGGAAAGCTGCTTCAGGATGAAATTACAGCTGCTAAGGTAATACAGTATACTCCTGGTGGCTGGTACATAGTCAGCGGAGAATCTGAAAATGAGGCCTTGTTGAACGAAGAAAATCTGCGCAGAGAATTCGAGGCCGCTACAGAAGGAGCCGTCGGTTATGTGAGCACTTCCAGCTTTGTTCCTTCAATTGAGGCCCAGAAAAAATCAAGGGCCGCTTACAATAAGCTTTTGGGACTTGCCGAAAAGCAGCTTGAAGCCCTGGGCTTTGAGAATGCCGCTGAACTTTCAGAAAGTCTAAAAGCAGATTTTCTGGCAAGCGAAGAGGATTTTGTTGCTTTTGGAAGAAATAATATCCCTGATTTTATATCTTCTGCAATTTCTTCTGCCTGGTTGGGTGAGGTTTCAGGAAAGTATTACACAGTTTTACTTCCTACAAAGGTTACAGATTATTCTTCTTACCGCTCTCTTTCCGATAAAAATGAAAATGCCTTCTTTATCAGCAAGTCTCAGGATATTAGCGCGGATTTGGATCAGCTTACACAGATGGTTTTGAAATTCTTTGTAGTTGCTTATATCATCATGTTTATAATGCTTAGATTCTTCTATTCCTGGAAGCAGTCCTTTAAGATTATTTCTGTTCCCTTGCTGATTATTCTGGTTGTAATTGCAGTATTTGCTATCTGTAAAATTGATTTGGAATTCTTCTCTATTACGGGCTTGATTTTAGTTTTCGGTTTGGGCCTGGACTACATTATTTACATGATGGAAAATGAAAAGAAGAGTCAAACAGCCTTGTCTGAAAGTGAAAAGACTCTTGAGCCTTTTGCGACTATGGTTTCTTTTGTTACTACAATTATTTCCTTTGGAGCCTTGGCCCTTAGTTCCTTTAAGCCGGTTCATTTAATTGGACTTTCCATTTTTATTGGATTGGCTACTGCTTACGTTAGTTCTTTCTTCTATGGAAGAATCGGCCATAAAGACAAGAAGGAGTCAAAATAATGAAGAAAATCTGTAAGCTGGGGATACTTCTTTTTGCTTGCCTGCTGGCTTTTACTTCCTGTGCTACTACAAAAAAAGCTTCACAGGCTTCTCTAAGGCCTGTTTATATTACAAACTCAAAAAAGATTAAGCTGCTGCCTTTGGAAAATAGCCAAACTTGTATAGACGGCCTTCAGCTTCTGACAGGGACCTTTAATGACAGCAGCTTTACTTTGCTTTCTTATACACAGATTGACAGCAGCATTATAAGTCTTGCCCTTATGAATGATATGGGTACAGATATGGGAAGCCTTATCTATGATGGCCTTACCGTAAATTTTGAGTCTGCCTTTTTGCCAAATCAGCTGCCTGGCGAGTACATAATAAGTGATATTCAAAATGCCTATTATTCTGCTGCTGAGCTTGAAGCTTCTTATCAGGCAGCTCACCTAACTTTTAGTGTCAGCTCTGTGGAAGATCCGGATTCTCAGATAAAAGAAATCCGCCGTATTTATGATGGCAAAAAGCTGATAGAAGAAATTGAAATTAGCGAAAAGGAAGTTTATATAAAGAATTACCTGCGAGGATATTCTTACAATCTGCTGAATTATGATGGAGAATAGGGGAGGATTTAAGGGGCTTTGACTGCGCGGTGCACTTTTGTGCGGGTCACTTTTGCACGGGGCACTTTTTTGGGGGGGCCCTTTTGCGGGAGGGCCCTTGTTATGCAGGTGGCACCCAAAAACAACATGTTTTCAAAATCCTTCTTTTGCATTACAATCCAATAAACAAATGAAAACAACTTTGTATCTTTCAAAACCCGGCATTATGTCTTGTGCCGGAAAAAATATAGAAGAACTCTGGCAGTCTGTGACAAGCGGAAATCAAGACGGAATCAAAAAGGTTACCACTTGCACTGGTGAAGAATTTTATGCCGCCCGTATTGCAGATTCTCTTTTAAAGCCTGCAGCGGCCCGCTATGATATGAGAATTATTCGTATAGAAGAAGCGGCTCTTAATCAAATTGCAGATGATATTAATCTGGCCTTGGAAAAATATGGCCCTGAACGAATAGCTGTTTGTCTTGGCTCCTGCGATAATGGAACTGAATTTTCAATTGCAGGCCACCGCAAATTCTTTTCAGAAGGCAGCTTTCCAAAAGAATACAATATAGAAATGCAGGGCGCTGATTATGTTGCAACTTATATTTCTGAGCGTTTTGGAATAAAGGGCCCTTCAGCAACCTTTTCAACTGCCTGCTCCTCTAGTGCCGGTGCCATGATAAAGGCTGCAGAAATGATTATGGGCGGTCTGGTTGACGCTGCAATTGTTGGCGGAATCGATATAGCTTCTGATACAACTCTGGTTGGTTTTAATGCCCTGGAGGCTGTTTCTGCTGAAATTACAAATCCTTTTAGTAAGAATCGGCATGGAATCACTCTTGGAGACGGAGCTGCATTTTTTATACTTTCCCGTGAACCTATTGGCTCAGAAGAAGCTGAAAATTGCGTAAAGCTTTTAGGCTGGGGCGAAAGTGCAGATGCCTATCATATGACTTCGCCTGACCCAAGTGGAGCTGGTGCCCAAAAGGCAATCCAGAGAGCCCTGGAGAGCGCAGAAATAGAACCTGCTGATGTTGGCTATATAAATATGCATGGAACTGGAACCAAGTTTAATGACAGTATGGAAGCTAAGGCTATTGCATCCATTTTCGGTCAGGTAAAGGTTCCGGTTTCTACAACAAAGCCTGTAACCGGGCATACCTTGGGGGCGGCCGCTGCATTGGAAACTGCAATCTGTTGGGCAGCCTTAAAAGAAAAGAAGAGACTTCCTCTTCAGATTTGGGATGGCCAAAGGGACCCAGAACTTGAAGAGCTAAATATAATTGACAAAAATAATGCAAAATCAAATGATGCAAAGAAACTAAAGGTTTGCCTTTCAAATTCTTTTGCCTTTGGTGGTGCAAATGCCTGCCTAGTAGTGGGAATATAAGGAGTTTAATAATGAAAGAAATCCAGCAGCACATTGAGCATGATGAGCTTATTAATTATCTTCCACATAAGGGAAAGATGTTCCTTTTAAGCCGCGTTACCCAGCATGATATCAACAATCATACAATTACGAGTGAATATGATATTACAGAAAACTGCATTTTCTATGAGCCAGAATTTGACGGAGTTCCTACCTGGGCTGGCTTTGAATTTATGGCACAGGGCATTTCAGCTTTGACAGGAATTACAAATACAATGAAGGGAAGAACTCCTCTTCCTGGTTTTATTCTTTCTGTTATGGAATTCAAGGCTGATGTAGGCTATCTTAAAAACAATACAACTATCCAGATGAAGATTGCCGAAGACTTCCGTGATGATGAAAATCATGTTTACAGATATATCTGTGAGCTTTACGCAAATAAGGGAGACGAAAAGCCTTCTGTTACTTCAAAAATCTCTGTAATGGAAACAGAAGACGCTCACGCTCTTTTTGGAGACTAAGCTCTTCTTTATTTTAGCGCTTGATTCTGATATTGCTGATAGCGCACTGATCTCCAGTAAGTGCTAAATACACTTCTGGAGTTTCTTCCTTAAGCAGAGTAATACTTTTTATTGAAATACCCGCATTTTCAGTTACAACAGTCAACTTGTTTTCTTCGCGGCGTACATAAAGCTTGCAGTCTATTCCTTCCTTGTTAAGCTTTTTCCATTCTTCCCAGCCATTGAAATCATCTTTTTTATCTATGATGATTGTGTTCTGAGCATACTGATAGGATTCCCAGTTTTCTCCATCAATTCGAATCAAGACAAATTCACGGAAATTTGGACCATTTACCTTCTGGTTATCAGAATAGAAAAGGCTGATAAATGGACAGTGCCAGACAAGACGGGCAGTCGGCAGGCTCTTGGAATGGAAGGTAATTTTCATTCCGTCTGTTACTGGAACACCAATTGTTGAAGCAGATCTCCAGCCATCAACTTGAATACTTGGAATATCACCTTCTGGACCATCAATATAATTAAGTTCATCTGCGATTCTTGGAATATAATTTTCAGGGGCAACTTCTTCAGATTTATTAATTTCTACATTACTAATAGTGCAATATTGGCCGCTAATGGCAAGATAGGCGTATCGGGAAGTATATTGCAAGGCTATAATAGTTTGAATATTCTGGAATTTATTTTTGATATTCAAAAGTATATGGTCCTTTTGTCTAAGGACATCAATATCATAATCAATACCTTTTTTGTATTCTTCCAGCCAATCTGGCTCTTCTTCATAATACTTAATAATATGATTTTTAATATTTCTTGCAGTTACACAATTATTCTGGCCGTCAAATCTAAG